>NZ_JBHJSJ010000035.1:0-45872 GCF_042268845.1 Kitasatospora sp. NPDC056273 | reverse complement strand
CAGGCCGACGCGCCAATGCCGCACCCGCTGCGCCGCGGGGCCAACCGGGGCGGCTGGGCCAACCCCCCCGCGGCGGGCTCGGGGCGGGAAGTCGGACCGGCCGACTTCCCGCGCAACGGCCCGGCACGGTCAGCGCCGCTTCGAACACCCCGAACGCCCCGAACGCCTCGTCCACTGCCGGGTCCGCCACCGTCCCGGCGGCGACACCCCCGCCCCGCTCGTGGATCGGGCCGCAGACGCCGAGGCGTCACTTACTGTAGGCACATGAGTGCAGATAGGCGTGTCCGGGCGGATATGACCCGGTTCGACACGGATCGCCCCGGCGGGTGAGGGCGTCATGACCGCGCCCCGGATCCCCCTCACCATCGACAACACCGCGCTGGTCCTGATCGACCACCAGGTCGGCACGATCGGGTGGGCCGGCGAGCTGGCCGGCGAGGACGAACGCGACCAGCTGACGATGTGGGTGCGCACGATCGTGCGCTTCGCGGCGGCGGTCGGCGTCCCCGTCGTCCTGACCAGCAGCCTCGAGGACCGTCAGCAGGGCCCGCTGCTGCCCGACCTCGAGACCCTCGTGCCCGCCGCGTACGCCGCCCGGGTGCGGCGCGCGGGCGTCATCAACGCGTGGGACGACCCGGCGTTCGTCGAGGCCGTCCGTGCGACCGGTCGGGAGAACCTCCTCGTCGGCGGCCTGACCACCGAGGTGTGCCTGGTGCCGCCGGTCCTGTCCGCGATCGAGGAAGGCTTCGGCGTCGCCGTCCTGCTCGACGTGTCGGCGGCCGGCACGCGCACCTCCGCCGCCAACAGCCGCGACACCCTGCGGGCCGCCGGGGCGGAGCTGCTCACCGTCGTCCCGGCGCTGACGCGGCTGCTCGGCAGCTGGCAGAGCGAGCACGCCGCCGCGTTCTTCGACGCGATGGGCGGCGAGGGCGTCTTCGCCGCCTTCGCCCGCGGAAACCTCAGGTAGACCCCGCACCGACCTCGAACCGGTCCCGCACCGGCCTCGAACCAACCTCGAACCAACCTCGAACCAACCTCGGACAGACCTCGGATAGGGAGCACCCGCATGTCCGGCATCACCGCAGCCGACCGCTTCGAGATCCACGAACTGCTGGCCCGCTACTGGAAGACCGTCGACGAGGGTGACCTCAAGGGCTTCGCCGACACCTTCACCGAGGACGGCAGCCTCACCAACTACACGGGGACGACGACCGGCCGCGAGGCGCTCGCCCAGTGGCTCGACGACTACGGCCCCAGCCGCGCCGGCAACCGGCACATGAGCACCAACACGACCGTCACCGAGGTCGACGCGGACACCGCGACGGTCTGGAGCTACATGGTCGTCATCGCCGCCTTCGAGCCGCGGACCCAGACGCCGCACGTCGCGGCCTACGGCCGGTTCAACGACACGGTGGTCCGCGTCGACGGCGGGTGGCTCTTCAGGGAGCGCCTGATGGACGACCTCGCCCTGAACGCCATCGACTACCCGGGCTGAACCACCGCGGGCGGCGCTCCCTGGCCGACGGCGCCGTCCTGCGCGATGACGGCCTGGGCCCGCTGCGTCCGCGCGCTCAGCTGCTGGGCGAAGCTCCGCAGGGAGTCGGCGTTCCTCGCGATGTACTGGTTGTCGTAGGCGGTCTCCACCGCGACGAGCCGGCCGACCGTGTTCAGGGAGATCTTGCAGGCGATGTCGGCCTCGGCCGTCGGCACCTCATCGGGGCTGCGCGGGGGCGGCGTCCCGGCGGCGGGGGTGGTGCCCGCCGCGGGGGTGGCGCCCGCCGCGCCCCACTTGCGGTCGCTGTAGGCGTCCGCCGGGTTGGCGTAGCTGTAGCCCTTCCCCTTCATGCACGCGCTCCACTGCGCGTACGCGGCGGTCAGGCGCGGGTCGGTGAGGGGGATCCGGGGGCCCTTGTCGGGCAGACCCTGCGCGGTGCCCGGCACCGGCGGCGGCCCGCCGAGCGCGTCCGCGCCGGCCTGCCAGCAGCCGCCCTTGGGCACCGGCCTGCCATTGAAGCCCGTGACCGGCTTCCCCGAGGGGTCCGCTCCGTAGAGCACCGAGGTGACGTCCGGGGAGAGGGTGGAATCGGGGATGACCTGGTTCCGGTCGTACCCCTTCTCCGCCGCCTTCGCCGGGGCGAAGTACCCGTAGAGCTGGGTCCGTTCCCGGGCCGCCGTCGCCGCCTGGGTGAAGGCGTCGTAGCTCTCCTCCGGGGCCTGGAGGCCGAAGTCCTTCATGCAGCGGGCCGTGACGAGGTGCGAGGCCCGACTGATCATCACCGCCTGTTCGGCGGTCGGCTTGTAGCCGTCGAGGGGCAGGGTGATCTGCTCCGGCCGGTCGATGACCGGCACCTGCCCTGTCGGCGGCGGGCCGGAATTCGCCTGGCCTCCACCGGAACAGGCGGAAAGGGAACTCACGGCCACGGCCAGAACGGTGAGCGCGAACGGGGCGCGTCCCCGCGGTGGCATCGCCATCGGAATTCTTCTCCTCCCTGGAGAGAAACGGAGAAAAGCGGGCGGCGGGCATCCGGAGGACGCCCGCCGCCCCTGGCGGAATCACACGATCTGCACTTCGGAAACGTGCGCGCTGGTGAAGCTGAGGCTTCCGCCGGCGTAGAGGTTGTACGGCGTGCCGTTCGCCGTGATGATGCCGTTGTTCCACTGCGAGGTCACCAGGTTCACGCCGTCGACGTTGGGGTAGATGGCCCCCACGCTGCCCGCATAGCAGAGCTGCCAGCCCGACATCCACAGCTCGATGCCGTAGGCCTTCGCCCCGCCACCGGGGCACTGCACGGGGCCGATGGCGCTGGCGGGCGAGGCGGCGACGACGCCTCCGCCGACCACGGTGGCGGCGGCGAGTGTCACCGCGGCAATTCGCTTGCTGATACGAAGATTCATGGAAGTACCGCTCTCCCTGTCCCATTCGACTGACGGATCGTTGCGACCTGGCGATGCGAAATGACCGGCCCGCGCCGGGCCGATTCCCCGGCCCTCGCGGCCCCGTATCGCCGACAACGGAAGAGAGTGTCACTCGCCGCCGGGATCGACCAGCCCTTGCCGAGCGCCGACAGAATAAAGCGGACAAAGGCGCCCTGGCGGATGGCGGGCAGGAATCCCGAAGACGATCGTCAGATTCGCTTCTGCCTGCGGATATGCCGGGAATTCACGGCCGGCGGAAACAGGTTGATGTACGTACATCGTCAAGCGACCTTCGGGTGCTCCTCCGGCCGCCGTCTAGTACTCCAGCTGTAGATCTTGATCACGGTTGTTGTGCGGCCTGTCGCCGGTAGTGGCTGGCGCGGGCACGGGCTTGGTGTCGCCGGCGCCAGTCGGACCAGCGGAGTCGATGCGCCAGGTCGCGGGCGGGCTGGGTGACGAATGCCGCGAAGAGGTGTCGGATCTCGCTGCACGTCAGTGGGGCGAGCCCTGGCGGTGTCGTCATGCCGACCCGTTCGATGGCCGCTGCGACTGCGAGGAAGGCGTGCGCGAGCATGGCGAGGGTGGTCCAGCGGTGCCAGGAGGTCCAGCGGCGGACCTGATGCTCGTCCAGTCCAGCCAGGCTCTTGGCGGCTTGGAAGGTCTCCTCGACAGTCCAGCGGCGCCCGGCCACCTTGACCAGTGTGCTCAGCGGGACCAGGCGGGCCGAGTAGCAGCGGTAGAAAGCGAGTTCACCGGTACGCCGGTTGCGTCGGACGAGTAGCCACCGGTAGCCCGTGCTGCCCGGCGCGCTGTCGATGTCGACCTGGGCCCAGTCGCAGAAGCGGTGGCCCTTGGCTCCCGCTCCCGCCGACAGCCGCTGCCAGGCCTTCTTCGGCAGGCCGTGGGCCAGTACGCCGGCCGGGAAGACGCCCGCGTGGGTGGCGATCGGCCGCTTGCGCGAGACGGCCAGGACATAACCGATCTGGCGCCTCTCCAGCTCTGCGCTCAGGTGCGGGTCACTGCCGTAGACCTCGTCGCCGGTGACCCAGGCGGCCGGCACGTTGGCGTCCAGAGCCTGGGCGATCATTTCGGTGGCCAGGGCGGGCTTGGTTGCGAACCTCAGCTCCTCGGGGACGCCCGCCGCCCGGCACCGGTCCAGGTCCTGCGTCCAGGAGCGCGGGATGTAGAGGCGCCGGTCGATGGCGGCGTGCCCGACCGAGGAGGAGTAGACAAGGTAGACCGCCACCTGGGAGTTCTCGATACGTCCCGCGGTCCCGGTGTACTGGCGTTGCACGCCGACACTCGCGGTGCCCTTCTTCAGATCGCCGGTCTCGTCCACCACCAGCACGGCCTCCTGGTCGGCGAGGTACTCGACGACGAAGTCCCGTATGTCGTCGCGGACGTGGTCGGCGTTCCAGGACGCGCGGCTGAGCAGGTGCTGCATGCCGGCCGGACTGGCGTCACCGGCGTGTTCGGCGATCGTCCAGCAGTTCTTCCTCGGCAGGTCGGCGAGCAGGCCCAGGACGAACGCCCGTGCCCGGCGGCGCGGTTCCACGCGGGCGAACCGGCCCGCCACCCGTGCCATCAGGTCCTCGAAACCCGACTGCCACCGGACTGGGTCTACGCTGCGACCCACGGCCACCGATCGATCTTGGGATGTCCACACAACACCCGATGATCAACGGTGGCCGTCTTTGTCGGACCACTTGACCATGCAGCCGACACCTTCGACGTGGTAGCGGGGCCCAGCGATGGGCCGCCATTCAGCGACCGCCCGCCGTACCTGCGTTGGTACTTCGCGATACGGCGCCAGCTGTGCTTCCAGCTCGTCGTACCGCGTATCGATTCCGCCGTTCCCGGGGTGGCCGGCGGCGCTGGCGCAGCCCGCCTCGCGGCGTGTACTCCACGAGGCGAAGATCGCCCATTGCTCTCGCTCCAGCGCGAGGACAGGTCCGCTCACAGGCCACACGAGGTACTCGTCGTCAGGAGCGTCAGGACGGGGGTAGTCATGTACAGCCCGGAAGTAGTGCGCCGCCCCGTCGACGTCAGCGACTCCTCCACGAGGTCCGTCGTACCAGTCGAGCTCGACGTATACACGCTCGTACCCGGCGTCCAGCAGGCGTTGTTTGTCCGAAGCATCAGCCACGCAGGCAGGTTACTGGCGATCACCCGCATCGGTCCCGGGAGTCTCGAACCTGCTCGCTGACGGCCTCAACCAGCAAGATCGCGATCTACAGCTGGAGTACTAGCGCGGAAGCCGCGGGGCGAGGACGTCACAGCGGGCCGGGCCCACCCGGGGGCCACCTCACCGCCCCCAAGGCCACCCAACGGTGAAGCTTGACCTGCATCTCCGATACCCTCACCCCTGGCCCGGCCGGAGCACCGCCGTTCGGCGACGCGTCTTCCGGCATTGCAGAGTTCTTCCCCTCTCGAAACCGCTGCCGCCCTTCCCCATGCGGCCGGCTTTCCCGGCCTCGGAGTACTACGGCGACTCCGCCCCCCGGACCGATCAGCGGTCGACGCGCCCAGCCCCACCAACGCCGCTGGACACGACGCGGAAGGCAAGACCCGGGACGGTTCCCGTGTTCACTGTGGTTCGCTCGACGAAGCAGGAGCCCGACTATGCCCCTGCGGCATCGCCACGAGTACGCCGCAGACCTTCCTCGTGGCCTCCCGGACGACTTATGCCTACCGTCCCCGGAGTTACCCGCCCACACCGCTCAACGGGATACGCACCGCTCCCAGCCCAGATCCGCCAGATTCGAGCCGGTGCCTGATCAAGGGGGTGTCACACGCCGGTTCCTCGCGTACTCCTCTCCGTCCCGCTCGCCGAACCCGAACCATCTGGCAGTACTGGCCCGTCCCGGCTTTGTCAGGGCTGCTCCCACCCTCCCCGGCGTCACCCGGATCAGGCTGCCCTCAGCTCCACCGCCCTGCTGCGACAGGATCAGCGGCGAAGGTCTCTCACCTCCACTCGAACCACAGCGCCTCACGGCGTACCCACGACCTGAGGCACTCGACCGCGACACTCCTCCTGGAACAGGGCCTCGAACTCGTCGTCTGACGTTGCCGTCAACTACTGCCGTCAGACGCCCCGGAAGGCCCAGCGGAAACTAGTCCGCTGGGCCTTCCGGGGTCATTGCGAAAGCCGTATAGATAAGGCGGAAACCATCCCTATGTTCAACTTTCGCACATCGAGACTACTTGCGATGATCGAGCATTTGAACCCTAAATCCCAGACCGGGACCCACGTATCCAAAGTTGGTGTCAATCACGACTGGGAATAGCTGCGCCAGAGTTGAAATTACCTCTACCGCATCCTCTTTATTTCGATAGTCCAGACTGAAAATCGCCACCGGGCCGCCGGGAACTAGATGTTCGGGCCATTCTTCGAAGATGTCTTCGAGGTGCGATATGACGTCCGCGACGATATACACCCGAGATGCATCGAATCGGACCGCGATGACCTTGCCATTAAGTACTACGTCACCGCAACTAGTCAAGGCCGCAGCCAGCGACTCCAAGGTCACGGACGTGTCAGGGAAGACCAGGGCGATTGTCTCCATTAGCCTCTACCCGGACCAATCCACTCCAGCAGATCATCCATATTTCGAAACACTGGCACTCCAAGCTCGGTAATTCTCGCCGCCGGCCCCGGGCGCAGATTCGGCCCATAGACGGCTAGACGCTGACCATCCTTCAGACTGGGAAGCAATCGATCTGCCACCTGGCCGACCTTACCTGCGCCCTTCCCGCAAGTGATCTCGCACACGAAGTCGTCGTCATAGACATCGTGATCGGTAAGCTCCGAACCATCCGGGCGATGGATCTTCAGCCCCTGCCTGACATTGCGGTTCGGGAAGGCATCTTGGACGGCCTTCTGAACATCCTGCTCGGCGGTCTCCGGATTGCAGTTATGGACGAGGACCGGCGTGATGCCTGCGAGCACATAGTACGTGTGGAGGTCGGCGATGGTGAGGTCGTAGGCGACCTGAGGGGCGGTGTCGTAGTTCCTTACTGCCAGGATGGTGGGAGTGCGGCCGTCTATAGTACGGACCGTGTCGCCGGGGGTGAGTTCGGCAGCGTTGGTCCACTGGCGGGTGGTCTCGTCCCAGAAGGGGTGGTGCTGGGTGCTGGTGAGGTTCTCTACTGCTCCGGGCTCGCCGTTGGAGTCGTTGGCCTGGAGTTGCAGGTCGGTGAAGTGCTCGTCATCCGGCGTCCGGATGGTACGGATGACCGACTTCGAATCGGTCTCTCCCGTTGTCGGGTCCGTTGCCTGGACCTGGTCTCCGAGTTTGAGGGATTCGATGGTCTGGGTGGTGCCGTCAGCCAGGAGAACACGCGTGCCGGGCGGGAAGCTATGCGTGGCGCCCATCTGGGATTCATCGCAGGAGAGGATCGACAGCGCATTGGCAGTGCCGTCGGCCACGTCTTGGGCCTTGTCGGCCGCCGCGAGGGCTTTCCCAGCCTTTCCGGCCATCGCGAAGAGGCGCTCACCGGGGATGGCCCCCGCGAGGTTCTGGACCGCGCTCATGTAGTTGCCGTCAGCGGCGTCCATGATGGTGGACCCCGCAACGCCTACGGCGTTCAGCCCGGGAATGTACTGAAGCGAGTCGAACATCCCGTGGACGTTCTGCTTGACCGATCCGCCGCGGTAGATGATGTGCATGTGCGGGCTTACGACATTGGGGTGCTCCTTATTTCCACTCCAGTGGTTCCAGTATTCCTCGGTATAGGTACCGTCGGACTCGCGGTGGAATGTTTCGGTGTTGATATTGCCCTTGCTGTCGTAGCAAGTGCCGAAGCCGCCACAGATTCCCTCGGGGCGCAGTCCGCTCGGGTCGGTGAGGTTGACGGGGTTGTTGTTGCTGTAGGCGTAGCCGTTGATCTGTTGTGTGTCGGTGAGGTCGAGGACCGGGTCCACCGAGATGAAGCGGCCGTTGGCCGCGTCGTACTCACGGGCACCGAGGTGGGTGAGGCCGGTGGTGGAGTCGTTGGTGCCGCCGACGAAGCCGCGTTCGGTGGGCCAGGAGGCCGGCTTCTTGCCTCGGGGGGTGCCGAAGGGCGTGGTGTCGCCTCGGGTGTAGAGGTTGTCGGCGCTGATGGTGAGTTGGGCGGTTCCCTGCTGGTCGTTGATGAGGTAGTTGAGGCTGCCGTCGGAGGCCTTGACGACGGTGGCGTTGGCGAGAGCGATGTAGCGGGTGCCGGTGACCTTGTTGGCGGTCTTGTCGAGTTTGAGCTCCTGGCCGTCCAGGTAGAGGGTCACCGCGTCGGGCTCACGGCGCAGGAGGCGGTTGCCGTTGGCGTCGTAGAGGAAGGTCGTGCTCTTGCCCGCGGTGGTGGACTTGGCGAGGTGGCCCTCGGTGTCCCAGTCCAGCGTCTGGTCGCCGTCGGCGGTGACGCGGCGGACGGTGTTGCCGGCCTCGTCGTAGGTGAAGGTGTCGGTCCGGGCACCGGTCCCGGTGATGTCGACCCGGGACAGGGCGTGGGGCCGGGTGCCTCCCGCAGCGGGGTAGGTGGAGGTGCGCTGGGTCTGGTCGCTCGGCGGGTTCTCGGGGATCTGGGTGAGCTGCGCCCAGGGCAGCCAGCTGCCGGTGGCGTAGGCCCGCTTGCTGTAGTTGATCGCCCCGCCGGCGACCGTGATGAGCTTCAGGTCACCGCCGGAGCTGACGACCGCCGCGGACGTGGGCTGGTCGAGCTGGCCGACGACCTGGCTGACGTTGCCCCAGCCCGCCCAGGTGGCGTCGGGCTTGCGGATGGTGTGCCAGATGTTTCCGCCCGCGATGACGGCGACTTCGAGGCCGGCGCCGGTCGCGGTGGCGGTGAGGTTGGCGGGCGAGGTGAGCGCACCGGTAGCACCGTAGACGTCACCCCACTTCTGCCATATCCCGTTGCCGAAGCGCACGGTGTGCCAGAGCCTGTCGCCCGCGATCACGATGACCTCAAGGCCGGAGCCGGTGGCCGCGCTGGTGACGCGGGTGGCACCGGTGAGGCTGCCGGTCTCGCCGTAGACGTTGCCCCAGCCCCCCCATTCGCCCTTGGAATTGCGCAGGGTGTGCTTGAGCGTCCCGTCGGACAGGGCGAGGACCTCCAGACCGGAGGCGGTGGCGGACAGCGAGAGCTGGCTCGGGTTGGCGATGGGGCCGACCACGCTGGTGACGTCGCCCCACCCTCCCCACTTGCCGTCGGGACCGCGCAGGGTGTGCCACACCCTGCCGCCGGCGACGGCCATGATCTGCAGGGTGTTGTCGGCCCAGGCCGCCGCGACGTACTCGACGGCGGCGGGCAGAGGCCCGGCCTGGGTCTTGTGCAGGTTCTCGAAGTTGGCCCACGTGCCGTCGGCACGCTGCTGGGCGAGGTAGACCTGGCCGTCGGAGATCGCGACGGAGGCGGTCTGACCGTCACCGGCGATGGCGACGGAGGTCACCTTGCCGGTGTCCATCAGCGGACCGGGAGCGGCACCGAAGCTGCGGTTGGTCGCCTGGGTCCGGTTGCCGGCCGCGTCGTAGGTGTAGCTGCTCCAGTACGGGTCGACTCCGCCGACATGGGGGCCGTTGGTCGGGGTCGGCTCCGCGACACAGCTGTCGGTCGCCGACCAGGCGTTGGTCAGGCGCTGGGCGAAGTCGTACGTGTAGCACTGGGTGTCCGTGACAACGGGGTTGCCACGGTCGTCGCGAACCCGGGTGATATTGCCGACCGGGTTGTAGGTGTAGGTCTTGTTGTTGAGGACCTGCGGTGTGGAGTAGCCGTCGGTCCGGGCCTGCGCTAGGCGCTGGGTGGCGTCCTCGTAGACGTAAGTCTGAACGGCACCGGAGCCGAAGCGGCCGACGATGCTCTGCGTGAGCTGACCGTACGCGCTGTACGAGTTGCCCTGCGAGTAGACCTGGTTGCCGCCGTCACTGACGGTGGTGGGCAGGCCCAGCAGGGTGTAGTTGCGGTGGATGCCCTCCTGCGGGAGTCCGCCGCCGGCCGGGTAGGTCGTGGTGTCGGCCAGGCCGGTGTTGGGCGTGTAGGTCTGGGAGATGGTGTAGGTGCCGGCGAGGAGTCCTTCGCTGTCCGGGATGGTGACGGTGGTTCCGGTGGGCCGGGCCGCGCCGTCGAACCCGGTGATGCCGGTGGTGTAGGCCTTGCCGTTCTCCCAGCGGGTGCTGCCAGTGGCCATACCGTTGCTGCCAGGCAGGGTGTCAAAGGCCCATTCGGCCAGCCTGGTTCCGCTCGTGGAGCCGTCGAACATCGCCGTCTTGCGGCCGAGGACGTCGTAGGCGTAGGCGAGCGTCTTGCCGCGGGCGTCCGTGACAGTGGCGAGTGTGCCGTCGGTGTTGTAGGTGCTGGTGGTGGTGCCCTTGTCCGGGTCGACGGCCTTGGTCTGGCGGCCGAGCAGGTCGTACTCCCAGGTCCAGGCGTTGCCCGCGGCATCGGTGAACCGGGTGAGCTTGCCGGCCGGGTTGTAGGAGTACCTCAGGGTCTCGTAGGCCGACGCGGGGGCGTCGAAGTCCGGGCTCCCGCTCTTGTACTGCCGGACCTCGGAGGTACGCCCGTGGGCGTCGGTGATGGTGAGCGTGGGTGTTCCGCCGGCGGGCGGGGTGGTCGCACCCCAGTTCACCCCGTAGCGGGTGGTGGTACGCCACTTCTCCATGTTCAGGGACTTGAAGATGCTGGCGGTGGGCCGGTCGAGGCCGTCGAACTCGGTCTCCGTCTGGGACGGGACCTTGTTGTCCAGGCCGATCCACAGCGCCGCTGCCGGGGCCCCGTCGGCGTGGTACGCCGCGTTGGCGCGGTAGACCCGGCCGTGGCTGTCGTAGAAGCTGTCGGTGATGTTGCGGCCGCCGTCGACGTCGTATGCCTGCTCCTGGACCTGGCGCGGACGCAGGAGGCCGTCGTACAGGGAGATGCCGGTGCGGTAGTCACCGTTCTCCAGCAGCGTCCTGGTCGTGACGGCGGGCTGCTTGCCCGGCTCGATCGTGTACGTGTACGTCGCGTTGGCCGACGCGCTCTTGTCCCGCCCCGGGTTCCACACGGCGGTGGTGCGGCCCATGGCGTCGTAGTCGACGTACGTGGTGCGGTTGTTGGCGTCGACGACCTTCACCGGCAGGGCGCGCAGGCCGTCGTAGGTGGTGGTGGTCGTGAACTTCTTGGGGTTGGTGGACTGGACGACGGTGGCCTGGGAGCCGCTCCCCGGGGTGTAGGACGTCGTGGTTTCCGCGTTGTTGACGTCCTTGACAGAGATGGCCCGCCCGTACTGGTCGTACGCGGTGGTGCCGACCGTCACGTAGTGCGGGGTGGCGCCGTCGTAGCGGTCCAGGGCTTCCGTCGTGGTGGCGTAGCCCTTACCCGCCTCCGGTGCCAACCCGAAGGCCTTGCCGTCGTAGGCCGTCCTGGCTTCGCTCGTGACGGTCGTCGGCGTGGCGGCGGTCGAGCAGAGCGTGCTGGTGGTCTGCACGAGCTGCGGGTAGGAGATGAGCCAGTTGGCGGTGTCCGGTTTGACGTAGGTGGTGCGGGTGCACTGCTCGTCGCCGGTGACGTTGGTGTCGCCCTCGTCAGAGACGGTCGTGACCTGACCGTAGTCGTCGAAGGTGCTGCTCGACCGCACAGTACGGGCGGTGCTGCCGTCCGGCTGGAGCGCCTTGGTGGTGGTGCTCTCGGTGCGGACCATCGTGGCGGTCACCGGGGGCAGGGCCGCGGCCTCGGGCCGGCCGGTCTCGCCCGGCGGGGTGGCGGTGGGCTTGCCGTCCTTGCTGGGCAGGGCCTTCACCGCCCGGCTCGCGGTGCCTCGGACCCAGGGGTTGTTCACCGTGCTGGTGATCGGCCTGCCACCGTCACCGTCGTAGACGATTGCCTCACGGGCGTAGCCGGCGAGTTCGTTGCTGTCCTTGATGCCCTGGAGGGGGCTGACGGGGCGGGGTTGGCCGTTGGCGAGGGTGTCACCGTCCATACCGCGGAAGTAAACGGACTCGGTCAGGCTCTTCTCGGAGTCGCCGACGCGGGTGCGGACCCGCTGGTAGCCGCGGAAGTCGTTCCAGGTGCGATCCTTGTCCGGGGTGAACTCGGAGTTGTCGCGCCGCCAGGCGGCCCCGTCGAGGTACTCGTAGCCGGTGACCTTGTCGGGGGATCCTGAGCCGGCGACCAGGTCGTGCTCGGTGACCTTCTCCACGAGGTACTTGTGGAACCAGTCGAGGACCGGTTCACCCCCGTCCTCGGGGGTCCACCAGGAGGGGTAGCAGCGCCTGGTGTTGCTGTCCGGAGTGGGCAGAGCACCGGCGACGCAGTCGATGCCGGTGTACGTGACGTCGGTGTTCGAACCGGTCTCGGAGGTGATCCGGTTGATCCGGAACCGGTACAGCGGCGAACGGCCCTCGGCGGAGTCGACCCGGTTGGGAAGAGGGTCGTTTCCGTGACCGAAGGTCACCGGCTGGAGGGCCAGCTGGGCGGCGCCGGCCTTGGCCGTGCGGGTGATGGACTTCAGCCACAGGGCCCGGCCGCCGCTGCTACCGGTGGCGGGGAAGTCCTGGTCCAGACTCCAGGCATCGATGTCCTGGTAGCTGCCGTTGCCCTGCAGGGCTTGCGTGCTGATGCCCGTCAGTCGCCTCTTGGACCAGAAGGTCGGGGAGCTGTTGCGGCAGTCCTGGTCCTTATCGCAGGACTGGTCGACCGGGGTGTCGAACCAGTTCGCGGCATTGGCCTTGGTGAAGGAGCAGTCGGTCGACACACACCGGTCGGCGGTGCTGAAGGTGACCTTGCCCGCGGGCGAGGCGCTGTAGACCTGGCCGGTCCGGTGGCCGTACTCGATGCGGTTCAACGTGGCGGCACGGGTGTAGACCGCATCGGCCTTGGGAGTGCTGGTGACGGCGCCACTGTTCTTGGCGTAGGCGTTCTTCTCCTGGTCGTAGAAGTACGCCACCGCATTGCCGTGCGGGTCCACGACGTAGTCCAGCTGCCAGCGCCAGGCCCGCTCCCGCGAGGAGTCCTTGAACGCCGGGGCGTATCCGGGCTCGCCGGGCTGGTTGCCGAACACCGGGACGGTCAGGGCCGCGCCGGTCTCAGGCTTGCCGGTACTCCAGCCGGGCAGGCGGTTCTTGCCGAAGAAGTACTGGGTGCCGTCGGTCGTGGTGACTTTCCAGTACTCGTTGTCGGTGTCGCCGTTGGCGGTGTCCGACGCGCTGCCGTTGAGCTTCTCCACACGCGAACCGTCGTCGTTCGACAGCTTCCACGTACCGCTCGTGTCATCGCGCACCAGCGCGGAACTGCTGCCGTTGAGCGAGACCGTGGCGTTGTCGGACTTCCAGCACAGGTCACCGCTCTTGTCGGGAGCGTTGCTGCCCGAACCCTTGTCGCCCGCACAGGCGGTGTAACTGCGCTCGATGAAGCCGGGGTTGTAGTCCCAGCCGTCACCGATCCACGAGGACTGGTTGTTGGTGGACGCGGTACGCCCGTCGATGGCCCCGGAGGAGTAGCCGAGGGCGACCTTGGGGGTCAGGTCGCCGGGCACCGGCGGCACCGCGATGGGGTAGGACCAGTTGAAGGAACCGGTGTTGCCGCTCACCGACCAGGTGCTGGACGGAGAGAGCGACGTCGCCTTGTAGCTGCCCTCCGGGCCCGACGCCCCGGCCGTGGCGGCCAGTACCGTCCCTCCTGCAACCGACGTGCTGGCCGCCTGGACGAACGATGCCTTGACGGCGCCGTCAGCGGAGACCTGGCCAGCGGGTGCGGTCACCGCGACGTCCGCCGTCAGGGTCCCGGACTTGGTGTCGTTCGACGCGGCCAGCGGTGTGGCCGTGCGGCACTGCGGCTGGTCCGGCGTGGTCAGCGCACACGCGGGCAGCTGGACGAAAGTCAGGCGGGAGCCCCAGTCGGCCCCGAACGCCTCGCGGAAGGCCTTGTAGTCCAGCTGGACCCGGGCCTTGTCCGGCGTGGCGCTGCCCGCCACCGGCTCTAGGTCGACCAGGACACCGTCGAGACCCACAGTGGCCGCCGCAGCGCGGTCGGACAGACCCACCCGGATCTTCGACTGCCCGCCCGCCGCCGGGTCCGACCCGGTGGAGGTGACGGTCAGCGGCAGGCCGGGCGCCTTCCCCTGGGGCGAGGACTTCGGCGCCGAGGCCGCCGGCACGTCGACCTCGGCCTTCCCCGGCTTGGGCCACGCCGCAGCCGGAGGCGCGGCCGGAGGCTGGGCCGCCTTCGGATGCTCCACCTCGACCTTGGAGAGCGGGACGGACTCGACCTGCTGGACGGGCGGCAGCTTGAACTCGCTGCCGGCCGCTACCGCGATGGCCGGAATCTGCACAGCCGCGGCGATCAGAGCCGTCACGGCTATGGGTACAACTTTACGGAGCACTGGGCGTGTTATTGCCTCGGACCGTCGCTTTCGCGGTCCGGGCGATGCGCCCGCTTCGGATGGATGCATCCGTTTCTTTCCTCTTGGTCGTCTTGTGCGGGTGCGATCGCACCCGGCGGGACGCTACCAAGAGCGGCTGACGGCATGCGCCTGATGGTTCGCCAACTGCCCGACCCATAGGCCTTTTATCTCTCTTTTATAACTCCTTCACATTGTGGGTCCTGCCCCTTCGGCCCGGATCTGAGTCCCAGAAGGGTGATTTATCAGCTTATCTCTGGCTACCAGGGAGGCCCCTGAACCTACAGTGATCACGATGTTGCATCTGATTCCCCCCTCCACCCATCACGATCGCCCCAACGCCCCCGTCTGCCCGTCACCGTCCACTTGCATGATGGGGACGCCTGCGAACCACACAGAAAGCGATCGGGATGCAACGTCACAACACCTACCGAATAGCGCGAACCACCCGAAGAACAGCAGCCGCTCTGATCGTCGCGACTTCCGTGAGCCTCGCCGCGCTGGGCCATGTACCCGCCCTTGCCGACACGGGGATTTCCCCCGCCCCCTCTCAGGCAGCAACACCTGAACAAGCCGCCGTCCTGAAGGCGCACCAGAGCGGAAAGCCTGTGGAAGTCGCGGGCCGGCAGGACGAGTCGACCGACCTCCTGGCGAACCCGGACGGCAGCTTCACCCTGCGCCGGCACGCGCGGCCGATCCGCGCCAAGGTGGCCGGGCAGTGGCAGCCGGCCGACGCCACGCTGGAGCGCCGTTCCGACGGCAGCATCGCACCGAAGGCCTCCGTCTTCCCGATGACGTTCTCCGCCGGCGGCAGCACTGCGCTGGCCACCATGCAGAAGGACGGCAAGTCCCTCGCCATCACGTGGCCGACGCCGCTGCCGCAGCCCGAGCTGAACGGCAGCACAGCCCTGTACCGCGATGTGCTGCCCGGGGTGGACCTGAGGGTCCTCGCCGAGGCCGACGGCTTCGCCCACCAGTTGATCGTCAAGACCCGCCAAGCCGCGAATGACCCCCGCCTGGCCCAGGTCACCTACGGCCTGAAGACCGCGGGCATCACCCTCAACTCCGGCAAGGACGGCCGGATCGCCGCGACCGACGCCGCCGGCGGCACGGTCTTCACGGCGGAGGCCCCCCGGATGTGGGACTCCCACGCCCCGGCCACCGCCGCCCAGCAGCAGCCCACCGCCGCCGCCCCGCTGAAGGCCAAGGCCGCACTGGCAGCAGCCCCGTCCGCCGACAGCACCTCACCGTCGGACCCGGCCGCCGCCGCCGGTGCCGAGCACGCGCCGAAGACGATGGCCACCGAGATCACCGCGGACACCCTGCGGATCACCCCGGACGCCGACCTGCTGCACGGCGCCGACACCGTCTTCCCCGTCGTCATCGACCCGACGTTCACCGACGGCTGGCGCAACCGCTGGGCGGTCGTCTACTCCGCCACGCCCAACGACGCCTACCCGGACGGCAACGGCTGGCACTCCGACAACCCGCCGGACGAGCCCCGCGTCGGCTACAACGGCAGTGGCAATACCCGCTCCTACTTCGAGATGAACACCCGCGGCCTGGCCGGGGCCACCATCATGTCGGCGACCCTCCACACCGTGGAGACCCACTCCTGGGGCTGCGACGCGGCCGCGGCGGGCAACACCGAGCTCTGGGCGACCGGCCCCATCAACAGCACCACGCCGACCTGGAACAAACAGGCCGCCTGGATCTGGCAGCTCGATGCCAAGGCCTTCGCCCACGGCAACCCCGGCTTCTGCCCCGGGGCGGAGGGCGTGGACTTCAGCACCGAGAACCTGCGCCAGGTCGTCCAAGGCGTCGCCGACCGGGGCGACGACAGCGTCACCTTCGGGCTGCGCACCCCGGACAACTACCTCGGCAACAAGAACAGCTACAAGCGCTTCAGGAACGACCCCTGGCTCGAGGTCACCTACAACCGGCCCCCCGTCCTCCACGACTACGCGGCCTGGGAGAGCCAGTGGACGCCCGGCAGCAGCAGCAACGTCAACGTGCCGTGCATCAGCGATCCGGCCGCCTGGCCCACCGTCGGCCGCAACGACGTCGTCCTGACCGCCAGGATCTCCGACCCGGACAGCGACGTCGCCCTGAGCGCCAAGTTCGAGGTCTGGGACCACGACACCGGGCAGTACATCCTGGTCGACCGGGCCTCCGCTCCCAGTGGTACCTGGGCCATCACGAGGCTCGGCTGGGCCAAGATGCGTGACGGCGGCCGCTACAAGTGGCGCGTCCAGGCCGAGGACGGCATCGCCGGCTCGGGCTTCGGCCGCGACTGCGGCTTCAACGTGGACAGCACTCCGCCGTCCAAGCCGACCGTCACCGCCGCGGACGGCCACAGCATCGACGTCGAGGACGTGCCCGCCCGCACCCCGCGCACAGTCAAGTTCGCCTCCAGCGACCAGTTCGGCCTGAAGGGCTTCTGCTACTCCCTCAACAAGCCGATGCCCGTGGTCAACCAGGGCTGCGGCGGGACCTGGGTGAACGCCGGCCCGGACGGCACCGCGACCGTCACACTCACGCCCACCATGTGGCCGACCAACCGGCTCACCGTCCAGGCCATGGACAAGGCAGGCAACCTCTCCCCCTACGACGGCTCGGACGGCGGCCCCAACTCCAGCACCAGGCTGATCACGACCGCGTTCCCCGAGTTCGTCCGCGACGCCACCGACCCGACCCTTCTGCGCGATCGCCTCGGCGACCTGACCGGTGACGGGCACGCCGACCTGGTGGCCGCCACCAGCACCGGCGAGCTCGTCCTCTACCCCGGTCGCGGCGACGGCACCTTCGACCAGCTCCGGACCGTCGCCAACCCCGGCTGGTCCGGTGCTCTGATCACCCACCGGGGCAACTTCACCAACCAGAACCCGGGCCAGACCGAGGACGGCTACGAGGACTTCCTCGTCAAGCAGGGCACCCGGCTCTACCTCTACCCCGGCAACGGCCTGGGCGCCCCCGACGAGTCCAAGCGCACCGAGCTGGTCCACCCCAGCGGGGGCGACTGGTCCGGCACCAGCCAGATCGTCGCCACCGGCAACCTCGACGGTCGTGCCGGGAACGACCTGATCGCCAAGGACGGCGACGCTCTCGTCCTCTACAGCGGCACCGTGGAAGGCCCCCTCGCCGCCGAGACCGGCACCAACAAGCTGAAGCCCGGCACCGTCGTCTCCGCCTCCGGCTGGAGCGACTACGACGTCCTCGCCCCCGGCGACGTCAACGGCGACGGCATCCCCGACCTGCTCGCCCGACGCAGCACCACCGACCCGAACGACGCCGAGTACGGACGCGTCCGCCTCGTCCTAGGCGCCCGCAACGCCGACGGCCGCGGCTACCAGGTCGGCGCCCCCGCCGACGGCACGGTCTACGCCACCGGCTTCGACCCCCAGCACCGGCCCCTGGTCACGACGCCGGGCAACCTGCACGGCACCGTCGCCGACAGCGGCAAGGGCTACCGGCTGTTCACCCCGACCCCGGGGCAGACCACCGGCGACGTCCTCGCCACCACCCCGGCCGACCCCGCCACCCCGGTGACCTACTACACCGCCGACGGGACCGCCCAGACCACCACCTGCCCGACCGGCTGCCTGCTGATGTACCCGGGCACGCCCACCGGGCTCGGGCAGCCGCGCCTGGCCGCCCAGGGCAACCTGCACACCGTCACGGCGCTGGACGGCGGGCAGAGCCTGCGCAGCCCGGCGACGGCGATGACACGCGCCACCGACGGCACCCTCGTCGCGGTCAAGACCAACGCCGACGGCAGCCTGTGGGCGACCAACCAGACGAGCACCACCGGCGGCTTCCGCGACTGGTACGCGCTCAGCGGCCCGGGCGTCCACACCGGTGACCCCGCGCCGATCCTGTCGCCTGCCTCCGGCGGCACCGTGCACGTCTTCGCCCGCACCCGTACCGGCCAGATCGTCGACTACGCCCAGACCGGGCCCACCTCGGCCTTCAGCCCCGCGGCGGCGGTCGGCAGTTCCGCGCCGGTATTCGCCCAGGACCCCGCCGTCAACCTCGCCGCCAACGGAAGCATGATCGTCACCGCCGTCGACACGGCCGGCGACCTGTGGGCGACCAACCAGCCCGCGCCCGGCGCCGCGTTCGGTGCCTGGTTCAAGGTCAGCGCCAGCGGCGGCCTCACGGGTCGCGCCGCGGCCGTCCTGTCGCCCGCGGGAGGCGGGACCGCCAACCTGTTCGCCCGCACGACGAACGGGCACATCGGCTACTTCGGCCAGGGCAGCCCCACCAGCGGATACAGCCCGGGTGCCTACCTCGGCACCACCTCGCCCGTCTTCGCCGGGGACCCGAGCGTCACCACGGCCTCCAACGGCACCATGATCGTGGCCGCCATCGACGTCAACGGCGACGTCTGGGCCATCGACCAGGCCGCGCCGGGGACGGCGTTCCGCGAGTGGTACAGGATCAGCGTCAGCGGCGGCACCGGCGGTGCCACCAGCATCGTGCTGTCCGCCGGAGCCGGAGGTACCGTCAACATCGTGGCCCGCACGAGCAACGGGCACATCGCCCTGTTCGGCCAGGGCGGCCCGACCACCGGGTTCAGCACCGGCGCCTACCTCGGCAACCCGAACATGACCTTCGCCGGAGACCCGCGCGTCACACTCCTCGACAACGGGGCCATGATCGTCATGACCACCGACGTTGCAGGCACCACCTGGGCGATCGACCAACCCGCCCCTGGATCCGACTTCCGCTCCTGGTACCGGATCTGACCGCTGGCAGGAGGAAACGAGTCCGGTTGGCCTGGCAGCACACGCCAGGCCAACCGACAACTCAAGCTGACAGCGGGTGATCCGCGCCCCGCCCTGGGCAACTGTCGTCGGCCGCGGCGCGCCGGGCGCGGTCGGCGGCGGGGTGCCGCACGGGGTAGGGCTGCCGGAGGCCGCGGTCGTGGCGGAGCCGCAACCCGAGGACAGCGGTGCGGCGTCAGTGGCGGCCGCGAGGTGGCGGTCAGGCGGCGGCGGGCGGGGCATGGAGGGCTGGCGCATCGGGCGGGCCGATCACGCCCGCCGCCGGACGGCAGTGAGCCGCGCCGCTTCGCCAGCCACAGTCCTGCCAGGGTCCACGCCCCGCCGAAAGCCGCTCCGGGGCGCGTCTCAGTCGTCGTCGCGGCTCTGGAAGTACCACTGCTGGGCTTCACCCCCGTGGAGCCGGTCGGCTCCACCGGGGCGCCGTCCTTGCCGCCGGTCAGGGACAGGGCCCTGCCGTCGCCGACCACCGCGGTCTTGAAGCGGCCCCGGCTCTCCAGCGCCACGTCCCGGTCCGCCTGGTTGTCGCCCAGGACGGCGTCGTCGCCGTCGACGGCCGGGTACCGGCCGGTGCCGACGTTCCGGACGGTGTCGTACCGCCCGTTCTCCTCCACGTCCCGATACCGGGTGTCGGGCTCGCGCTCCTTCTGTCCGACGACTCTGTCGCCCGGGGAAGGTGCTCCCCCACACCGGCGGGGCCGGGCGCGTCGGCCGCCCAGCGCCCACCTATGCCAGTCCCGCCGAAGACCACTCGACCGGCGGAATCCGGCGCGCAGCGCCGGTCGGCCCCTCGTGAGACTGGGAGCGCAGTCGCCTCGCGGCCGATCGGTCCGCACACGTCCGGCCTGCTGTCCGGTGAGGAACACAGGGAGTCCGGAGCCTCGGACGGGCCTCGCGGCCGCCTCAACCCCCCTTGGGAGTGAGCCCCATGCGAACCTCTGCGTTCTCCGACGACGGACCCGGCGGACCCGACCGCCTCGGCGACACCCGCGACACCCGAGCGGGCGGCGAACCGCCCGCCGGGGCGGCCGGCCGGTGCCGGCCGGCACCGACGGCCGTCCGGGGCGGCCTGGTGTGGTTCCGCGACGACCCGTTCCTGACGCCCGAGGGCGAGGACGACGAGGACGCGCTCGTCTACGTGGAGGACGGGCTGCTGGTCTGCGAGGACGGGAAGATCGTCGCGGCCGGGGACTACGGCGACCTCGTGCGCGGCCTCCCACCCGACACGAAGATCGTCCACTACCGCGACAAGCTGATCCTTCCGGGCTTCGTCAGCACCCACGTCCACTACGTGCAGACCCGGATCATCGCCGCCTACGGCAACCAACTGCTGGACTGGCTCAAAGCGGACGTCTTCCCGGAGGAGGCCCGGTTCTCCGACCCGGACTACGCCCGCGCTGTCGCGGCCCTGTTCTGCGACGAGCTGCTGCGCAACGGCACGACCACGGCCCTGGTCAACTGCGCCACCTACCCGGAGTCGGTCGACGCGCTGTTCGCGGAGAGCGTCGGTCGCGGGATGCGGCTCGCGGCCGGCAAGGTGCTGATGGACAGCGAGGAGTGCGCGGCCCCGCCCGAACTGCTCGACGCCTCCCCCGAGGTGGGCTACGAGCAGTCCAGGGAGCTGGTCGAACGGTGGCACGGGGTCGGCCGCAGCATCTACGCCGTCACCCCGCGGTTCGCCGTCGCCTGCACCCCCGGGATGCTGCGCGCGGCCGGGGAGCTCTGGCGGGAGTACCCCGGCACGCTCCTGCAGACCCATCTGGCGGAAAACCAGGCCGAGGTGGCGAAGGTCCACCAGCTGTTCCCGGAGTGCAAGGACTACGTCGACGTCTACGAGACGTACGGCCTGCTCGGCCCCGGCGCGGTCTTCGCCCACGCGGTGCACCTGTCCAAGCGCGAGTGGAAGCGCCTGTACAAGACCGGCAGCGGCGTCGCGCACTGCCCGACGTCCAACCTCTTCCTGGGCTCCGGCCTGTTCGACATGCCCCGCGCCACCGACCCCCGCCGGCGGATACGGGTCGGACTCGGCTCCGACGTCGGCGGCGGCACCAGCCTCTCCCTGCTCCAGACCGCGGGCGAGGCCTACAAGGTCGGCGCCCTGCGGGACTTCCCGATGACCGGGGTCAAGCTGTTCTACCTGACGACCGTCGGCTCGGCCTCGGCGATGCGCCTCGACCACCTCGTCGGCTCGCTGGAACCGGGGCACGAGGCCGACTTCATCGTCCTCGACCCGGACGCCACCCCGCTGCTGTCCGCCCGCACCTCCAACGCCGGCTCCCTCGGCGAACTCCTGTTCACCTTCGCGCTGATGGGGGACGACCGCGCCGTCCTGGCCACCTACCTCAACGGCCGGCTCGCCCACGAGCGGGACGCCGACGACGCGCCCACCGGGTCCGGGCGCGAGCCCGTCCGCCGGTTCGACGCCGGCGGGGGGAAGCGGTGGCAACGGACCTCTGAGCGCAACTACATGCGGTGGACGGTCTACGACCCCGAGACCGGCTGGTCGAAGGAGCGGGGCACCACCATCAGCGTCCCCTTCGGTCCCGGCATCGACGTGTACAAGGACTCGCTCTGGTCCCTCGGCACGGGCGGCTGGAAACCCTTCCAGATGATGTGCAACCGCTACCAGAAGGAGGACGACACCTGGTACACCAGGCTCTTCGTCAACGACGTCGAGGGCGACTACGTGCTCGCGTCCGACCAGGTCGCGGTGCAGCACGCCAACGACTTCCTGTACTGCGTGAACCACCGCACCGAGGACGACGCCCGCCTGTGGTGGACGCGCTACAACTCGGAGGGCCCCGAGCATGGTTGGTCCCCGCACCGGCCGGTGGAGGACGACCGGGACGTCGCGGTCCGGTCGACCAACCCGGCCGCGACCACCGTCTACGACGGCCTCCTGTACTGCGTGCACGACGACGAGGACGGCTTCCTGCGGTGGATCACCCACGACACCGCCACCGCGACCTGGGGCACCGACCGGCTGGTCCCCGGCGACATCGAGGTCGCCCGGGCACCGGTCGTCGAACGCTTCAAGAACGACCTGTACTGCGTGCACGACCGCGGCGGGGACGAGCTGTACCTCGTCACCTACAACAGCGCGACGGACGAGTGGAGTTCCGACGAGCCCATGGTGGACACCGACGGGAACCCGATCCGCACCGGCTACCGGCCCGCCATCGCCCGGTTCAACGACTACCTGTACTGCGTCTACTTCGTCTACGAGAACGCCTACTACGGGTCGCTCTGGTGGACCCGGCTCCACGAACTCGGCGACGAGTGGAGCGTCCCGGAACACATCCCCGACGTCTACTCGAGCTCCGGGCTCGACCTCACGCCCTACTACGGCGGCCTGTACTGCATGCACCGGTTCTGAGCCGGCCCGCGCGGCCCGTCCCCGACGATCAGCCGAGGGAGAATCCCGCGGCCTTGACCGCTGCCGCGGCCGGCCCGCCCGCGCGGGACGCGGGCGGGCCGGATCGAGGACGCGGACGGTGTCGGCGGCCTCCTCGTCCATCGCGAGCAGGCCGTCCGCCCGACCTATCAGATACTGCCGACCGCCGCGGCGCGGCGCGGGAACTCCCGGCCGGGTGCGGGCGGCAGCCCGATCCGGGCCGGGTCGGTGGGTTCGGCGGCGGGCGCTTCGAGGGACTTCGCGTGTTTGGCCGCGTCGACGGAACCGGGGCCGTGGATGGTGAGTTCGAAGTCCTGGTGCGCCTTGGCGTCCGGCGCGAACGGCAGGCGGAGCCGGCCGTCCGCGACCAGGCGGCGCACCTCGGCCCGGCTCAGGCCGAGACCGCGCTGGAGCAGCCGCTCCACCCGGACCGGCGCGGGCAGCTCGAAGCGCACCCGCACCGGGAGCGGGTTCGGGTCGTCGAGCGCGTACAGCGGCATGCGGGCCTCCAGCTCCCACGTCCCGGTCCAGTCGAGCCGGTACCGGTTCTTCGCCGCGAGCGACGCGCTCATCACCAACTCCCGCACCGCTTCCGGGTGGTTGGTCTCGTACGCCACCAGTCGGGCCGGCTCCAGCGTCGAGACGTGGGCGCGCTCGTAAACGGGCACCTTCGAGGTCCGGTCGCACGTCGCGCAGCTCAGCAGCAGCCAGACGTCGAGCAGCTTGCCGTTCGCGTTGACGCGGATCTTCCCCGAGGCGCGGTGCCGCATGCCGGGGCAGTCCGGGCACGGCCGGACGACGGTGGGCAGGGCGGACTGACGCACGGCCCACAGGGCCTTGCGGTCGGTATTCATGTGTGTTGGGTGCTTTCAGGACTCAGCGGGAGGGCATGCCGAACTCACTCGGCTGCTCCCGCTCTCTGACGGATGCTCACGAAGGGCGCGACCCATCGCCCCGGGGCCGGGTCGTCAGGCTCCGAGGTCGATCGCGCGACAGGTACGTACTACGTGGCAGTCATCAAAAGTCCATGTGGAAGATCATGATCGGGACGGCGGCCCCCGGCAACCGAATTTCCCCGTGCCCTCGGCCGGCGGTCGCGCGCACGGCCCCGCCCACCTCCCAACACCGTCTCCACCAGGCGGGCGGTTGGAGCTTCACCCGCCCATCCGGGCGCCCGGCGCACCCCGGGAGCAGAGGTTCGGGGGAAGACCATCCGCCAGTGGTTCGGTGGTCCCGGCCGGGCCGGGACCGCCACCAGGACTCGCGGTCCGCCGGATCGAGCCGCTTGCCCTGCTGCCAGGCGATGAACTCGGGGTCGTCCAGCGTGCAGCCGTCGCGTATCTCCGGATGCACAGCCGAGCACCGCGCCCTGGCCGACTGCTCACAAACCGCCGTTGCCACAGTCGTTGACCTCACCGTCCGACCTGGGGATGAACTGGACCATGGCCCCACTGAGCGGTGTGCATCGTGAAGTAGCAGGTCACGGGCTTGGTGTGCGTCGGCGTCGGGTTGCTCACACTGGATGTGGGCGGATGACTTCGGTGAAGATCGTCCGTCAGCGGGCGACTTCGCGGTTCGTCAGGACCAGCAGGGCCCGCACCAGTGCGGTCACCCACTTCGGGTCGGTACGGCTCCCGATACAGAACGAATCCGGAGCTTTCGCCAACTGCCGCCCCACCCCGGCCGGTGGCACTCATGCGATGAGCTTCCGCAAGGAGCCGGCCGTCCTGACCCTGACGGTGAGACAGGTCAAGATCATGGTGCGTTTCCGGTAGCGGCGAAGGTTTCGCCCAGCCCGACCCGCTGGACTGACCTCGATTAGTAGTCCGCAGAGTCATGGGAAACGGAATGATCATCCGAGTTCTGAAATCACTCGGATGGCGCATTTCTGGCGGTCGCGACAGCACCTTGATGCGTATAAGGTACCCACAGGAACAAATACGCCAACGAACGGATATGGAAATGGCCGACGCAAACTCTTCAATCCTCGAAGGCCTCAACCCCTCGGATATTGAGATCGACTCTGAGGGGAAAATCAAGATCGGAAATGCGGACATCGCCAAGGCGGTGAGGGCGGCATCCCAGGCCCCGGACACGGCAGACGCCGACTTCAACATCGGCTGTACCAGCAACAACGGGTGTGGCAAGAAGCTGACGGCACCGGCGTGACGACCCTGAACGCCGAGGGCGGCCTCGCCGAGCGGCGGTCCGCCCTCGGCGCGGCATGCGTGCGCTCTCTTCGTGACGACCATCTTCAGCTGATCGTCCTCCCCACCGAGCAGTGCAACTTCCGGTGCACCTACTGCTACGAGGACTTCACCGTCGGACGCATGGCGCCGGCCGTCGTGGAGGGCGTCAAGCGCCTCGTCGACCGGCGCCTGGACGGCTTGAGGGACCTGCGGATCTCCTGGTTCGGTGGTGAGCCCCTCCTGGCGATCGGCGTCATCGAGGAGATCTCCGGCCATGTCGCCGAAATGGCCCGCCGTACCGCCACGACCTACGTCGGCGACATGACCACGAACGCGTACCTCCTCGACTCGGCGATGGTGCGGCGGCTGGCAGCCCTGGGGATCCGGTCCTTCCAGATCTCACTGGACGGTCCGAAGCACCTGCACGACCTGACCCGAATCCGCCGGGACGGCCGGGGCTCCTTCGATCGCCTCTGGGAGAACCTGCTGGCCATCCGTAACGGCAATGCACCCGTCCAGGTTCTCCTGAGAATCCATCTGACGCCAGAGAACCTCCATGCCATGCCAGAATTCCTCCGCCGAATCCGCAAGGATTTCCTTGACGACCGCCGCTTCTCCGTTCACCTCAAGCCCGTCGAACACCTCGGCGGCGAGAACGACGCCACCACGGCCGTACTCTCCACAAGGGAACGGGAAAGAATCCTCGCAGACCTGCAGAGTGTCCTTGGGGTGGAAGATTCCACTGCCGACCGTTCCCCGTACGTCTGCTACGCGGCGCGTCCGAATTCTCTGGTGATCCGGGCCAACGGCACGGTCGGCAAATGCACGGTCTCCCTGACCGATCCCGCCAATAATGTGGGCCGGCTGACGGAAGACGGAACCCTCGAAATCGACAACGATCGCCTGCGCCCTTGGCTGAGAGGGTGGCAGAGCGGCGACTGGGACACCCTGGGCTGCCCGGCCGACGGTTTCACCCTGGGAGAGCCGCTGCTCCAGATCGGCCTCCCGCCCAACCGGTCCGCCGAATGACCGCAGCCGCCCTTGTGTCGCGGGACTACCTGGTCGACCAGGACCGCCTGCTGCGTCCCGCTCTCGACACGTGGGCCACCGAACTGGCCGAGCAGCTGGAGTCAGCCCTTACGACCCCAGGTCGGGATGCCGGCACGCTGCATGACGCCTTCGTCCACATCAACCAGGCCGGTTTCGTGGTGGCGGCGGCGGGCGACCTGACCACTGCGGCGCGAATCTGCAAGTCCCAGCTGGCACTGGTCGCCCACCACACGGCGCCCCGCAGAGACCCGCGGCTGCTCGGCCTCGCCGTGCAACCGTGGGTGAACCTCGGCAGACTGCACGCCTTGCGCCGGCGAACCCACCGCGCCGCCCCGCATTTCCGGCTCGCCGAGGACTACGACGCGCAGCGCAGCGCGGAACTCGGCCCGTGCACCATCTCCGCGGCGGCGTGGGCCGCCATCGTCGCGGCCGAACCGTCACTCCCTCAAGTCCTGTGGAACATCCACGCCAATGAGTCGGTGAAGGCGCACCTCATGGCGAGCGACCCGGCCTCGGCGCTGCGTGTCGCCGAGCGCCTCCGTGGGATGTGTCCCGTCACGGCCCAGGTCTTTCGCACCGAAGGCGAGATCCTGGCACTCCTGCACAACGGCCAACCGGAGTCGGCCGTGGCGCTGGCCGTCGATGAGCGACCTTCGTCGTTCTACGGCGAGCTGGCCTTCCATCTTCACCAGGTGACCGGCCTGGCCATGATGGGCGAGGTCCAGCGTGCCCGGCGCTCCGCCGCGGGCCTCCTCGCGGTGCTGGCCCACGTGCGGCCGCGTCAAGAGGACGCTCCCACCCTCATGCGTCAGCTCAGGCAGCTCGGCACGCTGTCGGAGGCGCTGGAACTGCCCAGGTACGCCCTTGCAGTGAACCTGCGCGGCCTGGAGCTCTGCCGCGCATACGATGACCAGCCCCTGCGTTTCCGGTTTCTGGGCTCGTTGCTCAGCCTCGCACCCGCCCACCGCTCGGCGCCGGACTGGGAGCAGGAGCACTCGCGCCTCAGCAGCGACTCCCTCTACGCCGAGGTACGTCGTGCCGGGCGCCACGCCGACGGAGTGTCGGGCAAGCCCCCGCTGGTCCGGCTAATTGCCGCAGTGAACGCGCTCTGCTCGCGCACTGCATAGCGAGGCTGGGGGGCTTGCCTGCTCGCACCACCCTCTCAGGCACCAAGAACGGCATCAGGCCCGGGATAGTACACACGTTCGTCCAGCACCATCCTCCGGTGGGCCCGACCGTCCGTGCCGCTGCTGCCGCACGGGCTGGCATCCTTCCCACCCACCCGGTCCGTACGGTGCTCGCGTCACTGCCGCCGATCACGGAAGTCCCGGCTGCCGCCGGCCCCGGGCCTTGACGGGGTTCGCGGAGCCAGAGGGTCAGGGAAGCCAGGACGACTCCTGCTCGGTAGCGTGCGGAATCGACGGCGGCGGTCCACTCCACCCGGCTCACCGCGTCGTCACGGACCTGGACATGCTTCAGCAGCCTCGCCCACGTGCCATCGGCCTCCCAGCGGGCGAACCGCTCGTAGACGGTCTGCCACGGCCCGTACCGACTGCCCGACGATCTACACGGCGGACTGCCGCGCGTGACCAGCACGAGCACCGAGGCGCGGAATCACACCAGGCCCGTGACCTGCCGCTTCACGATGCACACCGCTCACTGGCGAAGGGCCGTCAAGGGCGTGAAGGAAGTGCCGCAGCCCCCGGCGCGTGGGCGGCGGGGGCTGGCGGGTCAGGCGTCCTCGTCGGGCGGGGCCGCGCGGAGGGTGGTGACGATGCCCAGGGCGACGATGGCGGTCGCGAGGGCGAGGAGGACGGCGAAGGCCGTCCCGATCAGGTATCGCACGAGGTCCTGCGCTCGGCGTCGAGGAGCAGGGTGAGGAGGTTCAGGAGCGTTGACGCCGGCGCCGTGTTGAAGCGGACGAGGACGCGGCCGTCCATGGTCCGGTCGGTGCCGATCGAGGGGAAGATCAGGCCGAACTCGCGCCCCCGCTCCACGACTTCCTCCAGGAGGGCGCTGATGTGGTCCTCGGTGTAGTAGCGGATCCGGGGGTCGGTCGGCAGCATCGGGTGACGGCCGGGGCGGTAGATCATCAGACGGCGCCCTTCCGCAGCTCGAACCAGACGGATTTGGCACGCTCGTGCGGGTCGACACCCCAGCCGTGGGTGAGGGCGGCGACGAGCTGGAGGCCCCGGCCGGACTCGGCGAGCAGGGACAGCGGCGGGGCGGAGGGCAGGACGGGGCTCTCGTCCGTGACGGAGACCCGGAGGACGTCCCCCTCGGAGATGATCTCGACCAGCGGCGCGGGGGTTTCGGTGTGCCGCCAGGCATTGACGAGGAGCTCGCAGAGCGCGAGCTGCGCGTCGAAGATCGGCGAGGCGGGCCAGCCGACGCGGGTCATGGTGTTGCGGAGCGTCTGCCGCGCGACCGCGATGGTGGGGGTGTTGATGTGACGCATGGGAGTTCTCCCGAGGCGTGAGTGAGGGGGAACCGGCGGAACATGTGTCGCCGTGAGCCAGGCCGGTGGAGAAGGACATGGCTGCTCTGCGGTGCTTGCTAGCAGGCGTTACTGACGATCCGTCGGACCGATGTGAGATCGACCGTAGCGCACCCCTCCCTGAGTTTTTAGGCCGACGCCTACAAATTCGCTCTATCGTGTGGCCCTCAGATGGACCTGCACGTGGCCAGCGCGGCACACTGGCCCCAGCACAGGCAGAAAGGACGCCATGCCCCTTCGCTCCAATCCGACCCTCCGTCAACGGCGGCTTGGCTCTGAGCTGCGGAGAATCCGGGAGCAAGCCGAGCTCGGTGGTAGCCAGCTCGCCCGCACTCTCGGCATCAGCCCCGGACAGATGACGCAGATGGAGAAGGCGAAGATCGGCGTCAGCCCCGAGCGCCTGCGGACCCTCGCCTCGGCCTGCAACTGCGTCAACCAGCCGTTGATCAACGCCCTCGTTGACATGGCCTTGGAGCGGGAGAAGGGATGGTGGGAGAAGTACCGTGGCACCCTGACCATCGACTTCCTTGAGGTGGCAGAGCTTGAGAACCGCGCCAAGCGGCTGACCATCTGCACGACCACCTACGTGCCCGGACTGCTGCAGACCAGCGACTACGCCTCGGCTGTGTTCGCCCGGATCTTCCCTCCGCTGCCGCCGCAGGACATCGACACCAGGACGGCCTTCCGGCTCAAGCGGCAAGAGGTCGTTCGCTCGGGTGCGATCCCCCTCCAGGTGTTCATCCACGAGGCTGCACTTCGGATGCAGTTCGGTGGCCTCAAGGTGCTCATCGGACAGCTCGGTTCACTGCTCGACGATTCCGAACGGCCCGGCATCTCAGTCCGCGTCGTGCCCTTCGCCGTCGACACCTTCCCCGGTTCCGGCGAGAACCTCACGTTCGCCGAAGGCCCTGTCCCCGAGTTGGACACCATCCAGATGGACGTCACCCAAGGTGCACTGTTCTTCGACTCCCCAGCAGACCTGGCCAAGCACCGGGCGATCTTCTCTCGTCTGGACTCCACAGCACTCTCCGAAGAAGGATCACGTGATTTCATTCGATCCGTCATGGAGGATGTGAACCATACGTATGCGTAGTTCAGAGTGGCAGAAGTCCAGCTACAGCGCCGCAAACAACGAGTGCGTCGAGGTCCGTACGGTCGGCGGCGCAGTCAACCTCCGCGAGTCCGACGAGGGCCACCTCGTCCTCCGTACCACCCCCATCGCCCTCGCCTCTCTCCTCCACGGCATCAAGGCCGGCGAGTTCGACCACCACGCCTGACGGTTCCGCTCCGCGCCCCTCGCCCTCCCCAGGGCGAGGGGCGCAACAGGACACTCCATCCGATCTGCCAGGCAGAAACGGAGAACAGCAATGCGAGAGTCCAACTGGCAGAAGTCCAGCTACAGCGGCGCAACCAACGAGTGCGTCGAGGTCCGTACGGCCAGCGACACAGTCGAACTCCGCGAGTCCGACGAGGGCCACCTCGTCCTCCGCACCACCCCCACCACCTTCGCCGCCCTCCTCCACGCCCTCAAAGCCGGCGAGTTCGACCGCCACGCCTGAACCCTGTGCGCAGGAAGTCGGCCCGCCCGACTTCCTGCGCAGACACCCCACCGAACCGCTCCGACGCCGTCGTCCCCGGCGCCGGGGACCGTTGTTCGCCGACAGAGGGACCTTCTTCCTCAGTGATCATCACGCGGCACCCGCCAGGACCTGACGATCACCCGGTGTGCCGCCGGACCGTACACGGCGCTCTCCGCCAGCGCGTCCCATGCCCGGATGTGGAGCGCGACGTCCGCCGGATCGTCCAGCCACATCTCCGCGTGCCAGGACTCGGTGATCACCAACGTGCCGTCATGGATCGAGAACCCGACTCCCGCAGGCACGTGCAGATCGGCTTCGAAAGGAACGATTCCCAACCGGACGTTCCCACCCGCCAGCCACGGCATCAAAGCCCTCATCTGGGCGGCCATCACGGCCGGCGAGCAGAGACGGGACAGGAGCGCCCCTTCCCACACCAGGAAGTGGAACGAACGCGAGCGATCGGCGAGCACCCTCTGGCGCTCCATCCGAGCCGCCACCGCCGCCTCGACATCACGGATCGAGGGATGAACCCTGGTGTACCGGGCGAGGACCGCCCGAGCGTACTCAGCCGTCTGCAGCAGGCCGGGAATGAGAGTCGGATCGAACGACTGACGATGCCCGGTCTTCCTTCCCTGCGCGGCATGCGCCTCCTGCACCGGTCGCGCGCCACCCGCGAGCTGGCGCCTCCACGACCGGTACTGCGTCTCCAGCGTCCGTAGTCGGCCCACGAGTTCGGCAGCGGCGTCAGGCTTGCCGACGGCCTCCGCCCACGCGACAAGATCCGCCGTGCCGGGCGACTGCCTTCCGTTCTCCAACGTGCTGACCTTGGACTGCGGCCAACCCAACAACGCGGCCAGGGCGCGGCCGGACAAGCCGCTCTCGGTGCGGAGTTCACGCATCCGGGCACCGAGAGCAACCCGTGCCTGCTGAAAGTCGGTACTCACATGACGGAAACTACCTGAGCCCGGAACTCCGCGTAGCGCACCGCGTGGTGCCAGGCGGCGTCACGGGCCCGGCAGGCGCGAGGGAGCACCACACCAACCTCCCACCGCAGGAGAATATTCGAGAATCATCACTCACTCCACGTGATCCTCCGGGCATCCTGAGTCAGCCTGATCGACTTCGAGGGGAGTGGCCATGAGCCGACGACTGCGGTACATCGGGAGCACCTCGGACAACAACGGATGCCCGACGCTCTACGAGGACGCGGACACCGGGGAGGTGATCGTGCAGGGAGACCTGGTGACCGATCCCGACGAGATCGCCCAACTCCGCGCCGTCAAGCCCGGCGAGGGATTCGTGACCGTGCCGCGCACGCTGCTCGCCGACTTCGCGCCGCGCGACGTGGACCGCGAACGCGTGCTGGTCGGCTACGACGAGTTCGAGGAGATGTTCACGACCTTCCAGCACACGGCCTTCCGGCTGGAGACCCGCCGCCGCTACCGGTCGGACGAGGAGTCCGAGACCTACCAGCAGTTCGTGGCCGGACAGGCCCCCGCATGGGACCTGGACCACCCCTGGTGCCGCACGCGCCGCGAACAGTCGGACCTGGGCAAGCGGTTCGAGCGGGTGCGCATCATGGACAACCCGCCCACCGTCGGGCAGCGGTACCTGCTCAACAACTCCGAGCGGAACGGCCTGGTCGGCGAGGACATCCGCTACCTGTGGCGTGCCGACGCCGAGCGGCTCGGCCTCCCGGCGGAGGACGCCTGGCTGTTCGACTCGCGCTACCTCGCCCTGCTGCACTTCGACGCCGAGGACGACATCACCGAGATCGAGGTGATCACCGACCCGGTGAAGGTGGCCCGCGCCTGCCAGGAGCGGGACGCCGCCTGGCACTACGCCACCCCGCACCGCGAGTTCGCCGCTGGGGTACCGTCCGGCATGTGAGCACCGACTTCCAGCACGCCAGAACCGCCCTCGGCCTGCGGCTCCGTGAGCTGCGCGCCGAGGGCGGTCTCACTGGTCGGCAACTGGCCGACCGGCTGGGCTGGACGCAGTCCAAGGTCAGCAAGCTGGAGACCGGCCGGCAGACGGCCACCCACGACGACCTCAAGGCGTGGGCCGAAGGCGTCGGGCAGCCCGGAGCGGCGGCCGAGCTGTCGGCGAGGCTGCGCGCCTTCGAGTCAGGGACCCGTTCCTGGCGGCGGCAGTTGGCCGCCGGGCACAAGCCGGTGCAGGACACGCTGACCGCCGAGCACGACCGCTCGACGGTCATGCGCGCATGGCAGAACTCCACGATCGTCGGCCTGCTCCAGACACCCGACTACGCCCGGCACGTCTTCAGCGCCTTCGTCGACCTCCACCGGTCACCGCGCGACGTCGAGGAAGCCGTACGCGCCCGCGTCCAACGGCAGGAGAGCCTGTACCGGCCGGGCCGGAAGTACCACATCGTCATGTGGGAATCCGCGCTGCGCGGTCTGATCTGCCCCCCGGCCGTGATGGCCGCCCAACTCGACCGGCTCAGCGGCGTGATCGGGCTGGACACCGTCTCCCTGGGCATCGTCCCGTTCGAGGCCTCGCTCAGGTTGCCGCCGGCCAACGGCTTCTGGATCCACGACGACCGGCTCGTCGTCGTCGAGGACTGGCACGCCGAGCTCTGGCTCGACCAGCCGGACAACGTGGCGCTGTACCGGCGCGTCTGGGACACGCTGGCCGGCTCCGCCGTCTACGGCGCCGACGCCCACCGGGTCATCGCGCGGTGCCGCCGGGCTCTCGGGGACGGGTGAGGAATCCCCGCGAACTCCGCTCCCAGCGGCTCGAATACCCGAGAATCACGCGCCCGCCCTCGCATCGGACACGCCTAACGTGCTCACTGACACCCGTGAGCGGCACGGGAGTCGACCGACAGCAAAAAGGGGAAGCGCATGCCCGAGTTCGACGGTGGCAAGCACGGTGGCGGCCAGGGCAACGGCCAGGGCGGCGGTCAGCAGGACGACTCCAGCAGCGGCAACAAGCACGGTGGCGGCGGCAGCGACGAGGGCGGGAACACCTCGGACGGCAGCGGCCCGGCGTCCGGGCACTGACGCGTGAGCGACCGGCACGAAGCGGAGGCCGGCCGGGCCAGGCTGGCCTCCGCGCTCATCGCGAACGGGTCCCTCGCCCCCGACTGGCTGGCGTCGTACCACGCCGTTCCGCGCCACTGGTTCGTCCCTGACCTGATCTGGCCGGGCCGGGCGGACGGGGTGCGCCAGGGCGAGTCCGTGCACCGCTTCGCCGATCCGGACGGGTGGTTGGGCGCCGTCTACTCCGACGCGCCGCTCACCACGCAGTGGGACGACGGCGAGCACAGCGGGTTCGACCGCGGCACCGTGCCCACCTCGTCCAACTCCATGCCGACGATGGTGTTCTCCATGCTCGCCGCCCTGGGCGTGGCGGACGGCGACCGGGTGCTGGAGATCGGCACCGGCACCGGGTGGAACGCCGCTCTGCTCTCCCACCGCGCGGGGGCCGGGAACGTCGTCTCGGTGGAGGTGGACGAGGACAGCGCGGCCGCCGCACGGCACCGGCTCGCCCGCGCCGGGTACCGGCCCCGGCTCGTGGTGGGCGACGGCTCGGAGGGCTTCGCCGACGGCCCGCCGTTCGACCGGGTGATCGCCACCTGTTCGGTCCACCGGATTCCGTACGCCTGGATCGAGCAGTCCCGGCCCGGCGCTGTGATCGTCGCCCCGTGGGCGCCCGAGTACGGCGGGGAGGCCGTCGTCCGGCTCACGGTCGGCGACGACGGCACGGCGAGCGGCCGGTTCGTCAGGTCGTCCGCCTTCATGCGGCTGCGCCGGCAGCGGACCGTTCGGCCCGGCAGCCTGGAGTACCTGTCCGGGCCGTGGCCGGCCGACGGGGCGGTCTCGTCGACGGCCCTCTCCCCCGACGCCGTCGGCGGGTGGCCGGCCATGTTCGCCATCGGCGTGCAGGTGCCCGGCGCGTTCCCGCTGACCGAGCGGTACGCCGACGGCACGTACACGCTGTGGCTCCACGACACGGCCGTCACGTCCTGGGCCACCGCCGACTGGGAGCCCGGCCGGACCGCCTACGAGGTGGTGCAGTCCGGCCCCCGCGGCCTGTGGGACGAGGTGGAGGCGGCCTGGCGCTGGTGGCGTCGCCGGGGGCAGCCCGGCTTCGAGCGGTTCGGGCTCACCGCCACGCCCGAGGGGCAGACGGTGTGGCTGGACAGGCCGGACAACCCCGTACCGGCGCCGCACTGACCGGAGTGGGAAGTCGGCCCGGCCGACTTCCCACTCCGCGCCCCGCGCCCTCCCCCGGGCGGGGGCGCGACCGGGCGGGGGCGCGATCGGGCGTACGTCTACACGGCTCCGCCGAGCCGCTGGTAGAGGACGTGCCGGGACTGCCGGGTGCGGCTCACGAGGCCGGCCCGGTGGAGGATCTGCAGGTGGTACGAGGCCGTGGCCGGGCTCAGGTACAGCCGCTGCGCGAGCTCCGTCGTGGAACGCGGCTGGCTCAGCTCGGCCAGCAGCCTGCGCCGCATCGCGCCGATCAGCGGGTGGTCCCGCTCGGGCGCCAGGCAGTCCGCCGGCCCGGCCGGGTAGACGATCAGCGGGGTGCGCGGGGCCGGCACGCCGGGCGGCTCGCCCGCGCAGAACAGCGCCCAGTCGACGAAGACGCTCGGTGTCAGGATCACCCCGTCCGCGTCCACCGTCAGCCGGTGGATGCTGCCCGTCCGCAGGTGCACGATCAGCTCGCCCTCGCGCCACTCCAGGTTCGGCGCCAGGTGGTTGAGCGCCTCGGCGAGCCCGCACCGGGCGATCTCCGACGCCCGCGCGGTGACGTCGGCCTCCAGCCTGGCCCGGATCCCCGGCCACGACGTCGCCAGTGCCCCGTGCCAGAACCGCGCCATCTCGTCGGCGAGGCGGCGCGCGACGTACTCCTCCCCCCGCTCCAGGGCCCGCAGCAGCTGCCGCGGCGGCGGGTGGCCGGAACCCCGGTCCCACGCGTGCCCGTTGACGGCCCCCGCCAGCTCGTAGTGGACCCGCTCCTGCGGGGTCGTCGCGATCTGGTGCAGCGCCGTGTCGATGTCGGTCAGGAACGCCGGGGGCTCCGGCCGGATGAAGTCCGGCGCGTACCCGAGCGGACCGCCCCCGCCGACCACGGCCAGCAGCCCCAGCCGGTTGCGGGACAGCGCCTCCGTCGCCCTGGCCCGCCACTGCGGGGTGAGCGTGCCCGGGCTGAAGCCGACGAGGCGCAGCAGGTCCTTCGCCGCGCCCACCGGTGAGACCGCGAACCTGACGCCCCCCAACCCCCGGGCCCCCAGGCGGATCCGGATCACGAGCGTTCCCCCTTCGCCAGCCCCTTCGAAAGAAATCGAATCATTCGATCGGTCGATCGGCTTGGCGTTTGCTGGATTCACCGCACAGTCCAGCCCCGAGAGGAACAGGACCCGTGATCGTTCACAAGAAGCTGGCCGCCGTCGCCGTCGCCACGGCAGCCCTCGTCGTCGGCGCCACCGGCGCGGCGTCCGCCCAGGGCGCCGGGTCCGCCGGTGGTACCGGTGGTGCCGGTCACGTGGCCTGGAGCCAGGGCCAGACGCCCGGCACCCAGGCCGGCGCGCTCACCGCCGGCCTCTATGTCCGGATCTACAGCCTGTACCGGGGGACCACCGGCCAGTGCCTGGACGCCGACGCCACCAACGGCGGCAACGGCACCCGGGTGCAGGTGTGGGGGTGCAACGGCACCGCCCAGCAGGAGTGGTTCCTGTCCACCGACGGCAGCCTGGGGAACGTGCGGTTCCCGGGCATGTGCCTGGACGCCGACACCAACGGCGGCGGCGCCAACGGCACCCGGGTGCAGCTGTGGCAGTGCAACGGCACCACCCAGCAGAAGTGGTACCACCCGTCCGGGGACCTGGCCATCTACAACGTCCGCTACAACAACGGCAACAACACCGTGCTGGACCGCGACATCAACGTCGCCGGCAACGGCGCCCAGACCCAGCTGTGGGTCAAGAACTTCCAGTCCCAGCAGTGGTGGGACATCCGCACCGCGTGACGCCGACCCGGAGGAGACCACCCATGGCAACCAGTGGCCACAGCACAGCGGCCCGCCCCCGGACGAGGCTCGGCACGGGGGCCCTCGGGCTCCTCGCCGCGCTCGCGTTCGCCGTCGGGGCGACGCCGGCCTCGGCGTCGGCGCCGACCGCGGCGCAGCGGGGCGGCGCGGCCTCGTCCCCCTCGGTCAGGGACGGGGAGATCGTGGAGCTCTGGAACTACAACAGCCAGCACTGCCTGTCGGTCGGGGCCGGGAGCACGGCGGGCGGGGCCGGGATCATCCAGTGGTCCTGTTACGGCGGCGCCGAGCAGTACTGGGGCCTCTACCCGATGCCGAACTCCGGTGGCGGCTACGAGATCGTGAACAAGAACAGCGGCAAGTGCCTGGCCGATCCGGCGAGTTCGCCGAACGCCGGCGTCCAGCTGATCCAGTACGGCTGCGACAAGGGGCCGGAGCAGACCTGGTACTTCGGCTCGAACCCGGACACGGGCTTCGCGCAGATCAGCAACCGGGCGAGCGGCCTGTGCGCCGCGGTCGGCGGTTCGAGCACGACGCCGGGCGCCCCGGTCGTCCAGTGGCCCTGCACCGGCGGCTCCGAGCAGCGGTGGACGACGTCCGGTTGACGGCCGGACGACCGGACGGCCGCCGGTGACCGGGTCTCGCGGCTTCTCCCCCACGAAGCCGCGAGACCCTGCCCGACGCGGCCCGGCCCGACACAGCCCCGGCGGGCGGCTGCCCGTCCGTCAGAGGCGGTCGGCGTCCAAGACGGCCCGGGCGAAGGCCTCGGGTGCCTCCTGGGGCACGTTGTGGCCGACCTCGGGCAGGGTGCGGTGGAGGTACGGCCCGGTGAAGAGGTCGCGGTAGGAGGCGCCGTCGCCGGGGGCGGTGAAGGGGTCGCGGCCGGGGTCGAGGGTGACGGTGGGCACGGCGATCCGGGGGCGGGCGGCGAGCCGGTGCTCCAGCTCGTCGTAGCGGCGCTCACCGTCGGCCAGGCCCAGGCGCCAGCGGTAGTTGTGGATGACGATCGCCGCGTAGTCGGGGTTGTCGAAGGCGGCGGCGGTGCGCTCGAAGACGGCGTCGTCGAAGGCCCAGGTCGGCGAGACCTGCCGCCACACCAGGCGGCACAGCTCGCGGCGCCTGTCCCGGTCCTCCATGGCGAGGCGCCCGCGTTCGGTGGCGAAGTAGAACTGGTACCACCAGGTGTGCTCGGCGGCGGGTGCCAGCGGCTCCTTCTGCGCCTCGACGTCGGTGATCAGGTAGCCGCCGACCGAGACCAGGGCCCTGACCCGCTCGGGCCACAGCGCGGCGATGACGTCGGCGGTGCGCGAGCCCCAGTCGAAGCCGGCCAGCACGGCCCGCCGGACGCCCAGCGCGTCCATCAGGGCGAGCACGTCGAGGGCGACGGCGGACTGCTGGGCGTTGCGCACCGTGCGCTCGGACAGGAAGCGGGTGCTGCCGTGGCCGCGCAGGTAGGGGACGATCACGCGGTAGCCCCGGGCGGCGAGCAGCGGGGCGACGTCGATGTAGGGCCTGTCTTCAAACTCCCGTCGTCCGCCCGGAGGGCGGGCGGGGCGGCGTTGGGGTGCGTGCATCGCAAGGCGGAGGAGGGAGCCACTGCGGTGGGGGCACCTCCCGGCCGAAGGCTGGGGGCCATTGGCGACCGACGACAACGCGGCGAGGTGCGCTTGTGCCCTGGGGGTACCTCCCGGCCGAAGGCTGGGGGAGCGTCGCCCCGCAGACGCGAGTGTGAAGACAGGCCCTAACTGTGGATGTCGTACGGCCAGCCGTGCAGGCAGATCACGGCGGGGCCGTCGGCCGGCCCGTCCTCGGCGTAGCCGACATCGAGCACGCCTGCCCGGACCCGGGCCAGGCGGGAGAAGCCGGTCCGGCCGGGCACGGGGGACCCGGCCGGACCAGCGGGGGCGGCAACCCCGGCAACCCCGGCGGCCCCGGCGGCCGGTGGCAGGGCGGCCAGGGACAGCGCGGTGGTGCCCGCGCCGAGTCCGACGGCCCTGGTGAAGGTGCGCCTGTCGATCATTCCGGTTCCTCCGCCTTCGCGAACATGCCGTCCGGGACCACGAACTGACGGTTCGTCAACGTACCGGACCGCCGCCGGCTGCCGTGGGCAGCACCCCGGGACGGCCGGGGCACGGGTGGCGCCCGGGGCCCCGCCGGAGCGGGCCGGACAGGACCGGGTGGGGGCGAGGGGGCCTGGGTTGCGGGTGGGGGCCGGGGTGGGAGGCAGGCGGCGGCGACGGCGCCCCGGCGGCGAGCCCCGGGCGCGGCCACGGCATGATGTGCCCATGGCCTTCGCACCCCTCCTCGGCGAGCGCCGCGCACGTGAACTCGCCGGACGGCCGTGAGCCGGCCGGTCGAGCCGGGATCGCCCGGCGCCGGATTCGCGTTCGTGGGACGTCAACCTGAACTGGACCGTCTCACCGACTCCATGCTCCGCCCGCCCGCCGTCGTCCTGATCGAGGGCGAGGCCGGCCTGGGCAAGTCCCGCCTGGTGGCCGAGGCCGCGGCCCGGGCCGCCGCCGCGGGCCGCCGGGTGCTGACCGGCTTCTGCCACCCGCTGCGCGAGCCGCTGCCCTTCGGCCCGGTGGTGGACGCGCTGCGCGGCGTCGGCCCATTCCTGCCGCCCGCGGACCGCATCCCGGCCAGTGCCGGGGCGCTGCGCCCGCTGCTGCCGGACCTCGCCGACCGGCTCCCGCCCCCTCCCCCGGGCGCCCCCGGCGAGGGCCCGCCGGGGCTGCGGCTGCTGGTCCAGGCGGTGCGGGCGCTGCTGGGCGCGCTCGGCGAGACCGTCCTGGTCGTCGAGGACCTGCACTGGGTGGACGACGCGACCCGCGAGCTGCTCCTGCTGCTGGCCCGGGACGTGCCGCCCGGCCTGGCCCTGGTGCTCACCTACCGGGCCGAGGACCTGCCGCCGGACACCCCCGTCCTCGGCGCCGCCTACCGGCGCCCGGCCGGGGTGGGCGGCGCGCTGCTGCGGCTGTCCCCGCTCGCCGAGGCCGAGGTGCACGAGCTGGCCCGGGCCGCGCTCGGCCCGCGCGCGACCGCGGCCCTCACCCGGGTGCTGTTCGAGCGCAGCGAGGGCCTGCCGCTGGTCGCCGAGGAGGACCTGATCACGCTGGGCGAGCGGCGCGGCGCGGACGCGCTGACCACCGCCGCGGACCTGGCCGCCGACCTGGAGCAGTCCGAGGTGCCGCGCGGCCTGCGCGACGCCGTCACCGAGCGGCTGGCCGTGCTGTCCCCGGACGCGGCCGCGATCGCCTGCGCGGCCGCGGTGCTCGGCGTGCCGGCCGGGGAGGAGCTGCTCGCCGCCGTGGCCGGCCTCGACGCGCAGGCCGCGGCGGACGGCCTGACCGAGGCGCTGCGGGCGGCGGTGCTCAACGAGAAGCCGCTGGCCCGGTACGGCTTCCGGCACGTCCTGGCGCAGCAGGTGGCCTACCGGCGGCTGCCCGGGCCGCGGCGCGGCGCCCTGCACCGGCGCGCGGTGGCGGCGCTGGGCGCGCGCGAGCCGAGGCCGCTGGTGCAGATCGCCCACCACACCCTGGCGCTGGGCGACCGGGCGGCCTGGCAGGAGGTGGCGGAGGCCGCCGCCGACCAGGCGGTGGCGCTCGGGGACAGCGGCAGTGCCGGGCCGCTGCTGCGCCGGCTGCTGGACGAGCCGGACCTGGACCCGCGCCGGCGCGGGCGGGCGGCGCTGGCGCTGGCGCGGATCGCCGCCGACGGGGTGGACTCGCTGGCGAGCGCCGCGACGCTGACCGCGATCATCGCCGATCCGCGGCTGCCGGTGCCCGACCGGGGCGAGATCCGGCTGTCGCTGGGCTTCCTGATGGCCGTGCACGGCGGGGACCGGGCCGGTTTCGACCGGATCGAGGAGTCCTTGGAGGAGCTGGAGCAGCGCCCGGACCGGGCGGCCCGGGCGATGGTGGCGCTGGCCATGAACGAGCGCGACGGCGCCGGCGAGCGCGCCTGGCAGTGGCTGGAGCGGGCCGAGCGGGTCCTGGCCGCGAGCCCGGACGAGGAGGTCGCGGCGGCCGTACGGGCCACCCGGCTAACCTTCCTGGCCCGCGAGGGCGACCCGTCGGTGTGGGAGCGGCTGGAGGCGCTGCCGCGCAGCTCGGAGCGGCCGGAGATCGTCCGGCAGACCACCCGGGCGCTGTACAACGTGGGCGAGATCGCCGTCGAGCTGGGCCACGACCGGCGGGCCGCGCGGCTGTTGGAGGAGAGCCGGCGGCTGGCCCGGCAGGCGGCGATCCCGTACCTGGAGTGCTACAGCCGGATCGCGCTGGCGCGGCTGGACGGGCTGGCCGGGCGGTGGGAGGGGCTGGAGGAGCGGCTGGCCGCGCTGGGCGCCGAGTTCCCCGACCTCGCGATGGCCGGCATCGAGCAGGCGCTGCTGCTGGGCCGGCTGGCGGCGGCGCGCGGGCAGCTCGCGGTGGCGTACGCCCGGTTCGCGGAGGCGGAGCCGTACGGGGAGCGGGAGTCGCAGGTGACCGGGGCGCTGCGGGTGGCGGCCGGGCCGGCGGCGCTGCTGCTGGCGGAGGGGGACGTCGCGCGGGCGGCGGCAGTGGTCGCGCCGGCGTTGGACACCCTGCGCGCGGCGGGGGCCTGGCCGCGGGCGGCGGAGCTGCTGCCGGTGGCGGTGGAGGTGCTGCTGGCCGGGGGCGACCGGGCGGGCGCGGCGGAGCTGGCCGGGCAGGCGGGGGCGGGCCTGGAGGGCCGGGACGCGCCGGCCCCCCTGGCGGCGCTGGCCTTCGCCCGGGGCCTGCTGCTGGCCGACGGGGGCGACCCGGCGGGCGCGGGCGCGGAGTTCGTGCGCTGTGCCGGGCTGTGGCGGGAGATCGGGCGTCCGTACGAGGCGGCGCGGGCCGAGGAGCGGGCCGCCGCGGTGTCGGCGGGGGTCGACCGGGCGGCGGCCGGGGAGCTGATCGGCGCCGCCGAGCGGGCCTACCTGGCGCTGGGCGCGGCCTGGGACGCGGCCCGCTGCCAGCGGCTGCGGCGCGAGCTGGGCCTGGGGCGGGCGGCCTCGCCGGGGCGGCGCGGCTACGGCGAGCGGCTGTCGCCGCGCGAGCGGCAGGTCGCGGCGCTGGCCGCGCAGGGCGCGGCGAACCAGGACATCGCCCGGGCGCTGTTCCTGTCGACCCGTACGGTCGAGCACCACGTGGCGAGCGCGCTGCGCAAGCTGGGGGTGGGCCGGGCGGGGCTGGGCGAGGCGCTGGCCGCGGAGGACGGGGCCTCCTGAGGAAAAAGGGGGTCCCGCCCGCTCCCTCAAGAGGCGGGACCCTGTCCGTGGTGTCGGCCGTGCCGGTGGGTGGACGGTCGGCCGTGCCGGTGGTGGGTGGGTGGCCGGTCAGCCGTGCCGGTGGTGGCCGGCGCGCTCGACGAGCCGGGAGAGCCGGGCGAGGCGGGCCAGGCCCGGGCGGCGCAGGCCGCTGCCGCTGCGGCGGGCGGGCAGGACCAGTCCGGGGTCCGGGGCGGTGAAGTGCGCGTCGGCGTAGAGCCGCAGGCGTTCGCGACGGGTCATGGGGGCGACCTCCGGGGGGTGAGGGGTCGTCGGCTTGGGCGGGTTCCAGGAAACCGGCTGGGCCGGGGCGGGAACAATGCGTACCGCTACCCAATCCCCCGTACCGAATCCTGGGTACCCACCGCTCCCCCGGACCGGCGGACGGCACACCCCGGGCCGTCCGGCCACCGGTGCTGACCCGGGCGGGTGAAGAAACCACCCGTCAGGCTTCGATTCCCGCCGGCGCAGGTACGAGGTTCTGCTGTCCGTGTCGCCTCCCGACAGCGAGGTTCCCGTGTCACCTGTCCGACGGCTGCGGCCGCGTCCACCGCACGTCCTGTCCGCGCTGCTGGCGGTGGTGCTCGGTGCGGGCGCCGCGGCCCTGGCGCCGCCGCTCGCCGCGGGGGCGCCGCACACCGGGCACGCCCGGGCGGCCGCGAAACCGGCGGCCAGGGCCGCCGAGGCCGCCGCGCCGAAGCCGCGCGGGGCCGGGACGCAGCGGCCGATCGGCCCGGACCCGGTGGTCGACCTGCTGGCGCACGGCAACCTCACGATGGCCTCCAACTCGGTGCTGACCTGCGACGACAGCGACGGCACGGTCTGCTCGGACACCGAGGGCTCGAACAACGGCCGGACCAAGTTCATCAAGGTCGACCCGAACGCCCCGGGCCCCAACGCCGCCTCCGCGCAGCTGCTGCTGCCGGCCGGGGCGAACGTGCTGTCCGCCCGGCTGTACTGGCAGTTCAACCCGACCAACACCAGTACCGCGGGCGGCACCTCCGGGGACATCAACAAGGGCAACCAGGTGTCCTGGAAGGTCCCGGGCGCGAGCGGCTACCAGCAGGTGACCGCGGACACCTACGACTGGTTCGACCAGAAGGTCGGCGGGAACCCGCCGGAGCCCCTGCTGGCCGGCGGGGCGGTCAAGGACGTGACGGCCGAGGTCCGGGCCGCCGGCCCGGGCAGCTACACCGTCGCCGACATCCAGGCGTGCGCCGGCCGCTCCTCCGCGCAGAACTACGGCGGCAACAACGTCGGCTGCTGGGGCGGCTGGTCGCTGGTCGTCGCGTACGAGGACCAGGCCGAGCCGCTGCGCTACCTCCAGGTCTGGGACGGCTACCAGCTGCTGCGCGACCCCGACAACTCGACCACGCTGACGCTCGGCGGCATCCGCACCCCCGCCACCACGGCCCCGCGGGCCACCATGGGGATCACCGTGGGCGACGGCGACGCGCCGATCGCCGGGGACACCCTGGCGGTCGGCTCCACGCCGGAGAACCTGACCCTCCTGCCGATGCCCGGCCCCAACGGGGTCGGCACCGACAACGCGTTCACCAGCCGGATCGACCACGTCGCCGCGGACGGCACCGGCACCAACATCACCACCCGCGACCCCGACCCGGTCAACAACTACGGCTACGACGCCCGGATGATCGACGTCACCGGCAAGATCCCGGCCGGCAGCGAGCAGGCCCTGGTCCGGATCAGCGGCGCCGGCGACGCCCTGGAGCCGCAGGCCGCCTGGCTCGCCCTCGACGCCCTCGAACCCGACCTGCGGATCACCAAGGCCAACACCCCGCCGGGCAGCCCCGACGACAACCCGCCCGGCCTGGTCGGCCCCGGCGAGACCATCACCTACACCTTCTCGGTGGCCAACCGCCGCCAGGACGGCAGCAGCACGGACCTCGACACCGCGACCGGCGTCACCCTGACCGACACGATCCCGGCGGGCACCACCTTCGTCCCCGCCTCCAACCCGGCCTGCCAGGCCGGCGGGCAGACCGTCACCTGCACCGTCCCCGACCTGCCCCCGGGCGCCGAGGCCAACGTCGCCTTCCAGGTGACCGTCGACGCCTCGACCGCCGTCGGCACCCACCTCGACGACACCGCCACCCTGCGCTTCGAGGGCAGCCAGACCCGGCGGGCCCAGGAGCGCACCAGCAACACCGTGCGCAACACCGTGGCCGCGGTGCCCGGCTACACCGTCCTCAAGACGGCCGCCCCCACCACCGCCAAGCCCGGTGACACCGTCCGCTACCGGATCCAGGTCACCAACACCAGCCAGGTCGACGCCCCCGGTGTCACCCTCACCGACGACCTGGCCGGCGTGCTGAACTCCGCCGCCTACGGCAACGACGCCGCCGCCGACCGCGGCCAGGTCCAGGTCTCCGGCACCACGCTGACCTGGAGCGGGGACCTGCCGGTCGGGGCCACCGCGACCATCACCTACTCCGTCACCGTGCGCTCCACGCTGACCGCCGACGCGGTGCTGCGCAACGCCGTCACCTCCACCACCTACGCGAACAACTGCGCGCAGGGCTCGACCGACGCGCGCTGCCGCACCGAGGTCCCGGTCACCGTGCCCAGCCCGAGCCCGTCGCCGAGCCCGTCGCCCAGCCCGAGCCCGACGTCCTCGCCGAGCCCCGGCCCGACGACCTCGCCGCAGCCGAGCCCGAGCCCGACCCACACTCCGCCGCCCGGCCACGGCGGCCAGCTGCCCGAGACCGGGAGCAACGCGGCCACGGTCCTGCCCTTCGTCGGCCTCGCCGCGCTCGGCGCCGTCGCGACGGGCCTGCTCCTGCTGCGCAGGAGCCGCCGCACCCGCTGAGCCCCGCACCCGCGCCCGCACCCGCACGACCCCACGGCCGCGCCCACGCCCCCCGCGTGGGCGCGGCCCCGTGCTGTCGTCCGCCACCGGGCACGCCGCGGCCCCGCACCGCCGACGGGGGCGGTGCGGGGCCGGGGCGGTACGGGGCCGGGGCGCCGGTCAGCCGCGCGGGGCGGTGTCCAGGGCGCGGGCGTCGGCGGCGATCAGGCCGGCCCGGTCGGCGACGACGCCGCGGCCGGCCTGGTCCTCGGCCCAGGCGGCGAGCGGCCGGTACTGGCCCTGGCCGAGCATCGTGGTCAGGGTGGCGACGGCGTTGCGGTCGGCGCCGGAGGTCAGCACCAGGGCGGCCAGGCCGGTGGGGGTGGCGGCGACGGTGAACGCGGTGGTGGTCTCGGCGCGGCCGCCGGGGCCGGTGGCCTCGGCGCGCAGGGTGTGCCCGCCGAGCGGGAGGGCGGTGGCGTCCAGGGCGGTGCCGGGCGCCAGCTCCTTGCCGTCCAGGGTGAGGCGGACGGTGTCGGCGCCGGTGGACTGGACGGCGGTCACCGGCCGCGCGGCGCGGTCCAGGGTGGCGCCGGCGGCCGGGGAGGTGATCGCCACGGTGGGCGCGGCGGGCCGGACGGGGGCGCCGCCCTGGAGCCAGGCGCTGTTCCAACCGGCGAGCTCCGCCGGGCGGTTGGTGATGACGCCGTCGACGCCGGCGGCGTCCAGGGCCTTCCAGCGGGCGGCCGAGTCGACCGTCCAGACGTTGACCGCGACGCCGGCCGCGTGCAGGTCCTTCACCACGTTCGGGCGCGCGGCGAGGCCGGCGTCGGACGGGTTGTAGGCGGACAGGCCGAGGTCGCGGGCGACCGCCACCGGGTCGGCGTCGAAGTCGCCGCGCAGCAGGCCGAGCGGCAGCTCGGGGGCCAGCTCGCGGGTGTAGCGCAGGGCGTCGACCTCGAAGCTCTGGACGAAGACCCGGCCGGTCATGCCGTGGTCGCGGACCTCCTTGACGATCCGGGCGACCTCGTCGCGGCTGTGCTGGCCCTTGATCTCCAGCAGCAGGCTGCCGCCGCGGGTGCGCAGGTCCTCCAGCTGGGCGGCCAGGGTGGGGACGCGGGCGCCGGCGTAGGCGGGGCCGAACCAGGAGCCGGCGTCCAGGGAGTCGATCTGGGCGGCGGTCAGGTCGCGGATGCGGCCCTTGCCGTTGGTGGTGCGGTCGACGGTGTCGTCGTGCAGGACGTAGGGGACGCCGTCCTTGCTGGGCTGGACGTCGTTCTCGATCCACTCGGCGCCGCCGCGGCGGGCGATCTCGTCGGAGAGCAGGGTGTTCTCGGGGGCGGCGGAGGAGGCGCCGCGGTGGGCGAAGACGGTCAGCGGCGCGCCGGCCGGGCGCAGCCAGCCGCCGGGGGCGAGCGCGGTGACCTTGAGGTCGTCGAAGGAGACCGTGGAGCCGTTGACCACCAGGGCCTGGCCGCCGTCGGCGCTGCGGGCGACCAGGGTGGTGCGCAGGGCCTCCTTGCCGTCGAATATCCAGAGGGCGGTGGTGCCGTGGACCTCGACGGCGATGCGCACGTCGCGGCCGGTGCCGGCGGCGGTGGGGGCCGCGGCGGTGTTGGTGACGTTCCAGACGTTGGCGGGGGTGCGCTGGGCGAATTCCAGGCCGTTGGCGGCGGTGGTGCCGGTGCGCATGGTGGCGATCGACCAGGGGGTGACGCCGGACGCGGGGACGTCCAGGCCGAGGGCGGTCCAGCGGGCGTTGTCCTGGACGCTCTCGAAGCGGGCGGTGGCCTCGATGCGGAAGTCGTCCAGGTGGCGGCCGAAGGTGATCCGGCTCTGCTGCCCGGAGTTGGCGGAGGTGCCGACCAGGCGGCCGCCCTCGACCTTCCAGTCGCCCTCGACGGCGGTGAAGCCGGCCGGCAGGGCGGGGCCGGAGAAGTGCTCGTCGAGGACGACCTCGCCGGGGGCCGGGGCGGCGCCGGCCGCGGCGGCCGCGGCGGCCGCGGGGGC
>NZ_JBHJSJ010000034.1:0-89323 GCF_042268845.1 Kitasatospora sp. NPDC056273 | reverse complement strand
CCGTAGTTGACCGCCCTGCCCCCGCGCCCGAAGCCGCCGGGGGGGGGCGCCCCCCGCGTTCCGGGTCGGGGGGGGGGGACCACCGAGGACGTACGGCTCAGAAGGCGTACGGCGGTTTGCCCGTCCACCAGTTGCCGGGCGCGTCCGGGTCGCGGCTGGTCCAGAACTCGACGATCGCGTTGGTGAACTCGGCCGCGGAGAGCACGCCGTCGCCGTCGGTGTCGAGGTGGCGGAAGGCCTCGTCGGCGTCGTCGCGGGACAGGCCGGCGAAGTGGCCGCGCTGGAAGACGAAGAACTCGCCGGCGTCCACCGTCCCGCTGCGGTCGGCGTCGGCGACGGAGAGGAAGGCCCCGGCGAGCGCGCCGAGGATCTCCTGGGCGGCCTCCGGGTCGTCGGCGAGCGAGCCGGTCGAGGCGACGAACTGCTGCCGGGTGATCGCCTCGGTGCCGGCGGGCAGCCGGGCGAGGTGCAGGTCGTGCCAGGTCGTCAGGTAGGCCCGGACTATCACGGCCTCCGCCTCGGAGCCCTCCTGGTGGCCGAGCGAGCGGGCCACCGAGAGGCCCATCAGGACGTGGTCCCGCTCGGTGAGCAGCCCGTCGCCGTCGGCGTCGAGGTGATCGAAGCCGTGATTGATCTTTGCGATGAGCAGGTCGTCCGACAAAAGTGCCCCCTCGATTGGTGATTCCTTGCCCGGGTCTCCTACGTCACATCGCCTGCACGCTAGCGCCTCGAACCGGACCGGCGCAGCCGAACGACCTGCCGCTTCACCCGCCGGGCCTCGATGATCATCGGTCATCTCAGTGCACCGCGGCCAGCAGTTCCCTCGTGTACTCGGTGTGCGGCGCCGCGAACAACTGGTCCCGGTCGGTGGACTCGACCAGCCGTCCCCGGTGCATCACCGCCACCCGGTCGCAGAAGTGCCGGACCACCGCGAGGTCGTGGGAGACGAACAGGAAGGCGACACCGAGCCGTTCGCGCAGCTCCATCAGCAGGTTGAGCACCTGGGCCTGCACCGACACGTCGAGCGCGGAGACCGGCTCGTCGGCGATGATCAGGCGCGGCTGCGGGGCCAGCGCGCGGGCGATGCCGATCCGCTGGCGCTGCCCGCCGGAGAACTCGTGCGGGTAGCGGTCCAGGTGCCGGGCCTCCAGGCCGACCTGCTCCAGCAACTCGGCGGAGCGCTCCCGCCGTTCGGCCCGGTCCAGCGGGGTGTGCAGGCGCAGCGGGGTGTCCAGGGTCTGGGCGACGGTCCGGCGCGGGTTGAGCGAGGCGTACGGGTCCTGGAAGACCAGCTGGATCTCCCGGCTGAGCCGCTTCCGCAGCTCCCGGTCCGGTCGGGTGACGTCCTGGCCGTCGTACAGCACCCTGCCGCCGGTCGGGCGTTGCAGCCCGGCCAGGACCCGTGAGGTGGTGGACTTGCCGGAGCCGGACTCGCCGACCAGCCCGAGCGTCTCGCCGGGCGCGATCCGCAGGCCGACGCCCTCGACCGCCCGGACCGGTTCGGCCCGCAGGCCGGGGAAGCGCCGGCGTCCGGGGAAGCGCACGGACAGGTCGTCCACCTCGACCAGCCACCGCTCGGGGCGTTCGACGGTCCGCGGCCGGAACGTCCGCGACGGGGCCGGCTCGTCGACCGTCGGCAGGGCGGTGCCCGGCACCGAGTCCAGCCGGAGCGCCGCGCCCACCAGCGCCCGGGTGTACGGCTCGCGCGGTGCGGCCAGCAGTTCGGCGGTCGGCGCGGACTCGACCTCGACCCCGCCGCGCAGCACCAGCGTGCGGTCCGTCGTCCCGGCGACCACGCCCAGGTCGTGGCTGACCAGCAGCACCGCCGTCCCGTGCTCGCGCTGCAACTCGCCGAGCAGGTCGAGGACCTGCCGCTGGACGCGGGCGTCCAGGGCGGTGGTCGGCTCGTCCGCGATGAGCAGCCGGGGGTCGTTCATCAGCGCCATCGCGATCATCACGCGCTGGCGCATGCCGCCGGAGAACTGGTGCGGGTAGTCGCGCGTCCGGGCCGTCGGGATGCCGACCCGGTCGAGCATCTCGGCCGCCCGTCGGCCCGCCTCGGCCCGGCCCGTGCCCGGGTGGTGCAGCCGGTACATCTCGGCGAGCTGGGCGCCCACGCCGTGGAAGGGGCTGAGCGAGGTGAGCGCGTCCTGGAAGACCAGCGCCGCCCTTCCGCCCCGCACCCCGCGCAGCGCGGACTCCTCGGTGCCGACGACCTCCTGCCCGTCGAGCCGGATCGAGCCGGTGACGGTGGTGGTGCGCGGGTCGTGCAGGCCGAGGACGGCGAGCCCGACGGTCGACTTGCCGGAGCCCGACTCGCCGACCAGGCCCAGAACTTCACCCGGGGAGAGGTCGAAGGAGAGGCCCTGGACGGCGGTCACCGGCGCACCGCCGCGCGGGTCGGCGAAGGAGACGGTCAGATCGCGGACGCTCAGCACCGGCCCGACGGTCTCCGCCGCCGTGCTCTCCACCTCTGCGGTCCGCACGCCGGCCCCCGGGACAGTGGAATTCATCGAAGGGCTCCCCATCAGTTCAGCCGGACACGCGGGTCGAGCCAGGCGACCGCGAGGTCGGCCAGCGCGACGAACAGCACCATGAAGCAGGCGGCCAGCAGCACCGCGCCGACCACGGCGGGCAGGTCCTGCCCGGCGACGGCCTCGGCGGCGAACCGCCCGACCCCGTTCAGCCCGAACACCGTCTCGGTGATCACGGCTCCGCCGAGCAGCACCCCGGCCTCCAGCCCGATCAGCTGCACCAGCGGTCCGGCGGCGCCGCGCGAGGTGTACTTGAGGTGGGCGCGCAGCCGTCCCAGGCCCTTGCCGCGGGCCGTGCGGACGTACTCCTCGTTCATCGTCTCCAGCAGCTGCGAGCGCGAAAGCCGGGCGAACACCGCGGAGTTGACGAAGCCGAGGACGAACCAGGGGAGCAGCATCCCGCCCGCCCAGGCGGCCAGGTCGTCGGCCGGCGGGGTGTAGGAGGGCAGCGGCAGCAGCCCGGTGGAGTAGACCAGCAGCCACTGCGCGACGTACCCGAGGAAGTAGATCTGCAGGCTGGCGCCGACCAGGGTGAAGCCGGACAGCAGCCGGTCGGTCCGCCGCCCGTGCCGCAGCGCGGAGACGAACCCGGTGCCGAGGCCGAACACCAGCAGGACGGCGAGCGCCCCGGCGGTCAGCGAGAGGGTGACCGGCAGGTGGTCGGCGAGGGCCTCGCTGACCGGCTGGTGCAGCCGGTAGGAGTAGCCGAGGCAGGGGGCGTCGCAGTGGATGGTCGAGCCGTCCACGTCGCCGATGTCCCGCCCGGCGACGACCCCGGCCAGGTAGTCGGTGTACTGGGTGAGCAGCGGCTGGTCCAGGCCCATGCTCTGGCGCACCGCCGCGACCTGCCCGCTGTCGCAGCGCGGGCCGCAGGCGGCGCGGGCCGGGTCGGCGGGCGCGGCGTAGAAGAGGGCGAAGGCGGCGGCGGAGACCGCGACCAGGACCGCGAGGGCCTGGGCGGTCCGCCGCAGGACGAAGGAGAGCATGGCCGATCCGGGGTCGACGTGACGGGGGGAGGCGTGCGAAACGGACGTGTGCGGGACTGAGGCGGAACCGGGGGCCGGAACCGGAGGCGGAACCGGGGCCCGCTCCCGCCACCGCGCACGGGCGGCGGGAGCGGGCCCCGGTCGGCTCAGGACTTCAGGTACAGCCAGGCCAGCGAGACGGTCCCGTAGATCGGGTGGATGAACGCCCCGCCGACGTTGCTGCCGCGCAGCTGGTTGACCGTCGGGTAGGCGAACGGCAGCACCGGCACGTCCTTCATCACGGTCTGCTCCAGCGCGTACAGCTCCTTGGCCTTGGCGCGCGGCTCGCCGATCTGGTTGATCCGGTCGATCTCCTTGTCGACCTCCGGGTTGCGGTAGAGCGCGGAGTTGATGTCGCTGCCGGCCCGGCCGTCGAAGGAGAACGGGATCAGGGTGGACGGGGTCGGCCAGTCGACCGAGCTGGTCTCCTCGAACAGGTCGTACGGGGCGCCGTCGCGGTGCACCTCGTCCAGGAAGGCCTTGGGGTCGATCGGCTTGGGCACGACGGTGATGCCCGCCTTGCCGAAGCCCTCGACCAGCACCTGGGCGACGCGCTGCCCGGTCGGGGTGTTCCGGTACGCGTAGGTCAGGCTGCCGGGCGCCTGCTTGGCCTTGGCGAGCTGGGCCTTGGCGGCCTCCGGGTCGCCCTCGGGCTTGACCGGGTAGAGGTCGTACTTCTGCCAGTCGATCAGCGCGGGCGAGCTGAGCGTGGTGGCCAGTTCGCCGGTCCGGGCGCCGCCCTGGACCTGGCGGGCCTGCTGGCGCGGGTAGGCCAGGTGCAGCGCCTTGCGGACCTCGACGTCCGACACCCGCTGGTTGTTGATCATCAGCTGGGTGACGAAGGCGCCCTGCCGGCCGGAGACCACCAGCTCCTTGGCCTTCGGGTCGGTGTCGGTGGTCTGGTACAGCTCGGCGGAGAGGGTGTCGGCCGCGGTGGTGGCGTTGGCGCCGCCGTCCCGCCCGGAGAGGATCTCCTGGTTGAGGTTGAGCGCCTCCTTGCCGTACGTGAAGACGAACTTCTCCGGGTACTGGCTGCGGATCGGGTCCGTCTCGGGCTTCCAGGCCGGGTTGCGCTCCAGCACCATGCGGGTGTTCTGGACGTGCTCGACGATCTTGTACGGGCCGGTCGCGAACGGCAGGCGGTCGTAGTCCGTCCCGGTGTCCTTGTCCCGGCGCACCGGGGAGGAGGAGGACTGCGCGGCCATGTACGGGACGTCGGCCTGCGGCTGCGGGAAGTGGAAGACGATGGTGCGCTCGTCCGGCGTCTCGATCGCGTCGAGGTCGCCGGCCTGCGGGCCCGCGTACTTGGTGCGCGCCGCCTCGTAGCTGGCCTCGCCCGTGAGCCACTGCGGCCAGTACGGCGGGCCGACCTCGTAGCCCTTGCCGAAGGTGCGCTCGATGCCGTACTTGACGTCCTGGGCGGTGATCGGCTGCCCGTCCTCCCAGGCGACGCCCTGCTTGAGCTTGTACGTCCAGGTGCGCCCGCCGTCGGCCGGGGTGCCGGTGTCGGTGGCCAGGTCGCCGACCAGCTTGGCCTTGCCGTCCACGACCTGGTACTGGGTCAGCTGGCGGCCCCAGAGCAGCGAGGCGTTGTAGGCGGCGCCCGCGTAGACCTTCTGCGGGTCGAGGTGGCGGAACTCGACGCTGTTGTACACGTTCACGGTGCCGCCCGCACGGGCGCCCGGGGCGGCCGGGGCGGGGCCGGCGCTCTCCTGCTCGCTGCCGAGCACGGCGGTCAGCGGGGAGGTCTCCTTGGCGGAGGCCCCGGCGCCGCCGGAGCCGGTGGTGCTGCCCGCGCCGGCCGAGCAGGAGGTCGCCAGCAGGGCGGTGGCGATGACGGCGAGGGACGGTCTGGTCCAGCGCATGGCGAATCTCTCCTTGCCCCGGCGGTCGTGCCGGGACGGGCTCGGGTGATGGTGGGGAGGGGTGAAGGGTCTTGGGAGCGGCGGGAAGAAGGGGCCTCGGGAGGGCCGAGGGGCTTCAGCGGGCGGTGCCGGCGCGCGGGTCCAGCGCGTCCCGGACGGCGTCGCCGAGCAAGTTGAAGGCGATGACGAACAGCAGCAGCGCCACACCGGGGAACACCATGTAGGTGGGGTCGGCCTGGAAGACCTCGGAGCCGCGCGCGATCATCCGCCCCCAGTCCGGGACCGGCTCGGTGACGCCGACGCCGAGGAAGGACAGCGCGGCCTCGGAGGCGACGAAGGTCGGCACCGCCATGGTGGCGTGCACCAGCAGCTGCGAGCGCACATTCGGCAGGAGTTCGTGGACGACGACATGGAATCGGCTCGCGCCCTGGGCCCGCGCGGACTGCACGAAATCCCTTTCCCGGAGCGAGCGGACGGTGGCCCGCAGGGAAAGCGCGAGCGGAATCCAGCCGAACGCCGAGAAAACCAGGATCAGCACCAGGAACTGCATCCACTCCGGTTCCGCGGTGCCCGGGTCGACCAGCCGGGACTGGATCACCGGGCTGAGCGCGAGCAGTAGGAGCAGCGTGGGAAAGGCCAGCAACACATTGGCGAGGAATCCGAACAACCGGTCGGTGATCCCGCCGAGGTAGCCGACCGCGACGCCGACCAGCACGCCTAGCGTGGTGGTCACCACGGCGGCCGCGAAGGCGATCAGCAGCGAGGTGCGGATGCCGTACAGCAGCTGGGTGAACACGTCCCGGCCGAGGCCGGGCTCCAGGCCGAACCAGAAGTCCCCGGAGATGCCGCCGTTCGGCAGCATCGGCAGGCCGCTGTCGCTGAGCAGGCCCGGAGCGTTCTGGCCGTAGTGGTCGACCGGGTTCTTCCCGTACAGCGCGGCGACCAGCGGAGCGCCGAGGGCGAGCAGCAGGAACAGCACCACCACCGCCAGGGCGGAGGCGCCGACCCGGTCCCGCAGGATCCGGCGGAGCGGGCCGGGGTCGGCGGCGGGCACGGGCCCGGCCGCGGTGCCTGGGACGGTGTCGACCACTGCCATGAGGCGTAACCCCCGAATTCTCCGCCGCCCCATGGGTGAGGGTGCGCTGGTGTGTATTTCCGGTACGGCCTCCGGGGGTTTCCCGGCGGCTGTTCGAGCGCCATTTGATCGGATGCGTCCGAGGTTCCGCAAATCACCTTTGGCGGACGTTCGGGTCATTCCTTTCGAACTGTTTCGGGAAATGTGGCGGCTTCATTTCGCTGAAACACTCGCGTTGCAAAAGAACGGACATACCATGCTGAAACGGACTGCCCGTTCCGCATTCTGAGACCTCCGCCACAGTCCCTCCGGTGTTGGTACGATCCCGGTGGGCCGCAACTGGCGCGTAGGGATGGAATCAACCATCGGGAAGCGGCCCCGTGAATCCTCACGTGAACTTGCCGAGCGCCTGGGCCCCCGCATCCCCACCAGGAGACCGCCATGGCCCAGCAGCCCCACACCGCCGCCTCCGCCGCGGCCGACACCGCCTTCCGCAGCGCCCTCGACGTGGTCGCCGGCGTCGAACCGCGGATCGCCGCCGCGATCGGACAGGAGCTGGCGGACCAGCGCGGCTCGCTCAAGCTCATCGCCAGCGAGAACTACGCCTCCCCGGCCGTCCTGCTCACCATGGGCAACTGGCTCAGCGACAAGTACGCCGAGGGCACCGTCGGCCGCCGCTTCTACGCGGGCTGCCGCAACGTCGACACCGTCGAGGGCATCGCCGCCGAGCACGCCCGCGAGCTGTTCGGCGCCGACCACGCCTACGTCCAGCCGCACTCCGGCATCGACGCCAACCTCACCGCCTTCTGGGCCGTCCTCTCCCAGCGGGTCGAGAGCCCGGCGCTGGAGCGCGCCGCGGTGCGCAACGTCAACGACCTCACCGAGGAGGACTGGGCGCGGCTGCGCCAGGAGCTCGGCAACCAGCGGATGCTCGGCATGTCCCTGGACACCGGCGGCCACCTCACCCACGGCTTCCGGCCCAACATCTCGGGCAAGATGTTCGAGCAGCGCAGCTACGGCACCGACCCGGCCACCGGCCTGATCGACTACGACGCGCTGCGCGAGACCGCCCGCGAGTTCCGCCCGCTGATCATCGTGGCCGGCTACTCCGCCTACCCGCGGCTGGTGGACTTCCGCCGGATGCGCGAGATCGCGGACGAGGTCGGCGCGACCCTCATGGTCGACATGGCGCACTTCGCCGGCCTGGTCGCGGGGAAGGTGCTGACCGGCGACCACGACCCGGTCCCGCACGCCCACATCGTCACCACCACCACCCACAAGTCCCTGCGCGGCCCGCGCGGCGGCATGGTGCTGTGCCAGTCCGAACTGGCCGAGCACGTCGACCGCGGCTGCCCGCTGGTGCTCGGCGGCCCGCTCTCCCACGTGATGGCCGCCAAGGCGGTCGCCCTCGCCGAGGCCCGCCGCCCCGAGTTCCAGGCCTACGCCCGCGCCGTCGTCGCCAACGCCCAGGCGCTCGCCGAGGGCCTGCTGCGCCGCGGCGGGAAGCTGGTCACCGGCGGCACCGACAACCACCTGGTCCTCGCCGACGTCTCCGGCTACGGCCTGACCGGCCGCCAGGCCGAGGCGGCCCTGCTCGACTCGGGCATCGTCACCAACCGCAACTCCGTCCCGCAGGACCCGAACGGCGCCTGGTACACCTCGGGCGTCCGCCTCGGCACCCCGGCCCTCACCACCCGCGGCCTCGGCACCGCCGAGATGGACGAGATCGCCGACCTGATCCACACCGTCCTGCGCGCCACCGCCCCCGCCACCACGGCCAAGGGCTCCCCGTCCAAGGCCGCGTACACCCTGGACGCAGCCCTCCGCGACGCCACCGCCAAGCGCGCCGCCGACCTGCTCGCCCCGTACCCGCTCTACCCGGGCGTGGACCTGGTCTGACGGCGAACGGCGAACAGATGACAGATTTCGAAATCTGTCATCTGTCATCTGTTCGCTGAAAGTTGTCAGCCGTCAGCCGTCAGCCGTCAGCCGTCCGCCGTTCGTCGGCCCCGCCCCGCCCCGTGCACCGGGTCCGCTAGTACTGCAGGGACTTGTACTGCAGGAACTCCTCCAGCCCGTGCCGGCCCAGCTCCCGGCCGAGGCCGGAGCTCTTGTAGCCGCCGAAGGGCGCGAGCGGGTTGAAGCGGCCGCCGTTGAGGTCCACCTGGCCGGTGTCGAGGCGGCGGGCGAAGGCGGCGGCGGTGTCGGTGTCGCGGGCCCAGACGCCGCCGGCCAGACCGTACGGGGTGCCGTTGGCGAGTTCGGCGGCGTGGTCCTCGTCGCGGTAGCGGAGGATCGCCAGGACCGGGCCGAAGACCTCCTCCTGGGCCACCGTCATCTCCGGGGTCACGTCGGCGAGCACGGTCGGGCGGACGTAGTAGCCGGTGGCGGGTTCGGTGACCGGCTCCGAGCCGCCGACGACCAGCCGGGCGCCCTCGGCCAGCGCGCCGTCGATGTAGCCGCGCACCTGGGCCAGCTGCCTGGCGTTGACCAGCGGGCCGATCCGGGTCTGCGGGTCGGTCGGGTCGCCCGGCCGGTACTGGGCGGCGACCTCCTCGGCCCGGGCGACCGCCTCCTCGTACTGGTCCTCGTGCACGAGCAGGCGGGTCAGGGCGTTGCAGGTCTGGCCCGAGTTGGCGAAGACGTTGGCGACGTTCGCCTTGACCGCCCGGGCCAGGTCGGCGCCGGGCAGCACCACGTTGGCCGACTTGCCGCCCAGCTCCAGGGAGACCCGCTTCAGCCCCCGGCCGGCCGTCTCGGCGACCTGCCGGCCGACGGCGGTGGAACCGGTGAACGAGACCAGGTCCACGTCCCGGTGCCCGACGAGCGCCGCGCCCGCCACCGCCCCGGTGCCGGTCACCAGGTTGAAGACGCCCGCCGGGAACCCGGCCGCGTGCACCAGCCGGGCGAACAGCCGGGCCACCAGCGGGGTGTCCTCGGCCGGCTTGAGGACCACCGGGCAGCCGGCCGCCAGGGCCGGGACGGTCTTGGCGACGATCTGGTGCAGCGGGTAGTTCCACGGCGTGATCGCCGCGACCACCCCGGCCGGCTCGGCGTGCACCACCGAGTTGCCGATCCGCTCCTCGAAGGGGTGCTCGGCGAGCAGGGTCAGGTAGGAGGTCGCCACGGCGAGCGGCAGCCCGGCGTGCACGGCGCCGGCGAAGCCGACCGGGGAGCCCAGCTCGGCGACGACCGTCTCGGTGATCTCGTTCTGCGCGGCGGCGATCCCGTCCCGCAGCCGGGTCAGCAGCGCCAGCCGCTCCTCGGGGGTGGTCGTGCCCCAGGCGCGGGCCGCCCGGCGGGCCGCCGTCACCGCCGTGTCGACGTCGGTCGTGCCGCCGGCCGGCACGGTGGCCAGCACCTGTTCGGTCGCCGGGTTCAGTACGGTGATCGACCCGGCGTCCCCGGAGGGCCGCCACTCGCCGTCGATGTACTGGTCGCTGTACTCCGCGTACTGCCGCACCGATCGTCCTCTCGTCCGCCCTTCAACTAGCAGCGCTAGTCGAAGGTCAGTCAATGCGGCCCGGGCGGCCGCGCGCAAGAGTCAATCCCGACCGGCGGACCTGACGGTTACTTCGGAGCGAACCGCGCGGTGTACTCGTCGAACGGCTCGATGCCCACCTCCGCGCGCCGCTCGTCCAGCCGCTCCGGCTCCTCGCACGGCCACGGCACCGGGCGGCCGTCCGCCACCGCGCCGATCTGCGTCCCGTAGCGCTGCTCCCGGCCCTCGTTGACCGCCAGCCGGTCCTGGAGGAAGGCCAGGTCGCGGGCGCTCGCCTCACCCCGGGCGACGGCCTCGCCCATCAGTGCCGCCGCCCGCCGCTGGACGTCGAGCTGCCGGTCCGCGTGCTGCGCCACCAGCCACGCCGCCCGGGCGGCCTCGGGGCCGACGGCGCGCTCGGTCGGCCAGCCGTGCGCCGCCATGATCTCCGCGAGCCGGTCCCCGTGCCGGGCGGTCAGCCGCCGCCAGGCCGCCTGCTCGGCCAGGTCGGGGCTGTTCGCCAGCCGGGCGGCCGCGCCGTCCTCGGCCATCATCGCGACCAGCTCCCGCGCGAGGACCGGATCCTGACCGTACCGCTGTGCTTCCGTCACGTCGACGACGCTCCCTGTAGCCGGGCCCTCCTGCCGAGGACCGCCCGCCACCACGCTAGGCGCGGAGAACGCGACGAAGATCATCCCCGAAGACGGTGACCCGGGGGTGCCGCCCACGGCAGAATGGATGCACACCGGGAACGAAGCGCACCGCGCACGCGGCGACGGAGCGCTCCACGCACACGGCGACGGAACGCACACTCCCGCGAGAGACGCCGAAGGGCCGGTCGGAGGAATCCGACCGGCCCTTCACCGTGTGACGAGGATCAGACCCGGGACGGCTCCGCCGCCTCGGCGCCCTCGGCCTCCAGCATCTCCTCGCGGACCGCGGCCAGCGAGGGGTTGGCCCAGGCGCTGGCGACGCCCCAGTAGTAGAACGCCAGCCCGATCGCGGCGACGATCAGCAGGTCCCAGCCCTCCGGCAGGTAGCCGTGCCCGCCGAAGTCGGCGCTGCCCGCCCAGGAGACGCCGGCCATCACGAACAGGTACGCGACCATCCAGGCGCCCGCCTTCAGGTGCGGCTTCAGCACGGCGAACGGCTTGCGCAGCTCGTACCAGGCCCAGATCGGCAGACCGGCGGCCATCAGCAGGATGACCTTGCCGGTGAGCGGCCAGCGGGCCCAGTAGAGCACCAGCGAGCCGAAGATCATCGCGATCGGGGCGATCACCGGCATGGCGCGCAGCCGGACCGGCCGCGGCAGCTCGGGGGCCAGGCGGCGCAGCGCCATCACGGCGACCGGGCCGGTGATGTACGAGATCACGGTGGCCACCGAGACGATCTCGGCCAGCGAGCCCCAGCCGCGGAAGACCGCGAGGAACATGAACGCGACCACCAGGTTGAGCACCAGCGCCGGGCGCGGGATGCCGGTCTTGGCGTCGACCCTGCCGAAGATCTTCGGCAGGTGGCCGTTCTCCTGCACGCCGTGGATCATGCGCGAGGTGGTGGCGGCGTAGATCATGCCGGTGCCGGAGGGGGAGATGAAGGCGTCCGCGTAGAGCGTGATCGCGAGCCAGTTGAGGCCCCAGGCGATGGCCAGGTCGGCCAGCGGCGAGGTGTAGGAGAGGTTGCTCCAGCCGTTCGCCAGGTCGCCGCCCGGGATGGCGCCGAGGAAGGCGATCTGGAGCGCGACGTAGATCACCAGGGCGATCAGGATCGAGCCGATGACGGCCTTCGGCAGCGACTTGCCGGGGTTCTTGGCCTCGCCGGCCAGGTTCAGCGGGGACTGGAAGCCGTTGAAGGCCCAGACGATGCCGGAGACCGCGACGGCGGTGAACACCGAGCTCCAGCCGTTCGGCGCGAAGCCGCCGTGGTCGGTGAAGTGCGCCGAGTCGAAGTGCGCGAAGAGCAGCGCACCGGCGGTCACCGTCGGGACGACGACCTTGAAGACGGTGATCGCGGTGTTGGTCTTGGCGAACAGCGTGATCGCGAACCAGTTGAGGGCGAAGTAGACGAGCAGCAGCACGCTGGCCAGCGCCACGCCGCTGAGGGTCAGCTCCTTGCCGTCGTACAACCCCTGCGCCCAGCCGAAGTGCCAGGAGCTCATGTACTGCACGGAGGCGGTGGCCTCACCCGGGATGACCGAGACGATGGCGATCCAGTTGGCCCAGGCCGCCAGGTAGCCGGCCAGCGAGCCGTGCGAGTACTGGCCGTACCGGACCATGCCGCCGGCCTTGGGGAACATCGAGCCCAGCTCGCTGTAGGTGAGCGCGATGGTCAGCGCCACCGCGGCACCGATCACCCAGGCGAGGATCGAGGCGGGTCCGGCGAGCTTGGCGGCCCGCTCGGCACCGAACAGCCACCCGGAGCCGATGATCGACCCCAGCCCGACCGCGGTCAGGCTGATCGTTCCGAGCGATCGGCGGTAGTTCTGGTGTGATGCCGTCGACGATTCGGGCTCACTCAACGTATCGGTCCTCTCGCTCGTGGTTCATCGGGTGGTGTCGGTGTTTTTGCGATTTTGCGTCGGTATTTCGGACAAACGGAGAGCAGCCTAAGGTCCAAAAAGGGGCGAAAACCTCAGAGGAAGCTCAAACCATCCGATTGTTGCCATCTCGTGTCCGGCGTCCGGGCCGATGCGGACCGGCGAGGAGACGGACGCCACAGCGCCAGGGAGGGCGGTGGCCAGGGACGGCGACCGGGGCCGGCCCGGGGGAAAGGGGCGGCCCGAAAAACGAAATTCCCCGTGGAAGCCTTTCGGCCTCCACGGGGAATTTCGGCTGTGTCCGAGGGGGGACTTGAACCCCCACGCCCGATAAAGGGCACTAGCACCTCAAGCTAGCGCGTCTGCCATTCCGCCACCCGGACTGGGTGTGTGCTTCGGGGGCTTTTTCCTCGCCCCCTCGGCGACAGAGAGAACATTACCAGGGTTCTGGAGTGCTTCTCACCTGCGCTTCCTCGGGGCCGCGCCGACCGACATCCTGGTCGGGCCGCTCCGGGGTCGCGGGGCCGCGGCGCACCGCCCGCACAGGTTGGTACGGCCTGTGAACGCGCTCGAATCCGGCCCGAACCGGTGGGGTCCGCGAAGGAACCGGTCGACTCCCGCACCGCCCGCGGTCGGTTGCGGCCGGAAGCGGTCCGACACGGGCAACTTGTCGACGGTGCCGCACCCGCCGCGACGGCTCTCCTAGCCTCTGTGGACCGAGGGCGCCATGAAGCGGATCGCCTGATTCCCGGGTCGCGGACGAAGGGCGGCTGGACGTGGAGCAGATCAGCGGAGCGGCGAAGGCCGAACCGAGACGCGGCAGGCGGGGGGAGGGCCCGGTCGGGGCCACGGCATCCGCGGGCCCCACCGAGGGCGTGTGGCGCTTCCCGGTGCCCGCCACCGAGGCCTCGGTGCCGCTCACCCGGCACGCGGTGCGCGACCGCCTGCTGGCCCAGGGCATGACCGGGGTGCGCTACCAGGAGCTGGTGGACGACCTGCTGCTGATCGTCTCGGAGCTGGTGAGCAACGCGGTGACGCACGCCGCCGAGCTGTCGCCCGAGGTGGTCACCGAGCTGTCGCTGCGCCGGGCCTGGGTGCGGGTGTCGGTCGAGGACGGGGACCCGTACCGGCCGAAGGCGCTGGAGAACGACACCGGACGCACCGGCGGGCGCGGCCTGCTGCTGGTGAAGAGCGTCACCCTGCAGGCCGGTGGGGTGTGCGACGTCGAAGACACGGGGGAGGGCGGCAAGGTCATCTGGGCCTCGCTGCCCGTTCCCCCGGGGCCCGACCACTGACCGGCCGGGCCGGACGCCGGACCGACGGCCGACACCTCCGGACCGCCGGTCGGGACGGCCGGACCACCGGCCGGGGCGGGCGGACTACCAGTCCCGCCCGGCGATCTCCCGGATGCCCGGCAGCGCGGCCTCGAAGACCGTCTCGAACCAGACCGAGAACGGCCGCTCCGCCCGCAGCTCGCGCAGCTCCTGCGCGGTCACGAAGGCGAAGTCGTCCACCTCCTCCGGGGCGGGCTCGACCGGCGCGGTGACCAGTCCCACGAACAGGTGGTTCCACTCCCGCTCGATCAGCCCGGACGCCTCGTCCGGCAGGTCGTAGCGGACGGTGCCCGCCTCGCAGAGCAGCGCCGGTGCGACACCCAGCTCCTCGGCGGTGCGCCGGGCGGCGGCGACGAACGGCGGCTCGTCCGGGTACGGGTGGCCGCAGCAGGTGTTCGACCAGACGCCGGGGGAGTGGTACTTGCCGAGGGCCCGGCGCTGGAGCAGCAGCCGGCCCTGGCGGTCGAACAGGAAGACCGAGAAGGCCCGGTGCAGCCGGCCCGGCTGCTGGTGGGCCCAGAGCTTCTCGCCGGTGCCGATCGTGACGCCCGCGTCGTCGACCAGTTCCAGCAGGATCTCGGTTCCGACGGGGGCGGACCCGGTGGCCCGGGGGTCGACCGTCACATCGGTCTCCACGTCGAGACCGGTGTCGATCTCGGCCGCGAAGTGCGTGGGATCGGTCGGAAGACTCTGGGGCATGGGGCCTCTTTCGGGAGCGGGAGCAACGGGAGCATCGGGTGTCTCCGACACACCGGGCGGAGTGCGGCGGACACAGCGGGGGCACCGGCGCCGGCGTCGGCATCCAGTCTGCCGTATGGGTGGCGGTCGGCAGGGGTCCCACGCACAACCGGGCGGATCATGACCCGGAGGAGTCGGAAACCGTCCAGAGAAGGGTCCGGGATGCCCTCGTAAGAGTCACAGAATTCGCAGAACCGTTCGGCGTGCGTTCGGAGCCCGTTCGACCGGCCCGGCGCCTCCTCACGGCCTCCTCGCACCGTCCCGCGGACGGCGCCCGGGCGGATCCGGTGCGGCCCCCGGGCGGCCCGACGGCCGTTCGACGGGCCCTCGGCGGCCGCCCGTCCGCCGCCCCGCTGCCGCCCCCGGGCAGGGCGGGCGCGTTCTGGCCGGTGGCCCCGGTCGCCTACCATCACATACGACACGGTGCCCGGATCTGTGCCGGCACCGGCGCGCCGCCGCCCGGCCCGGTCGAACACCGGACCGGGGGTCCCGGTGGCGCCGCCGCCCCCGGCACGGCCCCGCGCACAGCACGACGGATCAGGAGACCCGCATGATCGGCCTCGTTCTGGCAGCCGGCGCCGGCCGCCGGCTGCGCCCGTACACCGACACCCTGCCCAAGGCGCTGGTGCCGGTCGACGGGGAACGGACCGTCCTGGACCTCACGCTCGGCAACTTCGCCGAGGTCGGTCTGCGCGATGCCGCGATCGTCGTCGGCTACCGCAAGGAGGCGGTGTACGACCGCAAGGACGCCCTGGAGAGCAAGTACGGCGTCAAGCTCCACCTCGTCGAGAACGACAAGGCCGAGGAGTGGAACAACGCCTACTCGCTCTGGTGCGCCCGCGACCTGTTCGCCGAGGGCCTGCTGCTCGCCAACGGCGACACCGTCCACCCGGCCTCCGTCCAGCGCACCATGCTGGAGGGCAACCGGCGCCTGACCGACGCCGGCGCCGCCCCCGGCATCCTGCTCGCCCTCGACACGGTGAAGAAGCTCGCCGACGAGGAGATGAAGGTCGTCGTCGACCCGGCCACCGGCATGCGCCGGATCACCAAGCTGATGGAGCCGGCCGAGGCGAGCGGCGAGTACATCGGCCTCACGGTGATCAACCCGTCCGCCGCCGCCGACCTGACCGACGCGCTGCGCGCCACCTACGAGCGCGACCCGCAGCTGTACTACGAGGACGGCTACCAGGAGATGGTGAACCGCGGCCTGCGGATCGACGTCCAGCCGATCGGCGAGGTCTCCTGGGTCGAGGTCGACAACCACGACGACCTGGCGAAGGCGCGGGAGATCGCGTGCCGGTACTGACCCGACTGGTCCCGTCGCCGCTGTTCGTCGAGATCCGCCCGGGCGCGCTGGACGCGCTCGGCGGCATCCTCGCGGACCAGCGGCTGTCGGCCTCGGGCCGGATCGCGGTCGCGATCAGCAACGGCTCCGGCTCGGCCATGCGCCGCCGCCTGGAGCCGGCCCTGCCCGGCGCCGACTGGTACAACGTGGACGACGGCAGCCTGGACAGCGCGGTGCGGCTGGCCGAGGCGATGCGCGGCGGCCACTACGACGCGATGGTCGGCCTCGGCGGCGGCAAGATCATCGACGCCGCCAAGTACGCCGCGGCCCGGGTCGGCCTGCCGCTGGTCGCGGTCGCCACCAACCTGGCCCACGACGGCATCTGCTCGCCGGTCTCCACCCTGGACAACGACGCCGGCCGCGGCTCCTACGGGGTGCCCAGCCCGATCGGCATCGTGGTCGACCTGGACGTGATCCGGCAGGCCCCGCAGCGCTTCGTGGCGGCCGGCGTGGGCGACGTCGTCTCCAACATCTCCGCGTGCGCGGACTGGGAGCTGTCGCACGCGGTGACCGGCGAGCCGGTGGACGGTCTGGCCGTGGCGATGGCCCGCTCGGCGGGCGAGAACCTGCTGCGGCACCCGGGGAGCACCCAGGACCAGGACCTCCTGACGGCGCTCGCCGAGGCCCTGGTACTGTCCGGCATCGCGATGAACATCGCGGGCAGCACCCGGCCCTCGTCGGGTGCCTGCCACGAGATCTCGCATGCCCTGGACGTGCTGTATCCCAAGCGGTCCGCCCAGCACGGCGAGCAGGTCGGCCTCGGCGCCGCCTTCGCCAGCTTCCTGCGGGGCGAGCGCGAGCTGACCGGTCTGATCGTGGAGCGCCTGGCGAGCCACGGACTGCCGGTGACCGCGGCTCAGATCGGCTTCACCGAGGCGGAGTTCACCGAAGCGGTGCACTACGCTCCGAACACCCGACCGGGGCGCTTCACCATCCTCGAACACCTCGACCTCTCCCCTTCCGCAATCAGGGACGCGTACGCCGACTATGTCCAAGCCGTCAACAGCTGACCCCTCCACCGCGGGCGCCGAACGGCCCCCGGTGGACCTGACCCGCCGGCCCTCGATCGAGGAACTGCGCGCGGTGATCCACCCGGAGGGCATGCTCCAGCGCCGCAGTGCCGAGCACTGGGCCGGTCGCCTGTACATGCGGAAGATCTCGCTGCGGATCACCCGGGTGCTCTCCACCGTGACGGCGATCACGCCCAACGGTCTGACGTACCTGATGATGGTCACCGGCATCCTGGCCGGTGCCGCGCTGGTCCTGCCGGGCATCGCGGGCGCCGTCCTGGGCGCCCTGCTGATCCAGGTCTACCTGCTGCTGGACTGCGTGGACGGCGAGGTGGCCCGCTGGCGCCGGCAGACCTCGCTCACCGGCGTCTACCTGGACCGGGTCGGCCACTACATGTCCGAGGCGGCGCTGCTGACCGGCCTCGGCCTGCGCGCCACCGACCTGCTGCACCGCGAGGGCACCGGGTCGCACTGGGAGTGGGCCTTCCTCGGCACCCTGGCCGCGCTCGGCGCGATCCTGATCAAGTCCGAGACCGACCTGGTGGACGTGGCCCGCGCCCGCAGCGGCCTGACGGCCGTCGAGGACAGCGCCTCGGTGCCGCGTTCGGCCTCCGTCGCCAAGGCCCGCCGGGCGGCCTCCTTCCTGAAGTTCCACCGCCTGGTCGGCGCGGTCGAGGCCTCGCTGCTCATCCTGGCCGCCGGCGTCGCCGACGCCGTGCACGGCGGACTGCTCTTCACCCGGCTCGCGGTGGTCGTCCTGGCCGCGATCGCGATGCTCCAGACCGTGCTGCACCTGCTGAGCATCGTCCTCTCCAGCAGGCTGCGATGAGCGCGCCGGGCACGGCGGAGGACTTCCGCCTCGGTGCCGTGATCATCACCATGGGCAACCGGCCCGCCGAGCTCAACGCCCTGATCGAGGCCGTCCGCGCCCAGGAGGGCCCGGCGGTCGAGCTGGCCGTGGTCGGCCAGGGCGTGGAGCTGCCCCCGCTGCCGGAGGGCGTGCGCACCGTCGAGCTGCCGGAGAACCTGGGCATCCCGGGCGGGCGCAACGTCGGCATCGAGCTGTTCGGCCGGGACGGCGCGGAGGTCGACGCCGTCCTCTTCCTGGACGACGACGGGAACCTGCCGCGCACCGACTCGGCCCGCCTGCTGCGTGAGGCCTTCACCGCCGACCCGGAGCTGGGCATCGTCTCCTTCCGGATCGCCGACCCGGACACCGGTGTCACCCAGCGCCGGCACGTCCCCCGGCTGCGCGCCAGCGACCCGCTGCGCTCGTCCCGGGTGACGACCTTCCTGGGCGGCGCGAGCGCGGTGCGCTGCAAGGTGTTCGAGCAGGCCGGGCAGCTGCCCGCCGAGTTCTTCTACGCCCACGAGGAGACCGACCTCGCGTGGCGCGCGCTGGACGCCGGGTGGGCCATCGACTACCGGGCGGACGTGGTGCTGCATCACCCCACGACCTCGCCCGCCCGCCACGCGAGCTACTTCCACAACGTGGCCCGCAACCGGGTCTGGCTCGCGAGGCGGAACCTTCCGGCCCTGTTGGTGCCTCTCTATCTGGGAACCTGGTTCCTGCTGACCCTGGCCCGCCGCCCCTCCCCGGAGGCGCTGAAGGCCTGGTGGGGCGGGTTCCGGGCGGGCTGGCGCGAACCCTGCGGTGCGCGGCGGCCCATGCGGTGGCGTACCGTCTGGCGACTGACCAGGCTGGGCCGACCTCCGATCATCTGATCACATCTGATGGCATCCGCATCGGATGATCGATCGCTGCGGCCGGTGCCCACACACCGGCCGGCTCCCCCGAGATCCCAGTGGATCCCCATCGGCGCACGACCGGCGGACCCCGCCGACCGGCCGCCCCGACCGATCCCGCGTGAAGGACGAATGTGTCGACAGTGAGTGAACCCGTCAGCCTCTCGGCCCCCAGGGGGGCGGACGCGGGCCTGACCCCCAAGCAGCTTGCGGACAAGTACGGTCTGGCGGTGAGCGGCGCCCGTCCCGGCCTGTTCGCCTACTCCAAGCAGCTCTGGGCCCGGCGCCACTTCATCTGGGCCTTCGCCACCGCCCGCCTGGTGGCCCAGTACACCAACGCCAAGCTCGGCCAGCTGTGGCAGGTGGTGACCCCGCTGCTCAACTGCGCGGTGTTCTACCTGGTCTTCGGCGTGATCCTGGCGAGCAAGCAGGGCTTCCCGGACAACACCTACATCGCCTGGCTGTGCATCGGCGTCTTCGTCTTCCAGTTCACCCAGAACGCGGTGCAGGCCGGCACCCGGGCGATCTCCGACAACCTCGGGCTGATCCGGGCGCTGCACTTCCCCCGGGCCAGCCTCCCGATCGCCTTCACCGTGATCCAGCTCCAGCAGCTGCTCATCTCGATGGTCGTCCTGGTCGTCACCGTGCTCGCCGCCGGCATCACCCCGGGCCGGACCTGGCTGCTGATCATCCCGGCGCTGCTCCTGCAGACGCTCTTCAACACCGGCATCTCCCTGGTGATGGCCCGGCTCGGCTCCCGGACCAGCGACATCTCCCAGCTGATCCCGTTCGTGATGCGCGCCTGGATGTTCCTGTCCGGTGTGATGTTCAGCATCCAGGACAAGATCACGCACTGGCCGCACTACATCCAGACGCTGATGTCGCTGAACCCGGCGTCGATCTACATGGACCTGCTGCGGCACGCCTTCGCGCCGGTCATCTACAACCCGCACCAGCCGGTGCACCAGACCCTCCCGCCGCACCAGTGGGCGTACGGCCTGGCCTGGGGCGTGGGCATGTTCGTCGTCGGATACGTCTTCTTCTGGAAGGCCGAGGAGGAGTACGGCCGTGGCTGACATCGACCTGAGCAACAACGACACCGTCACGGACGCGGACGTCGCCCGCGAGCCCACCGTCGTCGTCGACGACGTGCACATCGTCTACAAGGTGCACGGCGCCGGCTCCGGTAAGGGCAGCGCCACCTCGGCGCTGAGCCGCATCATCAGCCGCAAGCGCGCCTCCGGCGTGCGCGAGGTGCACGCGGTCAAGGGCATCAGCTTCACTGCGTACAAGGGCGAGGCGATCGGGCTGATCGGCTCCAACGGCTCCGGCAAGTCGACCATGCTGGCCGCCATCGCCGGCCTGCTGCCGACCGAGAAGGGCGGCATCTACACCAACGGCCAGCCCTCGCTGCTGGGCGTCAACGCCGCGCTGATGAACGAGCTCACCGGTGAGCGCAACGTCGTCCTCGGCTGCCTGGCCATGGGCATGACCCCGGCCCAGGTGAGGGCCCGCTACCAGGACATCGTCGAGTTCTCCGGCATCAACGACAAGGGCGACTTCATCTCCCTGCCGATGCGCACCTACTCCTCCGGCATGGGCGCCCGGCTGCGCTTCTCGATCGCGGCCGCGAAGACCCACGACGTGCTGCTGATCGACGAGGCCCTCGCCACCGGCGACCAGGCCTTCCAGCAGCGCAGCAAGCGGCGGATCGACGAGCTGCGCAAGTCCGCCGGTACGGTCTTCCTGGTCAGCCACGACAACAACTCGATCCGCGAGGTCTGCGAGCGGACCATATGGATCGAGGCCGGCGAGCTGGTCATGGACGGACCCACCGAGGAGGTCGTGAGCCGCTACGAGCGCGGCGAGCGACCGTAGTCCCCGTCACACTCCCGCGGGGCCGGTTCCGGAGCTTCCGGAGCCGGCCCCGCGCCTTTCCCGCCGCCCGGCGCGGAGGCGAGCGCCCAGTGCCCCGGCGGGGCGCTCTTCTCCGGCGCGCCCGGGCGTGTCAGCCTGGTGGTCGCGGGGGCGGTGTGCCGTGCGTGACGCCCGCGCTCGGACGCGTGTCCGAGTCGGACCGGTCGTGCCAAGCGGTGTAGAACGGGGGAGTGACAGCAGTGTCGGCTTCGGCCCAGCCCAGAGATACGCCGGTGAACGGTTCCGCAGGACAGACCCTGGACAAGGCGGGCGCGGAGAACTTCCCCGTCGCCCCGTTCTTCCTGCCCGCGGCCTGGCGCGACGACCTGATGGCGGTGTACGGCTTCGCCCGCCTGGTCGACGACGCCGGCGACGGCGACCTGGCCGACCCGGCCGCCACCGCCCGGCTGCTCGGGGTCGAGCAGACGCCCCCCGCCACCCCTTCGGACCAGTCCGGCCCGCCGGCTCCGCAGGAGACCGCCTTCCGGCTCGCCCTGCTCGACGGACTGGAGCAGGACCTCGACCGGGTCTTCGAGACGGCCCTGCGCACCGCCGGCGGCTCCGGAGCGGCCGGCGCGGACCGCCCCCGCCACCCGCTGATGAGCGCGCTCGTCCCGCTGGTCGACCGGCACGGCCTCACCCCCGAACCGTTCCGCCGTCTGATCGAGGCCAACCGGGTGGACCAGACCACCTCCCGCTACGCCACCTTCGACGACCTGATCGGTTACTGCACCCTCTCCGCTGACCCGGTCGGCCGCCTCGTGCTGGCCATCGCGGGCGTCTCCACCGCCGAGCGGACCGAACTCTCCGACGCCGTCTGCAGCGGCCTCCAGGTGGTCGAGCACATCCAGGACGTGGCCGAGGACCTGGCCCACGGCCGGATCTACCTGCCCGCCGAGGACCTGGCCCGCTTCGGCGTCACCGAGGCCGACCTGGCCGCGCCCTCCGCCGACGGCGCGGTGCGCGAGCTGATCGCCTTCGAGGTCGAGCGGGCCCGCACCCTGCTCGACCGCGGCGCACCATTGGTAGGTACGGTTCGGGGGAGGCTTCGATTGCTCCTGGCGGGATTCACCGCAGGCGGCTATGCGGCCCTGGCGGCCGTCGAGGACGCCGGGTACGACGTGCTCGCCCAGCAGGCGAAGCCGGACAAGCGCCGCCTCGCAGCGAAGGCGGCGGCCATCTTCGCGAAGGGAAGGTGAACGCCCGCGTGGCGGCATCACCACTGGCGTCGGCCCAGGTCATGGCGGCGTACCGGTACTGCGAGGCAGTCACCGGACTGCAGGCGCGCAACTTCAGCTACGGCATCCGGTTGCTGCCAGAACCCAAGCGGTTGGCCATGTCGGCCCTGTACGCCCTGGCCCGCCGGGTGGACGACATCGGCGACGGCGACCTCCCGGACGACCGCAAGGCCGAGGCGCTGGTGCGCACCCGGGAGCTGGTGGACGAGGTCCGCTCCGGGGTGGTCGCCGACGACGACACCGACCCGATCAAGGTCGCCCTGGCCGACGCGGCCCGGCGCTTCCCGATCCCGCTCGGCGGTTTCGACGAGCTGATCGACGGCGTCGAGATGGACCTCAAGGGCGCCGAGTACCAGACGTACGACGAGCTGAAGGTCTACTGCCGCTGCGTGGCCGGCGCGATCGGCCGGCTCTCGCTGGGCGTCTACGGCTGCGACGACCCGGAGCTCGGGGCGCGCTACGCGGACACCCTGGGCCTGGCGCTGCAGCTCACCAACATCCTGCGCGACCTGCGCGAGGACGCCCTGACCGGCCGCACCTACCTGCCCGCCGAGGACCTGGTCCGGTTCGGCTGCGAGCAGGGCTTCGCCCTGCCCGAGCCGCCGGTCGGCGCGGACTTCACCGGCCTGGTGGCCTTCGAGGCCGCCCGTGCCCAGGCCGCCTTCGAGGAGGGCCTGCGGCTGCTGCCGATGCTCGACCGCCGCAGCCGCGCCTGCACCGCCGCGATGGCCGGGATCTACCACCGGCTGCTCGGCCGGATCGCCGCCGAACCGGAGTCGGTCCTGCGCGGCCGGGTCTCGCTGCCGGGCTGGGAGAAGGCGTACGTGGCGCTTTCCGGGCTCGCCGGGGGGCGTTCTTGATTCTCGCAACAGTTCTGTCACGCTGTGTCAGCTGGGAATCACGTGCGGGTAGTTCCATGTTGAACAAACGAGGATCTTCTTCAGGGACCGCCCGCGGGCGGTCCACCGACTGCGAGGGGGAGGGCCGATGACCGGGCGAGCCGATGCCGCGCGCCCGGCGGCCGTGGTGGTCGGCGGCGGCCTCGCCGGGATCACCGCCGCGCTGCGCCTCGCTGAGGCGGGCCACCGGGTCACCCTCGCGGAGGGGCGGCCCCGGCTCGGCGGCCTGGCCTTCTCCTTCCAGCGCGGCGAGCTCACCGTCGACAACGGCCAGCACGTCTACCTGCGCTGCTGCACCGCCTACCGCGGCCTGCTGGAGCGCCTCGGCGCCTCCCGGCTGGTCCACCTCCAGGACCGCCTCGACATCCCGGTGCTCTCCGTCACCGGGCCGCCGGAGGCCCCGGTGCGCACCCTGGGCCGACTGCGCCGGGCCGGCCTGCCCGTCCCGCTGCACCTGGCCGGCAGCCTGGCCCGCTACCCGCACCTGTCCCCGGCCGACCGCGCCCGGGTGGTCCGCGGCGCGCTCGCCCTGCGGGGCCTGGACCTCGTGGACCCGGCCCTGGACGAGGTCTCCTTCGGCGACTGGCTGCGCCGCAACGGGCAGAACGCCGCCACCCAGGCCGCCCTGTGGGACCTGGTCGGCGTCGCCACCCTGAACGCCCGGGCCGACCAGGTCTCGCTGGCGCTCGCCGGGATGGTGTTCAAGACCGGCCTGCTCTCCGACCCGGGCGCCTCGGACATCGGCACCGCCGCCGTCCCGCTCGGCGTGATCCACCACGACCGGGCGCTCACCGAGCTGGAGCGGGCCGGCGTCCGGGTGCTGCTGCGGTCCCGGGTGGCCGAGCTGAAGCCGGCCGCGCCGCAGCACGCCGTCCGGCTGGAGGGCGGGGAGCTGCTCACCGCCGACACCGTCGTGCTGGCCGGCGCCCAGGACAGCGCGGCCGCGCTGCTGCCGCCGAACGCGGTCCCCGGGCAGGAGCGGCTGGCCGGCTTCGGCACCGCGCCGATCCTCAACGTGCACGTGGTCTACGACCGCAAGGTGCTGCGCCGGCCGTTCTTCGCCGCGCTCGGCTCCCCGGTGCAGTGGGTCTTCGACCGCACCGCGCACTCCGGCCTGGCCGCCACCCCGACGGGCCGGGCCCACCCGGGCGCCCAGTACCTGGCGCTGTCGCAGTCCGCCGCGCAGGACGAGATCGACCTGCCGGTGGCCGAGCTGCGCGGCCGCTACCTGCCCGAGCTGGGCCGGCTGCTGCCGGCCGCGGCCCAGGCCGAGGTGCTGGACTTCTTCGTCACCCGGGAGCGCACCGCGACCTTCGACCCGGCGCCGGGCAACGGGGCACTGCGTCCCTCGGCCCGCACCGAGGTCCCCGGCCTGCTGCTGGCCGGCTCGTGGACGGCCACCGGCTGGCCCGCGACCATGGAGGGCGCCGTGCGCAGCGGCCACGCCGCGGCCGACGCCGCGCTCGCCGCGGCCGGCGCCCGGACGCCGGTGGACCGCGGCGACGGGAGGTGGCCCAGGTGACGGCGGGCCCCGCCGCCGGAGAGCCCGCCAGAGCCGACGGGCGTACCGTCGAGCGCACCGGCGCATCCACCGGGAGCGGCCCGGCCGGCCGTACCGGCACCACCGGCACCGCTGGAACCACCGGCACCGGCACTCGATTCGACACCAGCCGCACCGACAGCGCCCGGCCGCCCCGTGCGGCCCGGCACCACGAGGAAGAGGGAACGCACGTGGAGTCACGCACCGGCTACGCCGTCGGAGGCACGGCGCACGCCGAACCGGTCTCGGTGCCGGAGCTGCTCGCCCGCAGCCGTACGCTCTGCACCCCGCCGCTACGGGCCGCCGTCGCCCGACTGGCCGCACCCATGGACACCGTCGCCGCCTACCACTTCGGCTGGATCGACCGGGACGGCACCCCGGTGACGGGGGACGGCGGCAAGGCCGTGCGCCCGGCGTTGGCGCTGCTGTCCGCCCGGGCCACCGGCGCGGCGGCCGAGGTCGGCGTGCCCGGTGGGGTCGCGGTTGAACTGGTGCACAACTTCTCCCTCCTCCATGATGATCTGATGGACGGTGACGAGACCCGACGGCACCGGGCCACCGCCTGGACGGTCTTCGGGCCGGCCCAGGCGATCCTGGTCGGCGACGCCCTGGCGACGCTCGGCACCGAGGTGCTGCTCGACGCCGCCGTGACCGGCGGGGCGAGCGCCACCGACGCCGCGCGCGCCGTCCGGCTGCTCACCACGGCGACCCGCCGGCTGATCGACGGCCAGGCCATGGACGTCGCCTTCGAACAGCGCGACAGCGTCACGGTCGCCGAGTGCCTGGAGATGGAGGGCGGCAAGACGGCGGCACTGCTGGCCGCCGCCTCGGCGATCGGCGCCGTCCTGGCCGGCGCCGACGACAAGGTCTCCGACTCGCTCCAGCGCTACGGCCACCACCTTGGCCTCGCCTTCCAGGCGGTGGACGACCTGCTCGGCATCTGGGGCGCCACCGAGGTCACCGGCAAGCCGCACTGGGGGGACCTGCGCCAGCGCAAGAAGTCCCTGCCGGTCGCCGCCGCCCTGGCTGAGGGCGGAGCGGCCTCGCGCCGGCTCGCCGAGGAGCTGGCCGACCCGAAGGGACGCGGGGAGGAGAGCGAGCCCGAGCTCGCCGCCCGCGCCGCGCTGATCGAGGAGGCCGGCGGCCGCGCCTGGACCCGGGAGGAGGCCCGCCGCCAGCACACGACTGCCCTCGCCGCCCTGGACGAGGTGCCCATGACCGACGAGGTGCGGGAGCACTTCGTCGCACTCGCCGAATTCGTGGTGGTACGAGAGAGGTGACGTTACGTTGACAGCAACCGCGGACGGCCGGCTCGACCCTGAGTACGATTCCGAGCCGGTCGCGGTGGGCGACCGCCCCCCGGCCCTGCTGGGCACGGGGCGGTGGCAGCCCGAGGACACCGACCAGCCGCGGCCGGCCGGTGAGACGGACCACGGACCGGCCGACGCGCGGGAGGCCCTGGCCCGCGCCACCACCCACCTGCTCTCCCTGCAGTCGTCCGAGGGCTGGTGGAAGGGCGACCTGGAGACCAACGTCACCATGGACGCCGAGGACTTACTGCTCCGCCAGTTCCTGGGAATCCGCACCGAGGAGCAGACCCGCGCCACCGCCGAATGGATCCGCTCCCAGCAGCGCGAGGACGGCACCTGGTCCACCTTCCACGGCGGGCCGCCCGAGCTGTCCACCACCGTCGAGGCGTACGTCGCCCTCAAACTTGCCGGGGACGACCCGGAAGCCCCGCACATGCTGGCCGCCGCGCGCTACGTCCGCTCCGCCGGGGGCATCGCGGCCGCCCGGGTGTTCACCCGGATCTGGCTCGCCCTGTTCGGCTGGTGGCCCTGGGAACGGCTGCCCGAGATGCCGCCCGAGATCATCTTCCTGCCCAGGTGGCTGCCGCTGAACATCTACGCCTTCGGCTGCTGGGCCCGCCAGACCATCGTCCCGCTGACGGTCGTCTCCTCCCACCGCCCGGTCCGTCCGGCGCCCTTCCCGCTCACCGAGCTGCACACCGACCCGAACGACCCGTACCCCCACCGGCCGCTCGCCCCCGCCACCACCTGGGACGGCCTGTTCGAACGCCTCGACAAGGCGCTGCACGCCTACCACCGCCGGGCCTTCCGCCCGCTGCGCCGACTGGCCCTCTCGCAGGCCTGCCGCTGGATCGTCGAACGCCAGGAAGCCGACGGCTGCTGGGGCGGCATCCAGCCCCCCGCCGTCTACTCGCTCATCGCCCTGCACCTGGAGGGCTACGAGCTGGAGCACCCGGTGATGAAGGCCGGACTCTCCTCCTTCGACCGCTTCACCGTGCACACCGAGGACGGCAAGCGCTGGCTGGAGGCCTGCCAGTCCCCGGTCTGGGACACCTGCCTGGCCACCATCGCCCTGGTCGACGCCGGGGTGCCGGCCGACCACCCGGCGCTGGTCTCCGCCGTCGACTGGATGCTCGGCGAGGAGATCCGCAAGCCCGGCGACTGGACCGTGAAGCGGCCCGGGCTCGCCCCCGGCGGCTGGGCCTTCGAGTTCGAGAACGACACCTACCCCGACATCGACGACACCGCCGAGGTGGTGCTCGCGCTGCGCCGGGTCGCCCACCCCGACCCGGCCAAGGTCGACGGGGCGGTGGACCGGGGCGTGCTGTGGAACCTCGGCATGCAGTCCAAGAACGGCGCCTGGGGCGCCTTCGACGTGGACAACACCAGCACGCTGCCCAACAAGCTGCCGTTCTGCGACTTCGGCGAGGTGGTCGACCCGCCGTCCGCCGACGTCACCGCGCACGTGGTGGAGATGCTCGCCGAGACCGGCCGCTCCCGCGACCCCCGGACCAGGCGCGGCATCGAGTGGCTGCTGCGCAACCAGGAGGCGGACGGCTCCTGGTTCGGCCGCTGGGGCACCAACTACATCTACGGCACCGGTTCGGTGCTGCCCGCCCTGGTGGCGGCCGGCGTCCCCGACGAGCACCCGGCGATCCGCCGGGCGGTGCGCTGGCTGGAGGACCGGCAGAACGCCGACGGCGGCTGGGGCGAGGACATGCGCTCCTACGACGACCCGGCGCGCTGGGCCGGGCGCGGCGACTCCACCGCCTCGCAGACCGCGTGGGCGCTGATGGCGCTGCTCGCGGCCGGCGAGGGGCCCAAGGACCGGGCCAACCCGGCGGTGGAGCGCGGCGCGGAGTGGCTGGTGCGCACCCAGCTGCCCGAGGGCACCTGGGACGAGCCGCAGTTCACCGGCACCGGCTTCCCGTGGGACTTCTCCATCAACTACCACCTGTACCGGCTGGTCTTCCCGGTCACCGCGCTCGGCCGCTACCTCAACGGCGCCCCGGGCACGATCCGGGCCGACGGAACCCCGGCGATCGGGACGGCGCGGTGACCACCGCGCCCCTGCTGGTGCTCTGCGCCCTGGGCCCCGAGGTCTGGGCCCTGCGCGGCGGCGACTGGCGCGGTGCGACCGGAGGGTCCCCGGTGCTGGTGCGCACCGGGGTCGGCCGGCGCCGCGCCGGGCTGGCCGTCCGGCGCCTGCTCGGCTCCGCGCCCAGCGGCTACGGCGCCGTGGTGGTGGCCGGCTTCGGCGCCGCGCTCGGCCCGGGCGTCCTGCCTGGCGACGTGGTCGCCGCCGACGGCGTGCGCGACGCCGAGGGCCACCTGTACCCGCTCGACTCCGGCGCGGAGCTCACCCGGGCGCTGAAGGAGCGCGGCCTGACCGTGCACACCGGCGTGCACCACACCGCCGACCACGTGGTGCGCGGCATCGAACGGCGGGCGCTGCACCTCCAAGGCGCGCTCGCCGTCGACATGGAGGCCGCCGCCGTCCTGGCCGCGCTGCGCGAGGTCCGGCCCGTGCTGCCGGCGGCCGTCCTGCGGGTGGTGGTGGACACGCCCGAGCACGAGCTGCTGCGGCCCGGCACCCTCCCGGCCGGGGTGCGCGCCTGGCGGACCCTGCGGGCGACGGTACCCGCCCTCGTCGACTGGTACCGGCAGGAGCGCGCGCCCGGCTCCGTAGACCTGAACCACCCCACATCCTCGACGCTCCCCCAGGAGGCGAGCTAGCCATGGCCATGCCGTTGCGCCAGACCGTGCGGGTCGGCACCTACCTCATGCAGCAGAAGCTGCTCAAGCGCCGGGACAAGTTCCCGCTGATCGTGGAGCTGGAACCGCTCTTCGCCTGCAACCTCGCCTGTGAGGGCTGCGGCAAGATCCAGCACCCGGCGGGTGTCCTGAAGCAGCGGATGCCCGTCGCCCAGGCGGTCGGCGCGGTCCTGGAGTCGGGTGCCCCGATGGTCTCGATCGCCGGCGGCGAGCCGCTGATGCACCCGCAGATCGACGAGATCGTCCGGCAGCTGGTCGAGCGCCGCAAGTACGTGTTCCTCTGCACCAACGCGCTGCTGATGCGCAAGAAGATGGACAAGTTCACGCCCTCGCCGTACTTCACCTTCGCGGTGCACATCGACGGCATGCGCGAGCGGCACGACGAGTCGGTGGCCAAGGAGGGCACCTTCGACGAGGCCGTGGCCGCGATCAAGGAGGCCAAGCGGCGCGGCTTCCGGGTCACCACCAACAGCACCTTCTTCAACACCGACACCCCGCAGACCGTCATCGAGGTGCTGGACTACCTCAACGACGAGCTCAAGGTGGACGAGATGATGATCTCGCCCGCCTACGCCTACGAGAAGGCCCCCGACCAGGAGCACTTCCTCGGCGTCGAGCAGACCAGGGCGCTCTTCCGCGCGGCCTTCGCCGACGGCAACCGCAAGCGCTGGCGCCTCAACCACAGCCCGCTCTTCCTGGACTTCCTGGAGGGCAAGGCCGACTTCGAGTGCACCCCCTGGGGCATCCCCAACTACTCGCTGTTCGGCTGGCAGCGGCCCTGCTACCTGATGGCCGACGGCTACGTGCCGACCTACCGCGAGCTGGTCGAGAAGACCGACTGGAGCAAGTACGGCCGCGGCAAGGACCCGCGCTGCGAGAACTGCATGGCCCACTGCGGCTACGAGCCGACCGCCGTCCTCGCGACGATGGGCTCGCTGCAGCAGTCGCTGCGCGCCATCACCGAGACCGTCAACGGCAACAAGGGCCGCTGAGCGGGGAGCCGACCTCCGGGTCGGCGCCCCGGGCCCCGGGCCCCGCGCCCGGGGCCGGCTCCGCCCCCGCAGCCAGGCCGGCCCGCGCCCGGGCCGGGTGGAGGCACCACCGCACCGCTCCGAGTCGTGAGGTGAACCCATGTCACTGCTCTCCCGCGTCACGTCCCCGGCCGAGCTGCGCAAGCTCCCGGCCGTCGAACTGCCCCTGCTCGCCGACGAGATCCGCGACTTCCTGATCGAGGCCGTCACCCGCACCGGCGGCCACCTCGGGCCCAACCTCGGCGTGGTGGAGCTGACCATCGCGCTGCACCGGGTCTTCGACTCGCCGTACGACCGGATCGTCTTCGACACCGGCCACCAGAGCTACGTCCACAAACTGCTCACCGGCCGCCAGGACTTCAGCCGGCTGCGGATGCGCGGCGGACTCTCCGGGTACCCCGCGCGGGGCGAGTCCGAGCACGACCTGGTCGAGAACTCGCACGCCTCCACGGCGCTCTCCTACGCCGACGGCCTGGCCAAGGCGGCCCGGCTGCTCGGCCAGCACGACCGGCACACCGTCGCGGTGATCGGCGACGGCGCCCTCACCGGCGGGCTCGCCTGGGAGGCGCTCAACAACATCGCCGAGGCGCGCGACCGGCCGCTGGTCATCGTCGTCAACGACAACGAGCGCTCCTACGCCAGGACCATCGGCGGCCTCGCCAACCACCTGGCCACCCTGCGCACCACCCAGGGCTACGAGCGCTTCCTCGCCCTGGGCAAGGAGGCCCTGCAGCGCACCCCGCTGGTCGGCCAGCCGATCTTCGACGCGCTGCACGGCGCCAAGAAGGGGTTCAAGGACGCCTTCGCCCCGCAGGGCATGTTCGAGGACCTCGGCCTCAAGTACCTCGGGCCGATCGACGGCCACGACCTGGGCGCGGTCGAACAGGCGCTGCGCCAGGCCCGCAACTTCGGCGGACCGGTCATCGTGCACTGCCTGACCGTCAAGGGCCGCGGCTACCGGCCGGCCGAGCAGGACGAGGCCGACCGCTTCCACGCCGTCAACCCGATCGACCCGTACACCTGCCTGCCGATCTCGCCCAGCGGAGGGGTCTCCTGGACCTCGGTGTTCGGGGACGAGCTGCTCACCCTCGGAGCCGAGCGGCCGGACCTCGTGGCGATCACCGCGGCCATGCTCCAGCCGGTGGGCCTGGCCCCGTTCGCCAAGGCCTACCCGGAGCGGACCTTCGACGTCGGGATCGCCGAGCAGCATGCCGTCACCAGCGCGGCGGGGCTGGCCACCGGCGGACTGCACCCGGTGGTCGCGGTCTACGCGACCTTCCTCAACCGGGCCTTCGACCAGGTGCTGATGGACGTCGCCCTGCACCGGCTGGGCGTCACCTTCGTGCTCGACCGCTCCGGGGTGACCGGGCCGGACGGCGCCTCGCACAACGGCATGTGGGACATGTCGATCCTCCAGGTCGTCCCCGGCCTGCGGCTCGCCGCGCCGCGCGACGCGGAACAGCTGCGCGCCCAGCTGCGCGAGGCCGTCGAGGTCGGCGACGCCCCGACCGTCGTCCGCTTCCCGAAGGGGAACGTCGGGCCCGCGGTGCCGGCCGTCGAGCGGACCGGCGGGGTGGACGTGCTGCTGCGCACCGGGCGGGCGCCGGAGATCCTGCTGGTCGCCGTCGGCACCACCGCCTCCGCCTGCCTGGACGCGGCCCGGCTGCTGCTCGCCGAGGGCTTCACCGCGACCGTGGTCGACCCGCGCTGGGTCAAGCCGGTCGACCCGGTGCTGCCCGAACTCGCCGCCGCCCACCGGCTGGTGGTCACCGTCGAGGACAACGGCCGTACCGGAGGCGTCGGTTCGGCCGTCGCCCAGGCGCTGCGCGACGCCGACGTGGACGTGCCGGTGCGGGTGCTCGGCCTGCCCCAGGAGTTCCTCGGCCACGCCTCGCGCGGGGAGATCCTGGAGGAGGCGGGGCTGACCGGGACCGGGGTCGCCGCCCAGACCGCCGTCTTCGCCAAGAACCTGCTACCGACCCGAGGAGCGAACCCGCGCCATGCCGGCTGAACCAGACCGCCCCGCCTTCGACCTCGCCGCGCTGATCGCCGAACGCGGCGGCGAGCGCTACGAGTTGCACGGCCGCTACCTCAACCCGCAGCTGCCGCGGATGCTGCGCACCATCGGCTTCGACAGGTACTACGAGCGCGCCCGGGGCCAGTACTTCTACGACGCCGAGGGCAACGAGTACCTCGACATGCTGGCCGGCTTCGGCATCTTCGCGCTCGGCCGCCACCACCCGGTGGTGCGCTCGGCGGTCCAGCAGGTGATGGACCTCGACCTGCCGGACCTGGTCCGCTTCGACTGCTCACCGCTGCCCGGGCTGCTGGCCGAGCGGCTGCTGTCGTACGCGCCCGGACTGGACCGGGTGTTCTTCGGCAACAGTGGCACCGAAGCGGTGGAGACGGCGCTCAAGTTCGCCCGGTACGCCACCGGACGGAAGCGGATCCTGTACGCCGACCACGCCTTCCACGGGCTGACCACCGGCTCGCTCTCCGTCAACGGGGAGAGCGGCTTCCGCAAGGGCTTCGACCCGCTGCTGCCGGACACCGCCGTCCCGCTCGGCGATCTCGGCGCGCTGGCCAAGGAGTTGAAGCGCGGCGACGTCGCGGGGCTGATCGTCGAGCCGATCCAGGGCAAGGGCGTCCAGGCGCCGCCGCCCGGCTGGCTGCGGGCCGCCCAGGCGCTGCTCCACGAGCACCGGGCGCTGCTGATCTGCGACGAGGTGCAGACCGGCATCGGCCGCACCGGCGAGTTCTTCGCCTACCAGCACGAGGAAGGCGTGCTGCCGGACCTGGTCTGCGCCGCCAAGGCGCTGTCCGGCGGGTACGTGCCGGTCGGGGCGACGCTCGGCAAGGGCTGGATCTTCGAGAAGGTGTACTCCTCGATGGACCGGGTGCTGGTGCACTCGGCCAGCTTCGGGTCCAACGCCCAGGCCATGGCGGCCGGGCTGGCGACCCTGGAGGTGATGGGCGACGAGCAGGTGGTGGAGAACGCCCGCAAGGTGGGCGACTACTTCCGTGGACGGCTGACCGCGCTGGTCGACCAGTACGAGCTGCTCGCCGAGGTGCGCGGGCGCGGGCTGATGATCGGGATCGAGTTCGGCCGGCCCAAGTCGCTGAAGCTGCGCACCGGTTGGACCGCGCTCCAGGCGGCGCGCAAGGGGCTGTTCGCGCAGATGGTGGTCGTGCCGCTGCTGCAGCGGCACCGCATCCTGACCCAGGTGTCGGGGGACCACCTGGAAGTGATCAAGCTGATCCCCCCGCTGATCATCACCGAGCGTGACGTGGACCGGTTCGTGGACGCCTTCACCGAGATCATGGACGAGGCCCACCGGGGGAGCGGGTTGATGTGGGACTTCGGGCGGACGTTGGTGAAGCAGGCGGTCGGCGGGCGCTGAGGCTGCCGGGGCCACTGGGGTCGGGATCATGGGTGGCACGGTGTGGGAAGTCGACGGCACGGAGTGGGAAGTCGGCGGGGTCGACTTCCCACTCCGTGGGAGACACCGCGTCAGAGCTCGGTCCGGCGGCGCCGGATGACAACCACGAGATCGACGGCGGCGAACAGGGTGAGCAGGCCGCAGGCCACGGCGAAGCCGGTGAGGGTGCCCCGGCTGGGCGCGCCGTAGGCGGGCGAGACGGCCGCCCAGACGGCGAAGCCCGCCGTGGCCAGCGCGAACAACGGGGTGAAGGTGAGCGAGAGCAGGTAGCGGAGCTTGAGGTCGCTGCGGGCGGTGGCCGGCTCGGTGCCGCTGCGCCAGCGGCGCGGGGTGGTGGTGCGCATGCCGTTCACCTCCGGACCGCGTGGGTCGGGCTACGATTCCAGCGTACGTCCGAGGAGCGAGCCGGGGGAGGCGCGATGTCGGGTTCGGACGCGGTGGGGGCGGGGTCTGGTGCGGCGGGTTCGGGTTCGGGCTCCGGTGCGGGGGCGGCGGGTCAGGACGGCGAGGGGTACGCGGGGCTGCGGATCGAGCGGGCCCGGGAGTTGGCCCGGCGGCACGGCTGGGCGTCGGTCCGGGTGCTGGAGCCGGGGGACCTGATGACCATGGAGTACCGGCAGGGGCGGCTCAACCTCGCGGTGCGCAACGGTGTGGTCGAGCGCAGTTGGGAGGGGTAGGACCGTGGTGACCCGTCGGCTCTGGTTCGGGCGGGCCCGGGTTCAGCAGAGCAGGTGCCGGCGGCCGAAGCGCCGGTGGAGCCGCTGTTCGGCGGCGGCGACCAGGGGTTCCAGCAGCGGCAGCGAGAGCAGGACGAGCAGTCCGGCGGCCCAGCCGGCCAGGACGTCGGTGACCCAGTGGGTGCCCAGGTAGACCGTGGTCAGACCGATCGAGCAGGCGGTGGCGGCGGCGATCACCGCACCGGTCCGTCGCCAGCGGACGGCGAGGTAGGCGAGCACGCCCCAGGTGACCACCGCGTTGGCGGTGTGGCCGGAGGGGAAGATGGTGCCGCCGGAGAAGAGCTCGGGCGAGCCGACGTACTGCGCGTAGTGCGGGCCGAGCCGGCCGGTGACGATCTTGACCGCGCCGACGGTGACGTTGAGCAACAACAGCGCGATGCCCATGACCAGCAGCGGGCGCAGTCGGCCGAGGCGGTGGGCCCGCCAGCCGAGCCAGACGAAGGCGGCGATCGCCGACGGCCCGCGCTGCCCGGCGACCACCCAGGTGTCGAGCAGCGGCTCCAGTCGGGGCCACCGCTCGTAGGGGCGCAGCAGCCGGACCGACCAGTCGAGGTCGACCAGCGCGGTGTTGAGCAGGACACCGGCCAGCACCAGCAGGTAGCCGGCCAGGGTGACGGCGAGGAGGGCGGCCTGCCGTCGGCTCATCGGCGGCCAGCCGGGCTCGCCGGGGTCGGGGCCGAGCGGGGCGAGGTGGCGCGCGGGGGCGGTGGGACGGTCCAGGCGGCCGGTCTCGGCGGTGCGGCGCTCCGGCCCCTGGCGCGGAAGGGGAACGGGGGTACTTCTGGATTGCACGGGGTGACCTTACCCATCCGGACAGGGCTATTCCGGTGGTAATTGTCATTTTCCCGGGAAATCGACAATTGGGCCGACCAGGGGTGGTCCGAGGGGTGATTTCCGCTATTTCAGGATCGAAAACCAGTGTGGTCGTCGAATGGTTCTGCAAAAGCCCCGGTAAAGCAAACGGAGTGGGAGGCCGGTGCGCCCGGCTTCCCACTCCGTGGTAACCCTGTGTAGGTTCCGTGCTCAGTCGAGGGGGCCGCCCGCGACGTAGATCACCTGGCCGGAGACGAAGCCGGCGCCCTCGCTCGCGAGGAACGCGATGGTGTGGGCGACGTCCTCGGGCTGACCGACCCGCTGGACCGGGATCTGAGAGGCTGCGGCCCGCTTGAAGTCTTCGAAGTCCATGCCGACCCGGGCCGCGGTGGCTGCTGTCATGTCCGTGGCGATGAAGCCCGGGGCGACCGCGTTGGCCGTGATGCCGAACTTGCCCAGCTCGATGGCCAAAGTCTTGGTGAAGCCCTGGAGACCGGCCTTGGCGGCCGAGTAGTTGGCCTGGCCGCGGTTGCCCTGGGCCGAGGACGAGGACAGGTTGACGATGCGGCCGAAACCGGCGTCGACCATGTGCTTCTGCACCGCGCGGGTCATCAGGAAGGCGCCGCGGAGGTGAACGTTGATGACCGTGTCCCAGTCGGACTCGGACATCTTGAAGAGCAGGTTGTCGCGGAGCACACCCGCGTTGTTCACCAGGACGACGGGGGCGCCGAGCTCGGCGGCCACCCGGTCGACGGCGGCCTGGACCTGCTCGGCGTCCGAGACGTCGGCGCCGACGGCGAGCGCCCTGCCGCCGGCGGCGGTGATCCGGTCGACGGTCTCCTTGCCGGCCGCTTCGTCCAGGTCCAGGACGGCGACCGCGTAGCCGTCGGCGGCCAGTCGGACGGCGGTGGCGGCGCCCAGGCCGCGGGCGGCGCCGGTCACGACGGCGACCCGGGGGGCGGTGCTCTGCTCGGTCATGCTCGCTCTCGTCTCTCTCGGGAGTGCCTCCCGGGGAGAGCCCCCGGAGAGGGTGGCCACACCCTACCGGCGGGTAGGGGGAGCGGCCAGGGTGGAGAGACGCAGGTGACGGTGGGTAAGGACCGACCGGTCGGCTTTCTGCTGAGAACGGGTTACTGCAAGCTGTTCGCAGCGAGTAAATATGCCAATGTTGCCGAACCTGCGTCTACTATCCGCCCCTGCCTGCCAGCAAGGGCCCGCCGTTTGTATAGTGTCCGCCAGCAGCCACCGGCTGCACGGCTGGAGCGCCCTCCCTCATAGCTGGACGCCCACTCGCCGTTACTGCCCCACCCGGGTGTCCCACACACACCGGGTGTGACATCGGGACGGATACATGGTGCTGGGGGAGATCCCGACAACCCGCGTGTCTACGCGACTGCAGCAGTCGCCAGGACACCTGATTCGCGTGGCACAGCAGGTCCACACCCGCTTGTGGTCCGAACACGTCGGAGCCGATCTCACGGCTCCGCAGTTCGCCGTGCTGCTGGTCCTGGCCCTGGAACCGGGTGCGGACCAGCGGACGGTCGGCGAGCGGGCCTCGCTCGACAAGGCCACGATGGCCGAGATGGTCGCGCGGCTGGTCCGTCGTGGCCTGGTGCTGCGCAGGCGCGACCCGGCCGACGGCCGGCGCAAGCTGCTGGCCCTCTCGCAGGGCGGCGCCCAGGCGGTGCGCGAGGCCACCGGTGGTGTGGTCCGCGTTCAGCGCGTCCTGTTCGAACCGCTCACGGCGGAGGAACAGGTCGAGATCGTCCGGGTGATGGCCAAGATAGCCAGGCTGGAGCCCGCGGCGGTCGCCGTCATCACCGACGCGCGGCCGATACTGGACGCCCAGCGGGCGATCGGCTACCTGATCAGGGTGGGCCAGCAGGTGCACACCAAGCTCTGGTCGGAGCACGTGGGCGCCGAGCTGACGGCTCCGCAGTACGCGGTGCTGGACGCGTTGGAGCTGGAACCGGGCGCCGACCAGCGCACGGTCGGCGAGCTGGCCTCGCTGGACAAGGCCACGATGGCCGAGATGGTCAGCCGGCTGGTGCGCCGCGGTCTGGTGCAGCGTCGGCGCGACCCCTCGGACGGACGGCGCAACCTGCTCTCGCTCTCACCGGCGGGACAGGACCTGCTGCACCGCTCGGCCGCTGGGGTGGCCGAGGTCCAGCGGCTGCTGCTGGCACCGCTGGAGGAGGGTGAGCACGAGGCCGCGCTCGCGCTCATCGCCAAGGCGGGCAGGCTGTAGGTCAAAAGTTCGCCACCGTAGCCAAAACGATTCGCCAAAACGCTGAGGGTCCATGGCCATGGGCTTTGGCGCATCGGGGCACACCGAAGGCCGCCCGCTCCTGTAGAGGTGCGGGCGGTCTTCGTGCGACCGGTGGTCAGCCGGTCGGGTGCTCAGACGGTTCGGGGGCCCGGGAGCCGGGACCCCGGGCGCGTCAGTTCCAGTCGAACTCCTGCGGGTCCGGGCCGATCCGCTTGCCGGTGGCCACGGCGGCGATCGCCGCGAGGTCCTCGGCGTCCAGCTCGAAGCCGGCGACGTCCAGGTTCTCCCGGATCCGGGACGGGGTGACCGACTTCGGGATGGCGATCACACCGCTCTGGAGGTGCCAGCGCAGCACCACCTGGGCGACCGTGCGGCCGTGCTTCTCGGCGATCTTCACCAGTGCGGGCTCGGCGAGCAGCTCCTTGCCCTGGCCCAGCGGGCTCCACGCCTCGGTGGCGATGCCGTGCTCGGCGTGGAACGCGCGCAGCTCCGTCTGCGGGAAGTACGGGTGCAGCTCGACCTGGTTCAGGGCCGGGGCGACGGAGGCCTCGTCCAGCAGGCGCGTCAGCTGCTCGGTGCCGAAGTTGGAGACGCCGATCGACTTGACCTTGCCGTCCGCCTTCAGCTGCTCGAAGGCCTTCCAGATGTTCAGGTAGCTGTCGCCGTGCATCGGGCGCGGCCAGTGGATCAGGTACAGGTCGAGCTGGTCGAGGCCGAGCTTGGCCAGCGAGGCGTCGAACTCGCGCAGCACCGCGTCGCGGCCCTGCTCGCCGGACCAGTCGCGGGTGCCCGAGTTCCACAGCTTGGTGGTGACGTAGAAGTCCTCGCGGGCCACGCCGCCCGCCAGCGCCTCGGTGATCGCCGCGCCGGTGCCGGCCTCGTTCTCGTAGATGGCCGCGGTGTCGATGGAGCGGTAGCCCGCCTCGATCGCGGCGCGGACGGCGGGGGTGGCCTCGGCGTCCGGGACCTGCCACACGCCGAAGCCGAGCTGCGGGATCTGCGCGCCGTCGTTGAGGGTGACGGTGGGGATGCTGCTCACGGGAAGAGGTGCCCTCCTGATTGTCCTGCTGTTCCAGTGGGGGCAACTGGTGTCCCGGTGTGATTGTTCCCGCCGAACGGGCGAATCTTGGGTGAAGCTTTGCGGGGGTTTGGCCTGGGCGGCGGCCGGCCGGTGACGGGGCGGAACCGCCCTGGTGGGGGACGTGCGGGGGGCTCGCGGGAAGCCTGCCGGGAGCCCGCGGGGGCGCACAGGGGGAGTGCGGGCCCGGCGCGTGGCGGGCGGGGCGTGGCACGCGCGGTCGGCGGAGGAAAAACCTGTTGCGCGGATCACATCGAGGTTGGCAGGCTCGCGGCCATGACCTCCTGACTTCCGGGCCCTTCGTGCCCATTCCATGTCCGTCCGGTGTCCGCTCCGGACGCAGCGTCGATGTCGCGCCGGGCGCCGTGCCGCAGCGCCGCGCATCCTCCGCCCGCCGGCCCGGGCCGCCTGCCGTTCGGCCGCCGTGCGTGCTGTGCGCACGGTGCTGAGGCGTTCCGTGCGCCCTGGTCCCCCTGCTTCCCGGTTCCCGGCTCCCCTTGCTTCCTGGCTCCCCCGCACCCCCGTGCGCCCGTGCCCCGCACCCGCGCACCGCTCGTATCGGAGTGTCATGCTGCTCACCCCCCTGCCGCTGGCCGATCCCGGCCGTCCCGACCTCTCCTCACCCCTGGCCTTCCTGCGCTGGCTGCAGCGCGGCCAGCGGCGCGGGCAGCTGCTCGCCACCCTCTGGGCGCTGATCGAGATGGGGGGCCAGGCCGCCCTGCCGATACCGCTCGGGCTCGGCGTGCAGGCCGCCGTGGACGGCGACGCCGGCGGGATCTGGCGGGCCGCCGGGCTCCTCCTGCTGCTGGGCGCGGGCGCTTCGGTCGGCACCGTGCTGTTGCACCGCCAGGCGGTCTGGAACTGGATCCACGCGGCCACCCACGTACGGCAGTTGGTGGCCCGGCAGGCCTCGCACCTCGGCGCCGGGCTGTCCCGCCGGATCGCCACCGGCGAGGTCGTCGCGGTCGGCAGCGGGGACGTCGAGCGGATCGGCTGGTACGTCGAGCTGGTCGCCCGGGTCCGGTCCGCGGTGATCGTCTGGCTGGCCGTCAGCGTGGTGGTCCTGACGGTCGATCCGGTGCTCGGGGCCGGGGTGCTGCTCGGCGTCCCGGTGCTGGCGGCCTCCGTCTGGCCGCTGATCGGGCCGTTCGAGCGGCGCTACGAGCAGCAGCGCGCCCTCGGCGGCAAGGCCACCGAGCTGGCGGCCGACACCGTCGCGGGGCTGCGGGTGCTGCGCGGCATCGGCGGCGAGGAGCTGTTCCTGGAGCGGTACCGGGCCGCGTCCCAGAAGGTCCGGGCGGCGGCCGTCCGGTCGTCCCGGATCTGGTCGCTGATGCAGGCCCAACAGGTGCTGCTGCCCGGCCTGTTCGTGGTCGGCGTCACCTGGTACGGCGCCCGGCTGGTGGCCTCCGGCGAGCTCGCCGTCGGCACCCTGATCGCGGTGTACGGCGCGACGGCCTTCCTGGCCGCTCCGCTGCGCATCCTCGGTGAGGCGGCGCACGCCTGGAGCGTGGCCCGGGTCTCCGCCGGGCGGGCCGTCCGGGTGCTCTCGCTGGACCGGACCACCGGTACGGCCGAAGCCGCGCTGGCCAGGCCGGACAAGGCCGACCTGCACGACCCGGCGAGCGGGCTGACGGCGCGGGCCGGCGAGCTGACCGCGGTGGTCTGCGGGGACCCGGACTACGCCGGGGCGCTGGCCGAGCGGCTCGGCGGCCACGTGCCGTTGGCCGAGGGCGAACGGGCAGAGGCCTCGGCGCGGCTCGGCGGCACGGAGCTGGACGCGGTGCCGTTGGCCGAGGCCAGGGCGGCGGTGCTGGTCCACGACAAGGAGCCGGTGCTGCTCTCCGGCACGCTGGCCGAGCTGTTCGACATCCCGTCCTCGGGGCGGGTCCCGGCGGCCGAGGCCCTCGCGGCGGCCCGGTCCGACGACGTGCTGGAGGCCCTGGTGGAGGGCTCGCCGGAGTGCGGGGGAGACCCGATGCGCGCCCGGATCACCGAGCGCGGACGCTCGCTCTCCGGCGGACAGCGCCAGCGGCTCGCGCTGGCCCGCGCCCTGCTGGCGGACCCTCCGGTGCTGGTGCTGGACGAGCCCACCAGCGCGGTGGACGCGCACACCGAGTCGCGGATCGCCTCCGGGCTGCGGGACACCCGAGCCGGCCGCACCACCGTGGTGTTCGCGACCAGCCCGCTGCTGCTCGACCAGGCGGACCGGGTGGTGCTGCTGCAGGAGGGCCGGGTCGTCGCGGCCGGGCGGCACCGTGAGCTGATGCGGACCGAGCCGGCCTACCGGGCCGTGGTCACCCGCGACGAGGAAGCGGCCCGCCCGGTGGGTGGGGCCGTATGAGGACCACCGTCAACTTCCCTGCCACGCACGCGAGGAGTACGTCATGAAGCCCCCCGTCCAGGAGGAGCAGGGGCCGGCCACCACCCTGCCGGTCGGCTCCCCGGCCGCCGTGCGCGGGTACCTGCTGCTGCTCGCGCGGCGGCACCGCCGCGGGTTCTCCGCGGTGGTGACACTGCACTCGACGGCCACGCTGGCCGGGCTGGTCGGCCCCTGGGTGCTCGGCCGCCTGGTCGAGTCGCTGGCCACCGGGACGGCCGGGTCCACCATCACGGTGGCGGTCGCCTGGTACCTGCTGGCCCTGGTGGCGCAGGCGGCGTTCACCGGCTGGTCGCGGATGCGCGGCGCGGTGCTCGGAGAGAAGGTGCTGGCCGACCTGCGCGAGGACTTCCTGGTCCGCTCGGTGGCCCTGCCGACCGGGGTGCTGGAGCGGGCCGGCACCGGGGACCTGGTCTCCCGGGGCACCACCGACATCGACCGGCTGGACAAGTCGGTGCGCGAGGCGGTTCCCGAACTCGCCGTCGCCGTGGTGTCGTTGCTCCTGGTGCTCGGTGCGCTGCTGGTCACCTCGCCGCTGCTCGCACTGACCTCGCTGGTCGGCCTGCCATTGCTGCTGGTCAGCTCCCGCTGGTACTTCCGGCGCGCGCCGCAGTCCTACCGCAGCGAGTCGGCCGGGTACGCGGCGGTGAGCAACGTGCTGGCCGAGACGGTCGACGCCGGGCGGACGGTCGAGGCCCTGCGGCTGGGCGACCAGCGGGTCCGGCTGACCGACCGCAAGCTGCGCGAGTGGCTGGCCTGGGAGCGGTACACCCTGTGGCTGCGCTCGGTCTGGTTCCCGACCATCGACGCGGTCTACACCTCGGCGGTGCTCGCCACCCTGGTGCTCGGCGGGCTGTTCACCCTCCGGGGCTGGATCACCGTGGGCCAGTTGACCACCGGCGTGCTCTACGCGCAGATGCTGACCGGCCCGGTGGACCTGATCCTGCGCTGGTACGACGAGCTCCAGATCGGCCAGGCCTCGTTGGCCCGGCTGGTCGGCGTGCGCGAGGTGCCGGAGCACGAGGGGGACGAGTCCGCTCGGCCGGACGGCCGTCGGGTCGAGGCGAAGGACGTCCGGTTCGGCTACCGGGAGGGCGCCGACGTCCTGCACGGCATCAGCCTGGACGTCGCCCCGGGCAGCCGGGTCGCGCTGGTCGGGCCGTCGGGCGCGGGCAAGTCCACGCTCGGCCGGCTGCTGGCGGGGATCTACGCCCCCGGCCGCGGCAGCGTGACCCTCGGCGGTGCGGCGCTGGCGCGGATGCCGGCCGAGCGGGTGCGCGCGCAGGTCGCCCTGGTGAACCAGGAGCACCACGTCTTCGTCGGCACCCTGCGGGACAACCTGCGGCTGGCCGCTCCCGACGCGGACGACACCGAGCTGCGGGCCGCGCTGGACGCGGTGGAGGCCGGGGCCTGGGTGGACGCCCTGTCGGAGGGCCTGGACACCGAGGTCGGCTCCGGCGGCACCTCGCTGACCCCGCCGCAGGCCCAGCAGCTGGCGCTGGCCCGGCTGGTGCTGGCCGATCCGCACACCCTGGTGCTGGACGAGGCCACCTCCCTGCTGGACCCGCGGGCCGCCCGGCACCTGGAGCGCTCGCTCTCCAGGGTGCTGGAGGGCCGGACGGTCATCGCCATCGCCCACCGGCTGCACACCGCGCACGACGCGGACGTGATCGCGGTGGTCGAGGGCGGGCGGATCAGCGAGTACGGCAGCCACCCGGACCTGGTCGCGGCGGGCGGTCCGTACGCGGCGCTCTGGCGGTCCTGGCGGGACGAGCGGTAGCGCGACGGCCCGGGGCGGGACGAGCGGGGAGCGGGCCGTCCCGCCAGGAGGGGGCTTCAAACCCGTACGGGGCCGGATTGCCCCGTACGGGTTACTCCCTGGCCCGGAGGGGCGCGTAACCGGGCAAATCGGCCGCCCGGCCCGCAGACTGCTCCGGTGACCAAGATTTCAGACGGCTCGTCCCGCTCCCCGCGCGGTGAGATCGGCGGGATTCCCACGCGCTACATCGGGATCGGCGCCATCGTCGTCCTCGCCGTGTGGTTCCTGTTCGCCAACCTCGACAAGGTCAAGATCCAGTTCTGGGTCTTCACCGTCACCGCGCCGCTCTGGATCGCGCTGCTGGCCACGCTGATCGCGGGCGTCGCGCTGGGCTGGCTGCTGAAGGGACGGCGCAGCAGGTGACCACAGCCCCCGGGCCGGCCCCGGCCGGCGCATCGGCCTTCACCCCGCTGATCGAGATGCGCGGGGTCAACAAGCACTTCGGGGACCTGCACGTGCTGCAGGACATCGAGCTGACGGTGGGACGCGGCGAGGTCGTCGTCGTCATCGGCCCGTCCGGCTCCGGCAAGTCCACCCTCTGCCGGGCCATCAACCGGCTGGAGCCGATCGAGAACGGCACCATCCTGATCGACGGCCGGCCGCTGCCCGAGGAGGGCAAGGGGTTGGCCAGGCTGCGCGCCGAGGTCGGCATGGTGTTCCAGTCCTTCAACCTGTTCGCGCACAAGACCGTGCTGCAGAACGTCTCGCTCGCGCAGATCAAGGTCCGCGGCCGGCCCAGGGCGGAGGCGGACGACAAGTCCCGCGCGCTGCTGGAGCGGGTGGGCCTCGCCGATCAGGCGGCCAAGTACCCGGCGCAGCTCTCCGGCGGGCAGCAGCAGCGGGTCGCGATCGCCCGCGCGTTGGCGATGGACCCCAAGGCGCTGCTGTTCGACGAGCCCACCTCGGCGCTCGACCCCGAGATGATCAACGAGGTGCTGGACGTCATGCGCCAGCTCGCGAGCGAGGGCATGACGATGATCGTGGTCACCCACGAGATGGGCTTCGCCCGGGCCTCCGCGAACCGGGTGGTGTTCATGGCCGACGGCCGGATCGTCGAGGACCGCGCCCCGGAGGACTTCTTCAGCGCTCCTGAGAGCGATCGTGCCCGGGACTTCCTGTCCAAGATCCTGAAGCACTGAGGCGGCGCCGTGAACCGTGAGACGACGCCGGCGGCGAGGCCCGCGGGAAGATCTGTGGGAAGGCCCGTGGCGCGGGCGGGGCGGCGCGTGCTCGCCGCCGCCCTGCTGTTCACCGCGCTGGTGGCGGGCTGCGGCAAGCCCGGCACCCCGCCGCCCAAGGGCCCGCAGCCCAGCGCCCTGCCCAGCTACCAGGTGCAGGACGCCTCCGCGATCACCGGCTCGCCGACCCTGGACGCCGCCCGCGGCCGGGGCCACCTGGTGGTCGGCGCCAAGGAGGACCAGCCGTACCTGGGCCAGAAGAACCCGGCCACCGGCGTGTACTCCGGCTTCGACATCGAGATCGCCAAGATGGTCGGCGCCTCGTTGGGCTTCCCGCCGGACCGGATCCAGTTCAAGACGATCGCCTCGGCCAACCGCGAGACCGCCCTGCAGAACGGCCAGGTGGACTACTACGTCGGCACCTACACCATCAACGACAACCGGAAGAAGCTGGTCGGCTTCGCCGGCCCGTACTTCATCGCCGGGCAGTCGCTGCTGGTGCGCAAGAACAACACCACCATCCACGGCCCGCAGGACCTGGACGGCAAGAAGGTCTGCTCGGCGGCCGGCTCGACGCCGTACCAGCGCATCCAGTCGCAGTACCCGAAGGCCAAGCTGATCGGCTACGACACCTACTCGGCCTGCGTGGACAACCTGATCACCAACCAGGTCGACGCGGTGACCACGGACAACGCGATCCTGCTCGGCTACGCGGCCAAGGTGCCGGACGAGCTCAAGGTGGTCGGCCCGCTGTTCTCGACCGAGCCGTACGGCATCGGGGTGCCGAAGAACGACACCGTGCTGCGCGGCGCGATCAACGACGCTCTGGAGCACCACATGCAGAACGGCGACTGGAGGAGGGCGTTCGAGGCGACCCTCGGCCTCTCCGGGGAGCCGGCGCCGAACCCGCCGCAGATCGACCGGTACTGAGAGGGCCGCGCCGTGAAAACGCTGACCGACAACTGGTCGACCTACTGGGACGGGTTCCTCGGCACGCTCTCGCTGTTCGCGGTGAGCGCCGTGCTGTCGCTGGTGCTGGGCGTGCTGATCGCGGGCTTCCGGGTCTCGCCGGTGAAGCCGCTGCGGGTGTTCGGGACGCTGTGGGTGACGGTGCTGCGCAACACGCCGCTGACCCTGCTGTTCTTCATCGTGGTGCTGGGCCTGCCCCGGTTCGACATCACCCTGCCCTTCTACACCTTCGCGGTGCTCGCGCTGGGCTGCTACACCTCGGCCTTCGTCTGCGAGTCGATGCGGTCGGGCATCAACACGGTGCCGACCGGGCAGGGCGAGGCGGCCCGCAGCCTCGGCATGAACTTCGGGCAGACGATGAGTCTGGTGGTGCTGCCGCAGGCGTACCGCTCGGTGGTGGCGCCGCTCGGCAGTGTGATGATCGCGCTGGCGAAGAACACGGCGATCGCCGGCTCGTTCAGCGTCACCGAGCTGCTGGGCACCTACCGGACCATCAACGAGCTGGGCTACAGCATCATCTGGACCTTCGTCTGGATCGCCGTCGGCTACCTGATCATCACCCTGGCCATCAGCGCCGTCTTCAACCTGCTGGAACGACGAGTGGCGGTGTCCCGATGACGGTCGAATCCTCGGCGCTGTACGACATCCCCGGCCCGAAGGCGCTCTCCCGGCACCGGCTGTACGGCGGGATCGCGCTGCTGCTGATCGCGGCGCTGATCGGCTGGGTGGTCTACATGCTCTTCCACACCCACCAGTTCACGTACGCCAAGTGGCAGCCCTTCGAGTACCGGGGCGTGCAGGACCTGCTGCTGCGCGGGCTCGGCAACACCTTGCAGGCCTTCGGCTGGACGGTGCTGTTCGCGCTGCCGTTCGGCGCGCTGTTCGCGGCCGGGCGGCTCTCCGACCACCGGGTGGTGCGCTGGCTCGCCACGCTGGTGGTGGAGTTCTTCCGGGCCATGCCGGTGCTGGTGATGATCTTCTTCGTCTTCGTCGCGCTCAAGGTGCAGCCGCTCTGGGCGCTGGTGGCCGGGCTGGTGCTCTACAACGGCTCGGTGCTGGCCGAGGTGTTCCGGGCCGGCGTGCTCGCGGTGCCCAAGGGGCAGCGGGAGGCGGCGTTCGCGCTGGGGATGCGCAAGACCCAGGTGATGACGTACGTCCTGGTGCCGCAGGCCAACCGGGCGATGCTGCCGGCCATCATCAGTCAGCTGGTGGTCGCGCTCAAGGACACCTCGCTGGGCTTCCTGATCACCTTCGAGGAGTTCCTGCACGCGGGCAAGCTGATCGCCACCAACCTGGACTACGACCTGCCGTTCATCCCGGTGGTGATGGTGATCGCGCCGATCTACATCGGCATGTGTCTGCTGCTCTCCTGGCTCGCCCGCTTCGTGGAGCGGCGCAGCCGGCGCAGTCCGAGCGCGCGGGGCGGGGCACCGGTGGCCAAGGCCGGGGTGCCGGTGGGGCTGCCGCCGTCGGCGCAGCAGTGAGGCCGGCGCGGCGGTGAGGTCGGTGCAGCTGTGAGAAGGCCGGTTCGGGGCTGAACCATAGGTACGGGTGGGGTTGGGGTCGGTACCTCCAAATTCCTCTTATGATTCTCGGGCGCCCGGGCGCGGCCCGTGGACGACCGGAGCGCGGCCGGAACGGGGCTGCCGACGGTGGACGAGAGGGCGGGAGGGACCATGGAGCCGGTGTTCGATTCGCGGCACATCAGGACGTTCCACGAGGTCGTCCGGGCCGGCTCCTACTCGGCCGCCGCCCGCGAACTGGGCTACACCCAGCCCGCCATCACCCAGCAGATGAAGGCGCTCGAACGCACCGTCGGCGTCCCGCTCTTCACCCGGGCCGGGCGCGGACTGCGGCTCACCGAGGCCGGCGAGGCGCTCTCCCGGCACGCCGAGCTGATCCTCGGCAGCATGTCCGCCGCCCAGCAGCAGCTCGCCGCGCTGGCCCGGCTGCGCGCCGGTCGGGTGCGGGTCTGCGCCTTCCCCAGCGCCAACGCCACCCTGATACCCCAGGCGATGGCCCGGCTGCTGGCCGAGCACCCCGGTGTGCGGGTCGAGCTGCTGGAGGCCGAGCCGCCGGACTCCGTCCAGCGGCTGCTGCGCGGGGAGTGCGACATCGCGCTGGCGTTCCGGTACCCCGGCGCAGCGGCCGAGGTGCCGGAGGGCGTGGACGAGATCCCGCTGATGGAGGACCTGCTCACGGTGCTGCTGCCGGTCGGGCACCCGCTCGGCCGCCGGCACGCCGTACGGCTGGCCGACCTCGGCGGCGAACGCTGGATCGCCGGCTGTCCGCGCTGCCGGGCCAACCTGCTGCACGTCTGTGCGGAGGAGGGCTTCGCGCCGGACATCGTCTTCTCCACCGACGACAACCTCGCGGTGCAGTCGCTCGTCGCCGCCGGGGTCGGGATCGCGCTGATGCCGGCGCTGGTGCTCTCCTTCATGTGCCACCGCAAGGTCACCGGGCGGGCCGTCGAGCCGCACCTGCGGCGGCAGGTGAGCGCGTACGTGCTGCGCGAGCACCGGCGGATCCCGGCCACCGGGCTGGTGCTGGACCACCTGCGGCAGGCGGCGGCGAGCCGGGTCGGGTGCTGACCCGTCGGCGGGCGACATGACCGACGAGCAAGGACTGCCACCCGCGACCTATAAGCGTTGATGGGGAGATTGCTTACAAACCCTCCTTGGACGTGATGGGTCCATAGGTTCGAACCTGCTGGGATGACACCCTCAGCCACGGTCGGCAGCGACCGGCTCACCGAGCGGATGACCGCGCTGATCAGTGAGATCCGCGCCGTCGTGGACCGCGGGCTCCCGCCGGAGCTCACCGCCTACCTGGTCGGCGAGCGCCTCGCCCCGCACCTGCACGCCGACCCGGACGGGCCCGACGCGCTGCTCACCCTCGCCCAGCGCGAGGGCGACCCGCAGCGCTACCGCCAGCACGTCCTGCACGCCGAGGGGGACGGCAGCTTCTCCGTCGTCGCCCTGGTCTGGCTGCCCGGGCAGCAGACCCCGATCCACGACCACGTCTCCTGGTGCGTGGCCGGCGTCCACCAGGGCCAGGAGAGCGAGACCCGCTACCGGCTGGTCTCCGACGGCCCCACCTCCCGGCTGGTCGAGACCGAGCACGTGGCCGGCCCGGCCGGCACCGTGGCCGCCTTCGCCCCGCCCGGCGACATCCACCTGGTGCGCAACTCCTGTAGCAGCACGGCGATCTCCATCCACGTCTACGGCGCGGACGTCTCGCGGCTCGGCACCAGCATCCGGCGGGTCTACCGGCTGCCCGCCGACCGGCAGCAGTGAGGGCGGCGTGGCACTGACCCTCAGGCACCGCACCGCCGGCACCCGCTCACTGCCCCCGATGCGCGGCGACGCCCCCGGGCTGCTGCTCGCGGCCCTCGGAGTGGCCGCCGCGCTGGGCATCCACGCGCTGGTGCCGGCCGTGCCCGAACTCACCGCCGCCGTCCTGCTCGGCATGCTGGTGGCCCACCTGCCCGGGCTGCGCCCGGTGGTCCGCGGGATCGCCCGGCCGGGGCTGTCCACGGCCGGGAAGCGGCTGATGCGGCTCGGGATCGTCCTGCTCGGGCTCAAGCTCAGCCTGGACGACGTGCTCGGCCTCGGCTGGGCCACCGTCGCCATGGTGCTCGCGGTGGTCGCGGCCACCTTCGCGGGCACGCTCTGGCTGGGTCGGCGGCTCGGCCTGCCCGGGGACCAGCCGCTGCTGGTCGCCACCGGGTACTCGATCTGCGGGGCCTCGGCGATCGGCGCGGTCAGCCAGGCGGCGGGCAGCGAGGAGGAGGACGTCGCGGCCTCGGTGGCGCTGGTGACCCTCTGCGGGACGCTGGCGATCGCCGTGCTGCCGCTGCTCCAGCACCCGCTCGGGCTCGGCGAGCTGGAGTTCGGGCGCTGGGTCGGGGCGAGCGTGCACGACGTCGGGCAGGTGGTCGCCACCGCGCAGACCGGCGGGGCCGGGGCGCTGCGCGAAGCGGTGCTGGTCAAGCTGATGCGCGTGGTGCTGCTGGCGCCGCTGGTCGCGGGGGTGGCCGTGGCGGTGCGGCGGAACCTGCGGGCGGCGCGGGTGGCGGCCTTGGCGGAGGTTCCGGTCGGGGCGCCGGTGGGCGCTCCGGTGGGGGTCTCAGCGGCGGGCGGGGCGGGTGAGGAGGGCGCGGCGGGCGCAGTGTCGGGCGATAAGTCGAGCGCGAAGCCGGCTGAGAAGTCGGTGAAGACCGGCAGCCGTCCGCCGATCGTGCCGCTGTTCGTGGCCGGGTTCCTCGCGATGATCGTCCTGCGGACCACCGGGGTGCTGCCCGAGCGGGCGCTCGACCTGGCCGCGGACGCCCAGGGGCTGCTGCTGGCCGCCGCGCTGTTCGGCCTGGGCAGTGCGGTGCACCTGCCGACCATGGCCCGCACCGGCGGGCGGATCGCCCTGCTCGGACTCGGGTCCTGGGTGGTCGTCGCGGGCGTCTCGTACGTCGGGGTGCTGGTCACGGCCTGACGGACCCGGGTGCGGACTCGGCTATTGTCGGGCAGGTGCCCGCCCCGTCCGTACGGGGGCGGCACCGCAGCCGAGTTCGCCCGAGTCCACCAAGGGGGACGGATGACCACCGCACTGCCCGAACGCGACGGCCACGAGGCCGTCGTCACCCTCGACCGGCGGGAGGGTCCGTACGGCGAGGTGGTGCTCCGGCAACGCGGTCGGGACTTCGAGATCATCGCCAACGGCTGCTTCCTGATGGACACCGCCGACGGGCGCTCGGAGCGGCTGCTGATCCAGGCGGCGCTGGACGAGTTGGACCGCACGGGCGGCCCGGTCGAGCGGCCGTCGGTGCTGATCGGGGGCCTCGGGGTCGGCTTCTCGCTGGCGTACGCGGCGGCCGAGCCGCGCTGGGGGCGGATCGCCATCGTCGAGCGGGAGACCGCGATCATCGACTGGCACCGGACCGGCCCGCTCGGCGCCTTCTCCGACGGTGCGTTGGAGGACGCGCGGGTCGAGGTGCTCCACACCGACCTGCTGGAGTACCTCGCGGCGGCGGACGGCGAGCGCTACGACGCGCTGTGCCTGGACATCGACAACGGGCCGGACTGGACCGTCACCGAGTCCAACGACGGGCTGTACGGCGCGGACGGGCTCGCGGTGCTGTGGCACCGGCTGCGGACGGGCGGGGTGCTGGCGGTGTGGAGTGCGCAGCCTTCGCCGGCCTTCGAGGAGGCGCTGCGGGCGGTGGGGTTCTCGGACGTGGTGACGCACGAGATCCCGGTCGCCCGGGGGGTGCCGGACGTGGTGCACCTGGCCCGGCGGGCGGGCTGAGGGCGCGCCGAGGGCCGGCTGAGGGCGGACGCGGATCGGGCCGGGTGCGGCCGGATCGCGGGTGAACCCGGCTGTGGCGGCGGGTGGTTGGCGCCTGGTGCGTCAACTGCTGTCGGCACCACGGCTGTTGAACGGCAGGTTGATGGTGGGATCGGGTGGCTGAGAGCGGGAGTCCCTCGGAGCGGATCGCGGCCGAGCTCCGACGTCGCATCGCGGTAGGGGAGTTGGCGCCGGGGGCGCGGGTGCCGTCGACCCGGCGGATCACCCAGGAGTGGGGCGTCGCGATGGCCACGGCGACCAAGGTGCTGAACCGCCTCCGGGAGGAAGGGCTCGTACGGGCCGTTCCCGGGGTGGGCACGGTGGTGGCCGGGAAGGCAGCTCCGGAGGAGGTCCGGGCCCGGGAGCCGCGGCGGGAACCGGCGCGGGAAGCGCGGCTGGTGGCGGAGCCGACCGCGGAGCTGACCGTGGCGCGGCGGGTGAGAGCGGGCGGCGAGGGTGAGCTCACCCGGGAGCGGATCGTCGCGACGGCCGTCCGGGTGGCCGACGAGGAGGGGCTGGCGGCGCTGTCGATGCGCCGGGTCGCGACCGATCTGGGCGTCGCGACGATGTCGCTCTACCGTCATGTGCCCGGCAAGGACGAGCTGTTGCGGCTCATGACGGACGTGGCGTTCGGGGAACAGCCGCTGCCCGAGCCGCCGGCGGAGGACTGGCGGGAGGGGCTGGAGACGGTCGCCCGGCTGCAGTGGCGGATCTACCGGCGTCACCCGTGGCTGGCCTCCACGATGTCCTTCACCCGGCCCGTGCTGGCGCCGGACGCCGCAGTGCACACCGAGCGGTCGATGGCCGCCCTGGCGGGGCGGGGTCTGAGCGGCGAGGAGATGGCCCAGGCGGCCGTCGCCCTGGCGGCGTTCGTGTGCGGGCTGGCCGTCCACTTCGAGCGGGAGGCGCAGGCCGAGCAGGACAGCGGGCTGTCCGCGGAGGAGTGGATGGACCGGGTGGAGGGTGAGGAGCACGCCCGGCTGATGGCGGATCCGGAGCGGTTCCCGATGTTCGACGCGATGAACCGGGGGCCGGAGATCGACCTGGGCCTGGAGGCGCTGTTCGAGTTCGGGATGGCGCGGATGCTGGACGGGGTCGGTCTGATGATCGAGCGGCGGGGCAGGGGGCGGCGGGGACAGGGGACGGCGAACAGCTGACAGATGACAGGTAACAGATTTCAGATTTCGTTCGCTGTTATCTGTCAGCTGTTATCTGTCGGTTGTTACCTGTCAGCTGTCCGTTGACGGCCGTCACCCGTTCGCGGTGACGGCGCGCAGCGGCTTCCCCCGCCTCCGGCTCAGCCGAACGGGCGGTTCTGCGGCTCGGCGTCCGCCTCCTCCGCCGGCTCCGGTTCGGGAGCCGACAGGTCCGGGAGGCCCCCGATGGCGAAGGGGTTGAAGTCCGGCGGCGGGACCATCACCGGCGTGCCCTTGCCCGGAGCCGGCTCCTCCGCGTCCCCGCCCTGCCCCGAACTCCGCTCCGCCGCCGCCGCCGCGGCCGCGGCCGCGGCGGGCGGTGCCTGGGCCGGGATGACGGGCGGGGTCGAGGGCGGCGGCGGGACGGCCGGGCCCTGGGAGGGGAGAGTCGTGCCGAACGGGTCGGCCTTCTGCTCGGCCGCGACCGTGGTGCCGAACGGATCGGCGACCGGAGCCGCCCCGGCGGGCCGGGTGGCGGGCGCGTCGCCCGACACGTCCGGGACGCCCCCCATGGCGAAGGGGTTGAAGTCCGGCGGCGGGACCATCACCGGGGTGCCCTTCGGTCCGCCCTCGGCGTCCGGTGCCGCCTGGTCCCCACCGGCGGCGGGGACCTCCGGGGTCTCCGCGACCGGCGCGAAGGGGTTGAAGTCCGCGGGAGGCACCCGCACCGGTGTGCCGCGCAGGTGCACCGGCCTCTCCTCCGGCGCCTCCGCCGGGGCCTCCTCGACGGCGGCAGCAGGCGACGGGGTCGGGGCGGGAGCGGGCGCCGGGGTCGGAACACTGCTCACCGCGGCGGCCGGGACGGCGGCCGCGGCGCCTGGGACCGGTACGCCGTCCCAGCCGAACTGGATGCTCTTCAGCAGCTCCGCGAACGCCTCCGTGTACAGCTCCCAGTCCTCCGGCCGTGCCGTGGACAGCTGGGCGCACAGCACTGTCCCGCCGTCCGGCAGCGGCACGAAGGCCTGGACGGCCGAGGTGACCACCCAGCGCCGCTGTCCGTCGGCGGCCAGCGGTCCGGGTACCGGGACGGTCCGGCCCTCGACCAGGACGGCGGCCGGTCCGGCCGGCAGCAGTACGGTCCACACCTCGGCGTGCCGCCGGACGGTGGCCAGCTCGGTGGCGAGCGCGGTGATCGGCAGCGGGTGCCGGGCGAGCGAGACGACCAGGGCGGCGTCCGAGGCGCGGTCGTCCAGCTCCAGGGCGCAGACGCCGGCGTACACGACGCCCGCGTCGCGGATCAGGTCGGCCAGGGTGGCGGAGATCACCGCGAAGTCGCGCCGAGGCTCCGGACCGGTGGCGCTGAACAGCTCCTCGGCGACCTCGGCCAGGTGCCGGGCCAGCTCATCGGCGGCCGCCACGGTGGCCGGGGCGCTCCCGCCGCTCGCACTCCCACCGCTCGCACTCCCACCGGTCGCGCTGCCGCCGGTCCGGTCCGCGCCGTCGGGCAGCGGGGGCACCGTACGGGCGGAGACGCCGGGCGGGCCGCCCGGGGAGGTCAGCGAGTGGAAGCCGGGCGGTACGACCAGCCGGACCTCGGCGCCCGCGCCGGTGGGCAGTTCGACCGGCTGGCGGGTCTGCTGCCCGGCCGCCAGCGCGGCCAGCGCGGGGGCGAACGGCGGACGCAGCTTGGCGTCGGCGAACTCGCCGGTGACCGGGAGCTGGAACAGCGCGGCCGAGGTGGTGCCCCGGTCGGCGATGGCACCGCGCACCGCGCCGCCGCCGTACCGGGCCTGGAGCGCGGTGACCACCCGGTCGGTGAGCCGCGCGCCGGTGCCAGGCCGTCCGGTGCCCGCGGTGGTCACCGTGCCGAGCCGGTCGAGGGCGGTGTGCACCGGGCCGTTGGGGGCCAGCGGCAGGGCGAACAGCGCCTCGGCGGCGGGGTGTTCGGCCGTCCGCAGGGCGCTCAGCGAGGCCGCCGGGTGGCGCGAGGTGTGTTGGTCGAAGAGGGCGTCGGTGAGGGTGCCGAGGGTCGCGCAGACCTGCTCCGCTGCCGCGAAGGGATTGGCCTCCACGCTGAACTGGACGTCCTGGGTCACCTGGTGAGCCCCCCGCTCTGCTCCGTCTGCTGTCGGTGGTTCGGGTGGGACCGGCCCCGGCGCGGCGGCGCGCCGTCAGATCCCTGCTCATTCCTATCAGAGCCCACTGTCCTGACCGAACCGCAGGATCACCCGATGATCACTTGGACGGTCGGCGAGCGGCGACGAGTCCGGCGCCGACCCCGGTTACCGCTCCGCCGGGCACGGCCGTCGATCCGCCGACCGCGCGGCTCACTCGGCGGCGGCCCCGGTGGCCTGTGCGGACCCGTCGTCGGGGGTGCCGGCCGCGAGCGCGGTGACCGCCTCGACGATCCCCGGCACGGCGAACAGCCCCGCGAGGTCCCGCACCAGGCGCCCGGTCGGGCCGTCGGGGCGCTCGTCGGCGAAGAAGGAGGCCAGTTCGGCGGCGAGGGCCGGCTCGCGGGCGGCGGTGAGGGTGAGCGCCGCGACGAACTCCTGCACCAGGTGCAGCTGGAGCTCCGCCAGCGGCACCGAGCGCTCGGACAGCCACTCCAGCGAGGTGATCTCGGCGTTGGCGATCCAGGCCCGGACGGTCAGCCGCAGCCCGACGCTCGGCGCGGGGATCGCCAGGTGGGCCAGGATCTGCTCCTGCGCCGCCCGGCGCACGTCGTCGATCACCGCCGAGGTGCCCGCGCTGGCCGCCACCGAGCCGCCGCGCAGCAGGGCGGCGAAGCCCGGCCCGTGGCTCTGCACGAAGTCCAGGTAGCGGCCCATCACCCGGTGCAGCCGCTCCGACAGCGGCCCCTCCATGGGCTCCTCGAACCGCGCCGACAGCTCCTGCCCGGCCCGCCGCAGCGACTCCTCGTACAGCGCCTGCTTGCCGGGGAAGTAGTGGTAGACCAGCGGCCGGGAGGCGCCCGCGGCGGCGGCGATGTCGTCGATCGACACCTCTTCCGGCGGCCGGCGGCTGAACAGCTCCAGCGCCACGGCGATCAGCTGCTCCCGCCGCTCGTCCACGCTCAGCCGCCGACGCGGCCGCCCGCCCGCCGCCCCGGCGGATGCGGAGGTCCGTGCTGCGTGGTCGGCCGTCGGAGACGGCGTACGGGAGGCCATGCGCGCCACCCTAGTTCGTCGCGGGCCCTCCGGTGGAGCCTGGGGCGCGCCGCCCGTCGGCCCGCACGCCGTCTCCGAAGCCCGCACGCCGCCCCGCACCCCGAACCGTCGGCTCCGAGGCCTCGGCGGCGCTAGGCGGACCGGAGCTCCAGGTAGCGGCGGTAGGCCTCCAGGCCGTCGGGGACGAAGGTGTCGCGGGTGAGGCGGTCGGCGAGTTCGGCGGGGGTGAGCCAGGCGTGCCAGGCGACCTCGGACTCCTGGGGGGAGACCGGGCCGTCCCACTCCGCCTCGTACATGTCGCACCACCAGGAGAGCCGGTCCTGTTCGAAGAGGAACTTGAACAGGGGCCGCGGGGTGACGCCGTGGACGCCGAGTTCCTCCTCGGCCTCGCGGACGGCGGCCTCGGCGTAGGTCTCGCCGGAGCCGACCACGCCGCCGACGAACATGTCGTACGCGCCGGGGGCGAACAGCTTGGTGTCGGTGCGGCGGTGGACGAAGATCCGTCCGGCCGGGTCGCGGACCAGGATGAAGACGCAGCGGTGGGTGAGCCCGCGCCGGTACACCTCGCCGCGCAGGGCGGTCCCGATCACGCGGTCGTGCTCGTCGACGATGTCCAGCAGTTCCTCGGCAGGGTTGGTCATGGGGGACAGGTTAGGGTTTCGGGGCTCGGTTCGAACGAATTCGATCGAAGAAGGATCGAAGGAGATCGAAAGCGAGCGCACATGGCATGAGAAGCAGCGGAACTGGTCGAGGACGGCACGCGGTGGTGGAGATCTGGGGCGAGACGGCCGAGGGGTTCGAGCCCGTACGGGAGGCCTTCGCACGGAACTTCGCCGACTACGGCGAGCTCGGCGCGGCCTTCGCGCTGTACGTGCGCGGCCGCAAGGTGGTCGACCTGTGGGGCGGCGACGCCCGGCCGGAGGTCGGCGGCCGGCCGGCGCCCGCGGTGCCGTGGACGGCGGGCACCGCCCAGGTGCTGCGCTCGGTCACGAAGGGCCTCACCGCGACCGCCGCGCTGCTGCTGGTCGAGCGCGGCCTGCTCGACCTGGACGCCCCGGCGGCCTCGTACTGGCCGGAGTTCGCGGCGGCCGGCAAGGGCCGGGTCCCGGTGCGCCAGCTGCTCTCGCACCAGGCCGGGGTGCCCGCGCTGGACGTGCCGCTGCGGCTGGAGGACGTGCTCACCTGGGAGCGCGCGGCCGCCGCCGTCGCCGCGCAGGAGCCCGCCTGGGAACCCGGCACCGCGCACGGCTACCACCCGTACACCTTCGGCTGGCTGGTCGGCGAGGTGGTGCGCCGGGTGAGCGGCCGGACCATAGGCCAGTACTTCGCCGAGGAGGTCGCCCGGCCGCTCGGGCTGGACCTGTGGATCGGGCTGCCGGCCGGCGCCGCGCCCCGGGTCGGCAAGCTGGTCGACCTGCCGGCCCCGGAGACGGCGCGGACCGGTCCGAGCGGGCTGCGGCTGCGGCCCAAGCAGTCCGTCCGGGACGCCTACCAGGACCCGGCCTCGCTGACCGCCCGCTCCTTCGCCTCGGTGCGCCCCGGCGTGGACCTCAACGACCCGGCGGTGCAGGCCGCCGAGATCCCCGGGGCCGGCGGCATCGGCACCGCCCGGTCGCTGGCCCGGTTCTACGCGGCGCTGATCGGTGCGGCCGACCGTGCGGACGGCTCCGGCGCGCTGCTGCCGCCGCTGCTCGGCCCCGAGGTGCTGGCGCGCGCGGTCGGGCCGGCGGTAAGTGGGCCGGACCGGGTGCTGATCGTCAACTCCACCTTCGGCCTGGGCTTCTGGCGGCACGGCCCGACCGCGCCGATGGCCTCCCCGGCGAGCTTCGGCCACCCGGGCCGGGGCGGCTCGCTCGGCTTCGCCGACCCCGACCTGGGGCTGGGCTTCGGCTACGTCACCAACGGCATGCAGCCGGGTGTCACCGGGGACGTCCGCTCGCGGAACCTGATCCGCGCGGTGCGGGGGTGCCTGGGGCTGGACCGGTAGCCCCGGGGTCAGCCTGTAGCCCCGGTCCCGGCCGGTAGTCCCCGGCCTGGCTGGTGGCCCCGAGCCAGGCCGGTCGCTTCAGGCCTGGCCGGTCTCGAAGCGGCGGATCTTCCCGCCGTCGACGGTGAAGCGCCACGCGGTGCGCATCGTGCCCCAGGTCTCGTTGGTGAACTCGGCGACCAGCGCGTGGCCGCCGTGCGACTCGGTCTGGACGGCCATCCGGCCGTTCGGGCCGAAGATCTCCCGGTCGACCCAGTCCGCCAGGTCGCGCTCGGACCCGTCGTCGGACATGGTCGCGTCCGCGGCGAGCAGCGCGAAGAAGGCCTCGCGGTCGCCCGCGTTGACCGCGGTGACGAAGGCGCGGACGGCGGGGTCGCTGAGTTTCGTGGGGGCGATGGTCACGCGGGACTCCCGGATCGGGGGTTGGGGTACGGGGAGTCCTGTCTACGGCTTTCGCGCGGGCCGTCCGGGCATGTCGGCGGCGCGTCGGTGAATTGGGCGCATTCATGTGCTTTGATCCCCGGAACAGGCGAATCGCCCCGGAGCCCGCCACGGGGAGTGGCGAGGAGCGGGAGGCCCCGGTGGGCCTCCCGCTCCGCTTTGCCGCTCCGCTTCCTGGAGGAAGCCGACTTCCTAGAAGAAGCCGACCGCGTCGGGGGAGTAGCTGACCAGCAGGTTCTTGGTCTGCTGGTAGTGCTCCAGCAGCGCCTTGTGGTTCTCCCGCCCGATGCCGGAGTTCTTGTAGCCGCCGAAGGCCGCGTGGGCCGGGTAGGCGTGGTAGCAGTTCGTCCAGACCCGGCCCGCCTGGATGGCGCGGCCGGCCCGGTGGGCGGTGTTGAGGCTGCGGGTCCAGACGCCCGCGCCGAGCCCGTACTGGGTGTCGTTGGCGAGGGCGACGGCGTGGTCGAAGCCGTCGAAGCGGGTGACCGAGACGACCGGTCCGAAGATCTCCTCCTGGAAGACCCGCATCGAGTTGTCGCCCTCGAAGACCGTCGGCGTGACGTAGTACCCGCCGGCCAGCGCACCGCCGAGGTCGGCCCGCTCGCCGCCCGCCAGGAGCTTGGCGCCCTCTTCCTGGCCGATCTCGAAGTAGGAGAGGATCTTCTTCAGCTGTTCGACACTGGCCTGGGCGCCGACCTGGGTCTCGGTGTCCAGCGGGTCGCCCTGGCGCATCGCCCGGACCCGCTCCAGGCCGTCGGCGAGCAGCCGCTCGTAGATCGCGGAGTCGATCAGCGCGCGGCTGGGGCAGGTGCAGACCTCGCCCTGGTTGAGGGCGAACATCGCGAAGCCCTCGACGGCCTTGTCGTAGAAGGCGTCCGAGGCGGCGGCGACGTCCGCGAAGAACACGTTCGGGCTCTTGCCGCCGAGCTCCAGCGTGACCGGGATCAGGTTGTCGGCCGCCGAGCGGGCGATCAGCCGGCCGGTGGTGGTCTCGCCGGTGAAGGCGACCTTGCGGACCCGGGGACTGGCGGCGAGCGGGGCGCCGGCCTCCTCGCCGAAGCCGGTGACGATGTTGAGCACGCCGGGCGGCAGCAGGTCGGCGGTCAGCTCGGCGAGCAGCAGCACCGAGGCCGGGGTCTGCTCGGCGGGCTTGAGCACCACCGCGTTGCCGGCCGCGAGCGCCGGGGCGAGCTTCCAGATCGCCATCAGGATCGGGAAGTTCCACGGGATGATCTGGCCGACCACGCCCAGCGGCTCGTGGAAGTGGTACGCCACGGTGTCCTCGTCCAGCTGGGAGAGGCTGCCCTCCTGGGCCCGCAGCGCACCGGCGAAGTAGCGCAGGTGGTCGACGGCGAGCGGGAGGTCGGCGGCCAGCGTCTCGCGCACCGGCTTGCCGTTCTCCCAGCTCTCCGCGACGGCCAGCCGCTCCAGGTTGGCCTCCATCCGGTCGGCGACCCGCAGCAGCACCTGCGCGCGCTCGGCGGCCGAGGTGCGGCCCCAGGCCGGGGCGGCGGCGTGGGCCGCGTCCAGGGCGGCCTCGATGTCCTCGGCGGTGCCCCGGGCGACCTCGGTGAACACCTCGCCGGTGACCGGGGTCGGGTTGCCGAAGTACTCGCCGCGCACCGGGGGCGTCCAGTCGCCGCCGATCCAGTGCTCGTACCGGGAGCGGTAGGCGACGATGCTGCCGGGGGTGCCGGGGGGCTGGTAGACCGTCATGCTCGGTGTCTCCTCGCTGCGTCGGGTGCCGTCGGCGCGGCTCGGGCCGCGGGCGGCACGCCGGACCGCCCGGTCAGGGGGCGGTCCGGCGGGAGGGGTGGGACACGCCATCGGACCGGCGCCCCGCCGGGCGCCCGCCGTCGAGCACGATAACCGCCCGGCGCCCGGCGCGGCTACGGTCCGTACGCCGGGCCCGTACGGAGGGTGTGTCCGCCGGCCGCTCCCGGGGGTGTGCCGACGGGAGTCCGGGACCGATCACCAGGGGCGCCCCGGAGCGGATCACCTCGGGCGCCCGGAACCGGATCGCTGCGGGGCGCGCGTTCCGGCCGCGTTCCCGCGGCGTGCCGCCGCACGCCGCCGCGTGGCCCGGACGGCGCTCCCGGCGGGCCGCCGTACGCCCGTCGGGCGGTTCGGGGCGGACGCCGGTCAGACAGCGTGGTACCGCCCGGTGCGGGCCTCCCAGCTGAGGTAGCCGGCCAGCCAGGTCAGCAGTCCGTCCGCGTACCGCTCGGCGATCACGCGTTCGATCCGGGAGAGGCCCAACTCGCGGTGGACGTCCGGCAGTCGGTCGCGCAGCTCGGCGCATCGGTCGACCATCAGCTGGGCCTCGGCGATGACCGCCGCGCAGGCCTCCTCGGCCGAGCAGCACCGCTCCCGCTGGACGATCATGACCAGGTTGTTCACGTCCCCGCGCGGCGCCTCCAGCGGGTAAGAGCGCACGTCGTTGCTGAGGGACGGTATGTCGGCGGCCAGCTGGCGGAGTTGGCGCAGCACCGGGTGGTGCAGGACGGCGGCCGGGACCTCGAACTGGCCCAGGCGTTCGACCATGTCGAAGATGGTCTCCATGGCCGCGGTGCCCCGTCGGAGCTCCAGGTAGCCGTCGCGGTCCGGCGGCCGGGTGGAGATCCGGCCGGCCGCCTCGGCCGGGTGACTGGCCAGGTAGTACTCCCAGTTGTAGGCGGCGCGGGCCTGCCAGCGGGCCGGCATGCCCTGGACGCTGCGGTCCCACAGGTCGGCGAACGCGGTCTCGACCGGGGAGTCCTGGTCGGGGCGGGCACCGTGCAGGACGGCGATCAGCCGTTCGCAGATCGGGGCGACTTCGGCGGGGCGGCGGCCGAGCGGGCCGTCGAACTGGTCGTCGAAGAGGAAGTAGAAGCCCATCAGGTCGGCAGCCAGGGCGAGTTCGTCCGGACCGGCGTCCGGGTAGCCGAGCGCGGCGAGGTCCACCACTTCCCAGTGGGCGTAGCCGGGGTGGTCGGCGTCGGGTAGCAGGGGGTGGCGGATGAGCCAGTCCCGGTGCAGTGCGGTGGCGCGCGGGCCGTGCGGACTGCGGCGGTGCGGGAACGGAATCTGAAGTGAGGTGTCGTCAGACATCGGACTCCCGGTGCAGCGGAGGTTGGGGGCGCTTTTTGTTCGAGCGCTGATGGTGGGGGGAGTTGACGCGGCGAGGCGCGGGCGGTGGGGGTGGGTTCCGCAAGATCATCCGAACCTCGAAGGCCGTAGGGTATCTGATGCAATGATCGGACGTTAGGGATATAGGGCAGTTGCCCTTGACAAGCCGCCCGAACCCTCACCGTCCGCCCCAGCCTGCACGAATGCCCCACGGGAACGGCCGCGCGGCGCTAACCTCGGCTGCACGCAGTGATGGAGCTGTGACGCGAGCGGGCGAGGCGGAGGCACGACGGTGACCGAGCAGGAGAACGCAATTCGGGCGGGTGCTGGTTCCGCCCACGAGGGCGACGGCACCGCGCCCCGGGTCCGGCTGCACGACCGCGACTCCGAACTGCGCTCGGTGGAGGCCGCCGTGGACCAGCTCTGCCGCGGCTTCGCCGCAGGTGGCACCGAGATCGGTGACCTGCTCACCTTCTCCGGCCGCCCCGGCATCGGAAAGACCAGTCTGCTGCACGAGGTCCGGCGGCTCGCCAAGCTCCGCGACGGCGCCACCGTGCTCTTCGCCCGAGGCGGAGAACGGCAGTTCAAGGATCCGTACCACGTGCTGCGGCAGCTGCTCCAGCCCGTGCTCAGTGACCTGCCGCCGGACGTGTTCGCCCAGGTCATGGGCACCTGGGAGGAGGTCGTCGGACCGGCCATGGGCCTCAAGCAGCCCAAGGCCGGCGCCCGCCGCCTCGACCCGCAGGGCGTGCGCGACGGCCTCGACTACGTCCTCACCCAGCTCGCGCCGCGCCGGGCGCCGATGGTGATGATCGTCGACGACCTGCACTGGGCGGACGGGGAGTCACTCTCCTGGCTGACCAAGTTCGCCATCCGATCGAGTGAACTTCCCGTCCTGCTCGTCTTCGCCTTCCGGGAGGACGAGAGCGACTGGCCCACCGAGACCCAGGAATTCCGCCGGGCCGTCCTCGGACTCAAGGCGCGCAGGCACGAGCTCAACCGCCTCAACCTCAGCTCGGTCACCGACATGATCCGTGCCGAACTCGGCGACAAGGCCGAGGAGGCCTTCTGCTACGAGTTCTGGAACGTCGTCAACGGCAACCCGTTCGAGGTCATCGCCCTGCTCGACCAGGTCCGCGACCAGGAGCTCGAACCGGTCGAGGAGAACTCCCGGCAGCTGCGCGAACTCGCCGTCGACGCCACCGGGATGACCCTCAAGAGCTGGCTGGACCGGCTCGGCGCCAGCACCCTGCGGTACGCCTGGGCCTGCGCGATGCTGGGCACCGACATCCGGGTGGACCTCGCCACCCGGATCTCCACCCAGAGCACCGAGGGCGCCCGCGAGTCCATCAAGCAGCTGCGCAAGCAGCGCGTGCTGACCCAGACCCCCAACGGGAACCTGGAGTTCGTCCACCCGCTGATCGCCAGCTCCATCTACAACACCATGCCGGACGCCACCCGCCTCGGCATGCACGGCATCGCCGCCGCCGAGATCGAGAACGCCGGACTCGGCCTGCTCGCCGCCTCCCGCCACCTGGTCGAGACCCACTCCGGCGAGGGCGACGACCGGATCGTCAAGAAGCTGCGCCGCGCCGCCATCGAACACCAGCTGATCGGCGCCCCCGAGGCCGCCCAGCGCTGTCTGCACCGCGCGCTCAACGAGCCGCCCGCCGACGAGATCAAGGCCGAGGTGATGTACGAACTCGGCTGCTCCGCACTGCTCACCGACCCCGTCGCCACCGTCAACCAGCTCAAGCTGGCCCTCGACCCCGACGAGCTGCCGCTGCGGCCCGAACTGCGCGTGGACGCCACCTTCCGGCTCTCCGAGGTGCTCGCCCACGCCGGTGAGCTGGGCGAGGCCGCCCTGGTCTGCCAGCGCGAGGCCGAGCAGACCGTCGACCCGGCCGGCCGTCAGCGGCTCCAGGCCGCCTCGTTCATGTGGCACGCCTTCCGCAAGTCCGAGGAGGACGGCCCGGGCCGCTCCGCCCGGCTCGGCGAGATGTGCCGGAGCCTGAACGGCAAGGAGGCCTCCGCCCGGGCCGTACTCGCCATGCGCGCCTGGGACCTCACCCTGCGCGGCGCCCCGTCCGCGGAGGCGCTCGCGCTCGCCGACGAGGTCCTCGACGGCGGACGGCTGCCCAAGGGCCTCGGGTGGACCGACACCACCTGGGGCTTCGAACTGCCCTCGATGCTCTGCCTCACGTACATCTACAACGACCGCATCGCCCAGGCCGAACGGCTGGCCGCGGACGCCATCATCCAGTTCGAGGTGGCCGGTTGGAGCGGTGCCCACCGGGGCTTCGCCTACTTCCTGATGGGCCTGGCCCGGTTCCGCCGCGGCCTGCTCGCCGAGGCCGAGGACTTCCTGCGCCGGGCGCACCGCATCTCCGAGCGGATCGGGGACATGCTGCCGCTGGCCTGGGACGCGGTCGGCGTGCTGGTCGACACCCTGCTCGCCCGCGGCCGGATCGACGAGGCCTGGCAGCTGGCCAACGACTCCGGCTTCCACCCGCCGTACCACGCGACCGCCATGGTGCTGCCGGACGCCGCCTCGTTGTACGGCAAGCTGCTGGTCGCCAAGACCCGCAACGCGGGCGCGGCCGCCGCGCTCACCGAGGCCGGCTCCCAGCTGGAGATCCGCGGCTGGCGCAACACCGTCTGGGCGCCCTGGGCAGGCCACCTCGCCATCGCGATCGCGGGCGACGAGCCCGAGCGTGCCCGGGAGTACGCCCAGAAGGCGGTCCATGACGCGCGGGCCTTCGGCACCGCCTCGGCGATCGGCAGCGCGCTGCGGCTGTACGCGCGGATCGAGCACGGCCGACAGGCGGTCGAGCTGCTGGAGGAGGCCGTGGCGTACCTCGGGCAGTCCCCGGCCGGCTACGAGCACGCCGTCGCGCTGGTCGACCTCGGGGCCGCGCTGCGCCGGGTCGGTCGGCTGGACGACGCCCAGGAGTGCCTGTACCAAGGCATCGAGCTGGCCCAGCACTGCTCGGCGGAGGGGCTGGTCGACCGGGCGCGGCAGGAGCTCGCCAACTACGGCCTGCGGCCCAACCGGGTGGGGCTGCGCGACTTCCGGGACACCCTGGAGACGCTCAGCAGCTCGGAGTGGGAGGTCGCCAAGCGGGCCGTGCAGGGCGTGCCGCCGCAGCGGATCGCCGACGAGCTCGGGGTGCCGATCGGAATCGTCAACCGGCGGCTGGCGGCGGTCTACCGCAAGGCGGGCAGCGGGCCGGACGGCCTGGCCTCGGCGCTCGGGCTGCCGCCGCAGCAGCGGGACCTGGGGCGGCTGGGGGACCTGAACGACTAGGCGGGCGACCGGCCGGTGCCGGGCGCGGCGGTCAGCGCCCGGCGGTCGGGTCCGGCGCACGGCGTGCGGATGGTGGACGGCGGCGCGCGGGGCGGCGCGTGGGCTGGTGGAAGCGCCCCCGCTGCCGCCGCCGTCGCTAGGCTGACGGACACGGGGCTGCCGCGGCGCCCCCTCGACGGACCCGGAACCGGGCGGCCGCGGTGCAACGCCCGCCGCCAGTGAGGAGCAGGCCAATGGCGAGCGAGGCCACCAGCGTGCGGCAGGAACCCCTGGACCCTTCGGGCGCGGGTGCCGCGATCGAGCGCTGGACGCTCACGGCCGGCCCGTACGAGGCGAGCGTGCTCACCCTCGGGGCGACCCTGCACACCCTGAGCGCACCGGACCGCTCCGGCCGCTCCGCCCAACTGCTGCTGGCCACCGACCGGTTGTCCGAGATCCTCGGCCCGGCCCGGCACTACGGCACGGTGGTGGGCCGGTACGCCAACCGGATCGACCGCTCGTCGGTCACCATCGACGGCGAGGAGCACCAGCTCGCTCCGACCGGCGGCGGCATGACCATCCACGGCGGTCCGGACGGCTTCGCGCACCGGATGTGGGCGGCCGAACCGGTCGAGGGCGGGGTGCGGCTGGCGCTGCACAGCCCGGACGGGGACCAGGGCTTCCCCGGCGCGTTGGACGTCACCGTCACGTACACCCTGGACGCCTCCGGCGAGCTGGTGATCGCCTACCGTGCCGTCACCAGCAAGCCGACCGTCGTCAACCTGACCAACCACGCGTACTTCAACCTCTCGGGTGAAGGCAGCGGTGATGTCCTGGGCCACCTGCTCACCCTGGACGCCGACGCGTACACCCCGGCCGACGAGCGGCAGATCCCGTACGGTCGGACCGAGCCGGTGGTCGGCACGCCGTTCGACTTCACGGCGGCCACGCCGATCGGCAAGTCGGTGCACGACGAGCACCCCCAGCTGGCCGGGCCCGGCGGCTACGACCACAACTGGGTGCTGCGCGCCCGTCCCGCGGACGGGGCCCCGGTGCGGGCCGCGCTGCTGGAGGACCCGGTCAGCGGCCGCACCCTGGAGGTGCTGACCACCGAGCCGGGCATCCAGGTCTACACGGCGAACAAGTTCCAGGGCGCGGTCACCGGCGCGAGCGGCGTCCCGTACGGGCCGTTCGCCGGGATCGCCCTGGAGACCCAGCACTTCCCGGACTCCCCGCACCACCCGGCGTTCCCCAGCACGGAGCTGCGGCCGGGGGAGGAGTTCCGCTCGACCACCGTGCTCCGGCTGGGGACCCACCAGTAGGACCGGTGGGAAGGGCTGACGGCTGGGACCGACCGGCAGGGCTGATCAGGAGGACCGGCCTGCCGGGGCCGGCGCTACGGCCGCAGGTCCCGGCGCATGCAGAGCCGGGGCCAGCGGTCCAGGCCGTGCTCGGCCTCCTTGCGGCGGATCTCCCGCAGGCCCGGCGTGAGTTCCTCCTCGGCCAGCGGCCGGAAGCCGCAGCGGGCGTAGTAGGGGGCGTTCCAGGGGACCTCAACGAAGGTCGTGAGGGTGAGCGCCGGGGCGTCGGCGGTTTCGGCGAGGTGCTCGATCAGCGCCCGGCCGATGCCGCGGCGGGCGTGGTCGGGGTGCACGGAGACCTGTTCGATGTGGAGGGCGCCGTCCACCGGCTCGGCGAGCAGGTAGGCGGCGACGGTTCCGTCGGCGGCCTCGGCGAGCAGGGCGACGCCCCGCTCCAGGTAGTGCGCCAGCTCCTCGGGTGCGGGGGGTTCGTCCTCGGCGATCTCCGGCATGCCGATCGCGGCGAAGGGTGCGCCGGCGGCCCGCTCCAGCTCGGCGAGCAGCGGAAGTTCGTCCCTGGTGACGGCTCTGATTCGCATGCGTCCAGTCTGCTGCAGAGCGTTTCCGGCCACGCACGGTGGTTCCGTCGGCCAGCCCACGGAGGGGTGAATCGGGCGAAACGGGGCAATCGGTGCCGCCGTCAACTACCGAGTGGCTACGTCCAGGACACGCGGGCGTAACGATCGCGGTTTCTTGCAGAAACTTGCTGCAAGGACTTTCCGTCCCTCTTGCGCCGCTGTTAACTTCCTTCCCGAGCCCGACGGCAGCAACGGTGCGGTCGGCACGAGGCAGCCATTATGCGCCTGTCTCGGAACATCTCGGGCACCCCCACCCTCCCTAGGAGTTCTCATGCGGCGTGGCATCGCGGCCTCTGCCCTCGTTGTGGCCCTCGCGGTCTCGATGGCTGCCTGTGGCAGCAGCGGCTCCAGCTCCGACGGCAAGGCCGACGGGCCGGTCACCCTCACGTACTGGGACACGTCGAACGCCACCAACGAGGCGCCGAACTACCAGGAGCTCGTCAAGAAGTTCGAGGCTGCGAACCCGACCGTCAAGGTCGACTTCGTCAACGTGCCGTTCGACCAGGCGCAGAACAAGCTGCAGACCGCCATGGGGGCCAAGGGTGCTCCGGACGTGTTCCGCTCCGAGGTCGGCTGGACCGCCGCCTTCGCCAAGGCCGGCTTCCTGGAGCCGCTGGACGGCACCCCGGCCGCCGCCGACACCTCCGCCTTCCAGCCGAGCCTGATCCAGCAGGCCAAGTACGAGGGCAAGCTGTACGGCGTTCCGCTGGTGACCGACACGCTCGGCCTGCTCTACAACAAGGAGCTGTTCACCAAGGCCGGCATCACCGAGGCGCCGAAGACCTGGGACGAGCTGAAGACCGACGCCGCCGCCGTCAAGGAGAAGGCCGGCGTGGACGGCTTCTGGCTGAAGGCCGCGGACGGCTACTACGCGATGCCGTTCCTGTACGGCGAGGGCACCGACACCGTCGACGCCGCCGGCAAGAAGATCAGCGTCGCCTCGCCGGAGGCCGTCAAGGCCGTCGAGACCTACAAGACGATGTTCACCTCGCCCGGCACCGTCAAGGCCGACGTCACCACCGACGCCTACGCCCACATGATGGACGCCTTCAACAGCGGCAAGGTCGCGGCGATCGTCCAGGGCCCCTGGGAGATCACCAACATCTACAAGGGCTCGGCCTTCGCCGACAAGAACAACCTCGGCATCGCCGCCGTCCCGGCCGGCTCCAGCGGCAAGGCCGCCGCTCCCACCGGTGGTCACAACATCGCCGTGTACGCGGGTGCCGACAAGGCCCACAAGGCCGCCGCGGAGAAGTTCGCCGCCTTCATGACCTCGGCCGAGAGCCAGGCGTTCATCGCGCAGAAGAACTCCACCCTGCCGACCCGCTCCGACGCCTTCACCGCCGACGTCAAGGCCGACCCGGGCATCGCCGGCTTCCAGGCCGTGCTGAGCAGCGCCAAGCCGCGCCCCGAACTGCCCGAGTACAGCTCGCTGTTCGCCTCGCTGAGCACCAACCTGGGCAAGGCCGTCCAGGGTACGAGCACCCAGGACGCGCTGAACACCGTCTCCACCGACTACGCCAAGCTCCTGCCGGGCTTCGCCAAGTAGTCCCTGTGCCCGGCCCGCCGGTCGACGGGTGACAGCGGACGAGGAGCGGCCGAACGCGTGACGGCGAACGAATAACAGAGAACAGATTTCATCATCTGTCAGTTGTTCACCGTCCGCCGTTCGGCGCCGCCCCTCACCTGTCGCCCCCCGGAGGGCCGGGCCGTCGGCTCCCCCCGAGAATCCCCCCGAGAAGGTGCAAACGATGTCAGTCGCCGTGCAGGGCGCCACCGGCAAGGGCAGCCGGGAGCGCGAGCAGCGTCCGGGCCTGCTGGAACGCGTCAAGCGCTCCTACGCCAAGCACTGGTACGCCTACGCGATGATCGCCCCGGTCGTGCTGGTGCTCGGCGTGCTGGTGCTCTACCCGCTCGCCGAGGGCATCTGGCTCACCCTCACCGACGCCAACAGCCTCAACATGGCGCGCAAGATCGGCGTCAACGAGATCCCGGCGACCTACCAGTTCGTCGGCTTCCACAACTACGCCGACATCCTGTGGGGCCCGGGCTCGTACGACCGCTTCTGGTCGCACTTCGTCTGGACCATCGCCTGGACGGCCGTCTGCGTCTTCCTGCACTACACCCTCGGCCTCGGCCTCGCGCTGCTGCTCAACCAGAAGCTGCGCGGCCGCGCCGCCTACCGGATGCTGCTCATCCTGCCGTGGGCCGTACCGACCTTCGTCACCGTCTTCTCCTGGCGGCTGATGCTCGCCGACGGCGGCGTCGTCAACAGCATCCTCTCCTTCCTGCACCTGCCCGAGCCGGGCTGGCTCACCGAGCCGTGGGCGCAGAAGGCGGCCGCGATCATGGTGAACACCTGGGCCGGCGTGCCGTTCATGATGATCTCGCTGCTCGGCGGCCTCCAGTCGATCCCGGCCGAGCTGTACGAGGCCGCCGAGATGGACGGCGCCACCGCCTGGCAGCGCTTCCGGTACGTCACCCTGCCCGGCCTGCGCTCCGTCTCCTCCACGGTCGTGCTGCTCGGCGTGATCTGGACGTTCAACCAGTTCAACGTGATCTTCCTGCTGTTCGGCACCGGCGCCCCCGACGCCCAGCTGCTGGTCACCTGGGCGTACCGCCTCGGCTTCGGCCAGATCCCGCGGGACTACGCGCAGTCCGCCGCCTACGGCGTGATCCTGCTGTCCATCCTGATCGTCTTCACCGCCTTCTACCGGCGCTGGCTCGCCCGCAACGAGCAGGCCAACGGCTGAGGCCCCGGACCCAGTTGACCCACGAAGGCAGGTACCCCCGATGAGCACCACCACCGAACTCCCGGCCCGTGCGGCGGCCCCGGCCCCGGCGGCCCGGCCCGCCAAGGTCCGCCGTCGCGGCGAGCGCAGCCCGCTGGCCCGGGCGCTGTCCCACGGCACCCTGATCCTGGCCGGCCTGATCGCGCTGTTCCCGGTCGCGTGGATCCTGTTCGTCTCGCTCGGCCCGGACAAGACCGACTACCTCCACCCCGGCCAGATCCTCGACAAGCTGACGCTGTCGAACTACCAGCACGTGCTGTCCGACACCGACTTCTTCACCTGGTTCGGCAACGCCCTGCTGGTCTCCGGGGTCACCACCGTGTTCGGCGTGATGCTCGCCGCCACCACCGGCTACGCCGTCTCCCGGATGAAGTTCCCCGGGCACAAGCCGCTGATGTGGTCGCTGCTGGTCACCCAGATGTTCCCGATCGCGGTGCTGATCGTGCCGATGTACACGATGCTCTCCGAACTCGGCCTGCTGGACAGCTACACCGGCCTGATCCTGGTCTACTCGACCACCACCGTGCCGTACTGCGCCTGGCTGCTGAAGGGCTACTTCGACACCATCCCGGTGGAGATCGACGAGGCCGGCCGGGTCGACGGGCTCAGCCCGTTCGGCACCTTCTGGCGGCTGGTGCTGCCGCTCGCCCGCCCGGGCCTGGCGGTGGCGGCCTTCTACTCGTTCCTCACCTACTGGGCCGAGGTGCCGTTCGCCTCCACGTTCATGCTCAGCTCCGACAAGTACACGCTGGCCGTGGGCCTGCAGACCTTCGTCAGCGAGCACGACGCCCAGTGGAACCTGATGGCCGCGACCGCCGTGCTGATCGCGATCCCGTCCGCGGCCTTCTTCTACCTGGTGCAGCGCCACCTGGTCACCGGTCTGACCGCCGGCGCCTCCAAGTCGTAGCGCGCCACCGCGTCGTCACGCACCACCCGCAACGCCGCCGCTCCCGACCACGTCGTCACGCGCCTCCACGTCCCGGCGCCTTCCGCTCCTCTAGTCCCCAAGGGATACCGTCCATGACCCAGAACCTGGCCGACACCTCCCGGCCTGCCGCCGACACCGCTCACGAGGCGAACGTCAGCGCGTCCAGAGGCTGGTGGCGGGACGCGGTCATCTACCAGGTGTACCCGCGCAGCTTCGCCGACTCCAACGGCGACGGCATGGGCGACCTGCCCGGCGTCCGCAGCCGCCTGCCCTACCTGCGCGACCTCGGGGTGGACGCGGTCTGGCTGTCGCCGTTCTACGCCTCGCCGCAGGCGGACGCCGGCTACGACGTCGCCGACTACCGCGCCGTGGACCCGATGTTCGGCACCCTGCTGGACGCCGACGCCCTCATCCGGGACGCCCACGACCTGGGCCTGCGGATCATCGTCGACCTCGTCCCCAACCACTCCTCGGACCAGCACGAGTGGTTCCAGCGCGCCCTGCGGGAGGGCCCCGGCTCCCCGCTGCGCGACCGCTACCACTTCCGCCCCGGCAAGGGCGAGCAGGGCGAACTCCCGCCCAACGACTGGGAGTCCATCTTCGGCGGCCCGGCCTGGACCCGCAGCGAGAACCCGGACGGCACCCCCGGCGACTGGTACCTGCACCTGTTCGCCCCTGAGCAGCCCGACTTCAACTGGGAGAACCAGGCCGTCGCCGACGAGTTCCGCTCGATCCTGCGGTTCTGGCTCGACATGGGCGTGGACGGCTTCCGCATCGACGTCGCCCACGGCCTGGTCAAGGCCCCCGGCCTGCCCGACCTCGGCGGCGCCGACCAGCTGAAGCTGCTCGGCAACGACGTCATGCCGTTCTTCGACCAGGACGGCGTGCACGAGATCTACCGCAGCTGGCGCACGATCCTCGACGAGTACCCGGGGCAGCGGATCGGCGTCGCCGAGGCCTGGACCCCGACCGTCCAGCGCACCGCCAACTACGTCCGCCCCGACGAGCTGCACCAGGCCTTCAACTTCCAGTACCTGGGCACCGGTTGGGAGGCCGCCGCGCTGCGCGAGGTGATCGACCTCTCGCTCGACTCGATGCGTCCGGTCGACGCCCCCACCACCTGGGTGCTGTCCAACCACGACGTCACCCGGCACGCCACCCGGTTCGCCAACGAGCCCGGCCTCGGCACCCAGATCCGCACCCCCGGCGACCGGGCGCTCGGCCTGCGCCGCGCCCGCGCCGCCACCCTGCTGATGCTCGCGCTGCCCGGCTCGGCGTACGTCTACCAGGGCGAGGAGCTCGGCCTGCCGGACGTCACCGACCTGCCCGACGAGGTCCGCCAGGACCCGTCCTTCTTCCGCCAGGCCGGCCAGGACGGCTACCGCGACGGCTGCCGCGTCCCGATCCCGTGGTCCGGCACCGAGGCCCCGTACGGCTTCGGCCCGGTGGCCGGCGGGCCGTCCTGGCTGCCGCAGCCGGCCGAGTGGGCCGAGCTGAGCGTCGAGGCGCAGACCGGCGACCCGAACTCCACCCTGGAGCTCTACCGCAGCGCGCTGGCCGTCCGCCGGGCCCAGCCCGACCTCGGCGCCGGCACCGGGGTCGAGTGGCTGGAGAGCCCCGAGGGCACCCTGGCGTTCCGCCGCGGCGCCTTCGTCTGCACCGTGAACACCACCGGCGAGCCGGTGCGGATCGCGGCCCCGGGCACGCTGCTGCTCGCCTCGACCGACCTCGTGGTGGACGGCGGCGAGACGGTGCTCGCTCCGGACAGCACCGGCTGGTGGGCGGTCTGACGTGGTTGGAATAGGCTCTGGGACCGTGACTACGGCGCGACTCTCAGACATCGCGGCGCAGGCGGGGGTCAGCGAAGCCACCGTCTCCCGCGTGCTCAACGGCAAGGCGAACGTTTCCGCCGCCACCCGGCAGACCGTGCTGGCGGCACTCGACGTGCTCGGGTACGAGCGGCCGACCCGCCTTCGCCAGCGCAGCGCCGGGCTGATCGGTCTGATCACGCCGGAGCTCAGCAACCCGATCTTCCCGGCGCTGGCCCAGGTGATCGAGCAGGTGCTCAGCCGGCACGGCTACACCCCGGTGCTGTGCACCCAGACGCCGGGCGGGTCCACCGAGGACGAACTGGTGGACATGCTGGTGGACCGGGGCGTGGCGGGCATCGTCTTCGTCTCCGGCCTGCACGCCGACACCACCGCCGACCACGACCGCTACGCCCGGCTGGCCGGGCGCGGGGTGCCGTTCGTGCTGATCAACGGCTACAGCGAGAAGATCGACGCGCCGTTCATCTCGCCGGACGACCGCGCCGCGATGTGGATGGCCGTCCAGCACCTGGCCGAACTCGGGCACGAGCGGATCGGGCTGGCCGTCGGTCAGCGCCGGTACGTACCGGTGCTGCGGAAGATCGAGGGCTTCACGGCGGCGATGCGCGAGGTGCTCGGGCTCGGCCGGGAGGAGGCCGAGAACCTCGTCCACCACACGCTGTTCAGCGTGGAGGGCGGGCACGCGGCGGCTGGCGCGCTGCTCGACAAGGGCTGCACGGCGATCGTCTGCGGGAGCGACATGATGGCGCTCGGGGCGATCCGGGCGGTGCGGCAGCGCGGGTTGTCGGTGCCGCAGGACGTGTCGGTGGTCGGCTTCGACGACTCTCCGCTGATCGCCTTCACCGAGCCGCCGTTGACCACGATCCGCCAGCCGGTCGAGGCGATGGCCACGGCGGCGGTGGACGCGCTGCTGGAGGAGGTCGGCGGGAACGCCGCCCAGCGCGGCGAGTTCATGTTCCAGCCGGAGCTGGTGATGCGCGGGTCCACCGGGGCCTGCGCGCGCTGAACCCCGGCCGCCACGGCCGTCGGACGGGCCCCGGAGGGCGATCGCTCTCCGGGGCCCGTCGGCGTGCGCGCGGTCGGCCGTCGCGGGCCGTGCCGGACCGTGGCGGGCCGTGGGGTGGGTCAGCCCTCCTGGGCGGTCGGGCGGTCGGCGGTCAGGCGGTGCCCGTCGGCGGCCTCGCCGGTACGGGTCTCGGTGCGGCGGCCGCGGGCCAGGTAGTCGCGCAGGACCAGTTCGACGGCGTCCTGGGGGCTCTTGGTGCCGGAAAGCATCATCGCGTCGATCGCGAGGTTCGCGTCGAGGGTGACGGTGACCTGGGCCATGTGACTCCTCCTCGGGTGCAGAGCAGCAGCATGCCCGCTGGGGCGGCGATCCACCACGGAACGGGGCGGAACCGCGGTCGGGAACGGTCGGGCACGCCGTGGCCCCGGGAACGCCGGAACCCCCGGGGAGGAGCGACCAGACTCTCCCCGGGGGTGGTGGGCGGTCAGCGTTCGGACGACGGCCGACAGCTGACGGATAACAGCTGACAGATGTTGAAATCTGTCAGCTGTTATCTGTTACCCGTCAGCTGTTACCGGAGGTCCGTCAGCCGTGGACCGTGGACCGCGCGCCGTCCTCAGACCCGGCCGGCGAAGTCCGGGGCCCAGTTGGCGATGCTCTGCTCGCGGACGCCCGAGCTCGGGTTGGCGGCCTCGACGTACTTGCCGTTGCCGATGTAGATCGCGACGTGGTAGACGCCGGAGTCCTTGCCGTTGTTGGACCAGAACAGCAGGTCGCCCGCCTGGAGGCTGTCCAGCGAGACGTGGGTGCTGGCGGCGGCCTGGTCGGCGGCGACGCGCGGGACGGAGACGCCCGCGGCGCGCAGCGCGGCCTGGGTCAGGCCGGAGCAGTCCCAGCCGCCGTTGCCGGTGCCGCCGTAGACGTACGCCTGACCGACCTTCGACTCGGCGAAGGAGACCGCCGCGGCCATGCTGCCGGTCACGGCCGGCGCCTGGGTCTGGGTCTGGGTCTGCGTCTGGGCCTGGGGCTGCGGAGCGGGCTTGGTGGCGGGCTTCGCGGCCGGCTTGGTGGACGGCTTGGCGGCCGGGGCCTCGGGCTGCGCGGTCGGCTGGGCGTTCACGGCACCGCCGTTCGCGGACTGGCCGGACTTCTGCGAGCGGTCGAACCAGGTGAAGTCCGAGCCGGACGTGCCGGCGGAGGACTGGCCGGCCCGGGCCTGGCCGTTGCCGCCGAAGGACAGCTGCTGGCCCGGGTAGATGGTGTCCGGACCCTCGGTCAGGGTGCCGCGGTTGAGGTCGTACAGCCGCTGCCAGCCGCCCTGCACCTTGTGCTGGTCGGCGATCGCGGACAGCCAGTCGCCCTCGACGACGGTGTAGTCGCCGCCCTGGGCCTGCTGCTGGCGCTTCTGCACCCAGTCGCTCCGGTTGCCGGAGGCGGCGGAGTCGGTGGAGGCCTGCGCGTCGCCCTGGGCGGGCGCGGCGGGCTTCGCGGCGGGGGTCTGCGGCTGCGCGGGCTTGGCGCTGGGCTTCGCGGCCGGAGCGGCCGGAGCGGCCGGCTTGGCGCTCTGGGCGGGCGCGGCGGGCTTGGCGGCGGTCGAACCCGCCGAGGTGTCAACGGCGGCCGCGGCGCCGCCCTTGGTGAGCCCGGCCTGGACGGAGCAGACCGGCCAGGCGCCGGGGCCCTGCGAGGCGAGGACCTTCTCGGCGACGGCGATCTGCTGGTCCTTGGTGGCCAGGTCGGCGCGGGCCGCGTAGGCCGTGCCGCCGAAGGCGGACCAGGTGCTGGAGGTGAACTGGAGGCCGCCGTAGAAGCCGTTGCCGGTGTTGATGCTCCAGTTGCCGCCGCTCTCGCACTGGGCGACCTTGTCCCAGGTGGCGACGGAGGCGGCCGAGGCGGTGCCGGTGGTGAGGCAGGGGACGGTGAGGCCGACGCCCGCGACGCCGAGGGCGGCGATCACGCGACGGGTACGGCCGGACAGACGGGTGCCGTTGGTGGGCAGCATGAAGACGTGGTCCTCTCCCACGCCTGCGAGGTGAGCTGTCGGATTCGGGCTGGAGTTGCCCGGCCGTGCGGTGAGCACGGCTTCACCCCTAGCCCTGGACCGTTCCGGAGAGCGGTCCGGGGCGACTTACCTGTGGGTCCCCCGCTCCTGCCGTGGTGCGTTTTCGCGCTTCCAGGACATCCGACGGCAGGACTCGGCGTTGCGGATGACCGGGTTCGTGTGGTCACGAACGGGGAGCACGTTAATCAGACTTAAGTTCAAACTGCAAACCACTGTGATGTGCATCACGGTTTAGTGGAAACTGCCAAAATTGCCACTCACCATGATCGTAAATGATCGTTTTCAGGCAATGCTGTTGTGGAAGCCGACAACTGGCTCCGCCTCAGGAGTGGCGTGACGGTGCGTCGAATCGCGGAGTGGCGCACTCCGGCGGGTGGGGGAGCGGTCGCGATCGGAGCATGTGAATCCACGCTCCCTATTTCCTTTCAAATAGCGCCAGAACGGACATTCCCCTTCATTGCCGGGTGACTCCCGTACGGGACGGACGGGGTGGGGGAAGTACACGGAAGGGCCCGGAACGCGATCCGTTCCGGGCCCTTCGGTGCGCGCGAACCCGCGCGCGGTGTCCTTATCGTCCGCCAGGCCCCTCGGCGGCCGCGTGGGCGCCACGGGAGCCCTCCACGACCCCCTCGGCCTCGGCGGCGGCCGCCGCCTCCGCCTCGGCCCGTGCCAGGTCCTCCGGGGACGGCGTGGGCAGCGCGGCCAGGTAGGTGGAGGCGATCAGCTGGCCGACCGACGGGTAGGCGCCCAGCGGCGCGGCCGACGGGCAGCCGGTCTCCTCGGCGGCGGTGGCGAGCAGCTCGGAGTCCGCCTCCGGGCCGATCACCAGCGGGGCCAGCGCCGGGCGCTGCGAGCCGGTGTCCTTGAGGTGGTTGACGGCCGCGGCCACCGAGCCGGGCACGTCGAGCGCGGCGGCGACGACCGGCACGGCCAGCCGGGCGGCCAGCAGCACGCCGGTGATGCCGGCCGCGGCGGCCGCGTCCTCGCCGCCGACGGTGGTCAGCACCACGCCGTCCGCGGCGGTCGCGATGGCGAACAGTCGGGCGCGGTCGGCCCGGGCCAGCCCGGCCTCGGAGAGCCGGACGTGCACGGCCTCGGCCAGCAGCGGGTGCGGGCCCAGCGGGTCGGTGACGGGCGCGCCGTACTCGGCGGCGAGCGCGTGAAGCCCGGTCAGGAAGGTGTGCGGGCCGGGCACCAGCGGCACCAGGACGGGCATCGGCCGCCCGGCCTCGGCGGCCAGGGCCAGCAGCTCGGCCACGGTGCGGTCCTCGCCGCTCGCGCCCGCCGCACCGTCACCGGGGAGGTAGCCGACGGCCGTCTGGACGCCGTTCTGCTCGGTGCGGACGATCGAGAGCAGCTCCTCGACGACCGAGCGGGACTCGGGCCCGGCGGTCGCGGGCACGGCGAGCACCAGGGCCGGGGCGCCGGCCGGGATCTCGGGGCGCTCGGGACGACGGTGGCGCCCCCGCGCACGGGAGCCTGGAGTACGGACGGGCAGTGGCGCGCCCGGAATGGCTGCGGTGCTCATGCCGGAGATCGTAGGACATCGGCCCGTCCGGCTTGCAGTCGGCTGCCGTACGGGTTTCGCGTGCTCGCGGTACGGACCCGGTGCGTCTCCGGCGCCGGTCCGGGCGCTTTGCCTACAATCCGGACATTCTTCGCCCAACCCCCGCGTGGTGGCCGGTGCTTGTCCCGACGCGATCCGAGGGGGCGGGCGTTGCACCCGGGGCGCGTGAGATGTCTCACAGCATGAGCCCGGCTTGACGGAGGGTCACGGGCGGGCGACTCCCGGCATTCGAAGATCAACATTCAGCGGGGAGGTGCTCACGGCCGGTTATCGCGGGCTCGACGATTCATCGGCTATGTCCGTTTACGTACCGTCAGGGGAAGGGCCCGTGAAGAGTTCGCGGCTGCGGGTAAAAGGCCTCGTGCACCTGCAATGTCCCGTGCTGATGCACGTGCACTGCGGCTATCATCACGTCAAGTGAGGCGTTGTGCCGGACCGGTACGGGGCCGGTCCGTTCGTTTCGGCGGTGCCGGGGGCGCCGCGCTGGACGACAACTCCGGAGCTCTTCGGGAGATTTCTATGCACGACTCGCAGGACACGCACGGCTCGTACGACACCTACAACGGGATGGCCGCCGCCGATCTCCAGGGGGTGGTCTGGCAGAAGAGCCGGCACAGCAACTCCCAGGGCAACTGCGTCGAGTTCGCGGCCCTGCCGGGCGGCGATGTGGCGATGCGCAACTCGCGGTTCCCGGACGGCCCCGCCCTCATCTACACCCGGGCCGAGATCTCCGCCCTGCTGCTGGGGGCGAAGGACGGGGAGTTCGACCACCTGGCGGTCTGACCGGCCGCCGTGCTCCATCATCGGGGGGCCGTCGTGGGTGCCGACACCACGACGGCCTTTGTCTTTGTCTCCTCCGGATGTCTTCGCTCCGGAGGCCTCTCCCGGATCCGTCCGGCCGCCCGGCCCGCCCGGCCGCGCTGAGCCGCTCGCGGTTCCGTGGTGCCGGAGGCTCTCGACGGGGCCTGCTGGAAGCGCCCGGGGTGCGGTCCTCCCGGGGTGTCCGTCGACCGGCCGCGCGCCGTCCGGCGCGGGGTCCGTCCCGAAGGCAGGGCTCCTCCGGAGCGCAGGGCCTGTCCCGGGGTCAGGGCTCGTCCGGAACGCCGGGCCCGCTCGGAGCACGGGGCCCGCTGGGAGTACAGGACCCGCTCGGAGCGCGGGGCCCGTCCTAGGCCGAGCGCCGATGCCGTCCGCCGACGTCGACGGGACCGTCGAGCGGTGAGCGGCCGCCGAGCCCGGGGTGTCCGTCCAGCGGGGAACCGCCGACCGACTCGGCCTCGAACATCGCCCAGACCACCTTGCCGCTGCCCAGCGGGTGCCAGCCCCAGGAGCGGCTGAACGACTCCACCAGGTGCAGCCCGCGGCCCGATTCGGCGACGAAGTCGGCCTCCCGGGCGACCGGGCCGGTGCTGCTCGGATCGCTCACCGCGCAGACCACCTGGGGTGCGCGGTGCACCAGGCTTATTCGGATCGGCAGCCGGCCGTCCGCGGTCGGCTTCATGGGAAAGTCGTACTCGCCCAGGGCGCCGCCCGACGGGTCGGGCCGTGCGCCGATCGCATGCCGGAGCGCGTTGGTCACGAGTTCCGAGGCCACCAGCGCGACGTCGTCGAACAGTTCCGTCAGGCCCCAGAGCTGGAGCGTGCTCCGAGCGAAGTCCCGCGCGGTTCTGACGGCTTCGAAGCGAGGAGCGAGCGTACAGGTGACCACATGGGGGTCAACCGCCAAAGCCGTACCGGTGCTCATGAAGAGCTCCTCCCATAAGGGGGCGGACACGGCTGGACCCGCCGGGGTCATGCCGGTCACCTCCGACTCGCTCGGCCGCTCGGCCGCCCCCTCGACCAGGCGCGCGCGCACTCGAACGCCCGATGACGCGGGGGACGCCGTCGGGTCGGTGCACGGAGTCGCGCGTGGGGTCGACGCGGAGCCCGCGGGATTGCCAGGGATGTGCAGGTGCACGTGCACCATGGTGGTGTGCGCTCACTGCAGATGCAAGAGTCGATTCACGTGCAGTCGCACTATTGGCATATGCAAGCGCCGAATGCACGTGCATCCTGGTGCGTGGAGTGCAGAACTGATAGGAACATCCGTCAGTATCGGCACCGTGAGCGCTCAACTGATGGCAGACTGTGCGCTGTTTGCCCTAGGTGGAGGTTTCGACCGCATGACCACAGTTCAGCCGGGCGGCGGCTCGATGGTCCGCCGGATCCTCCTCGGCTCGCAGCTGCGCCGCCTGCGTGAGGCGCGCGGCATCACCCGCGAGGACGCGGGCTACGCGATCCGGGCCTCCGAGTCCAAGATCAGCCGCATGGAACTCGGCCGCGTCAGCTTCAAGGAGCGCGACGTCGCCGACCTGCTCAGCCTGTACGGCGTGGACGACGGCATCGAGCGGGAAGCCCTGCTCGGCCTCGTCCGCGAGGCCAACAAGTCCGGCTGGTGGCACAGCTTCAACGACGTGCTGCCGGGCTGGTTCCAGACCTACGTCGGCCTGGAGGAGGCCGCCCAGCTCATCCGCACCTACGAGGTGCAGTTCATCCCCGGACTGCTGCAGTCCGAGGAGTACGCACGGGCGGTTTTCGGCCAGAGTCGGCCGGTCATCAGCGAGGAGGAGGTCGAACGGCGGGTCAGCCTCCGGCTGCGCCGTCAGAAACTGCTGACCGAGGGGGCCAGCCCGCGCCTGTGGGCGGTCATCGACGAGGCCGCGCTGCGCCGGCCGGTCGGCGGGCCCCAGGTGATGCGCGGTCAGGTGCAGTACCTGATCGACGTCGCCGAGCAGGCCAACGTGGTGATCCAGGTCATGCCGTTCCGGTTCGGCGCGCACGCGGGCGAGTCCGGGGCGTTCACGATCCTGCGCTTCCCGGAGCAGGACCTCGCGGACGTGGTCTACCTGGAGCAGCTCACCAGCGCGCTCTACCTGGACAAGCGCGACGACGTCGACGCCTACATCCAGGTCATGGAGCGGCTCTGCGTGGACAGTCTCACGCCGGAGCGCACGATAGACCTGCTCGCCTCGATCCTGAAGGAACGCTGAGCCGCTGCCGTCCGGGGCCTGTGAGATCCCTCCCTCGCGAGGCCCCCGGCAGTCGGTCCGCCAGGCCGCCCACCCGCCGTCAGTCGCGGGCCGGCGGCCTCTCGCGTTCCGGCGGGGACGGTTGCGGCGGGCGGCCCAGCTCCCAGGCCAGGTCGTAGCGGCGGAAGAGGTCGGCCCGGATCGGCGCCAGCGGGATCTCGGCGCCCGGCAGCAGCACCCCGATGCAGCCGCCCATCAGCGCACTGCGCAGGACGGCGTGCTCGGCGACCGGGTCGGGCGCGCCCCAGTCGAGCAGCAGGCCCTGGAGCAGGGCCCCGAGCTGCTGCTGCTCCGGGTCCTGGACGAAGGCGCCGGTGTCCGGGTCGAGGATCAGCGCCAGGTGCGAGCGCATCACCCGGGGGTGGTCCAGCGCCAGCCCGAGGACGGTGTCGATCGCCCGGGCCAGCCGCGCGTTCGGCGAGGAACCGGGTGCCAGTTCCGCCAGGGCGCAGGCCAGCGACTGGTGCATCATCCGGTGCGTCGCGGACTGCATCAGCAGCCGTTTGCCGTCGAAGTAGTACGAGAGCAGCCCGCGGGCGAGTCCGGCCCGCTCGGCGATGTCCGTCAGCGTGGTGCCCGCGTATCCGCGTTGGTCAACCAGCTCGACGGTGGCCCGCATGATGCGTCGGCGGGAGCGTTGCCGCATCTCCTCATTGACCGAATCCCCGCGAGGTGCCATCGTGTCTGCTCCGAACGTTCGTTGGCTGCGAGCCAATATACTTGCGGAGCCGACAGCCGCACCGAGGAACCGTGCCCCGAGGGGCGCTGCCCGGGCGGCCGGCACGAAGACGGCCGGCTCCACCAACACGGGGGTTTGGTGGAGCCGGCGCCACGGCCCGACGGCCCGGAGATCGGCCGCGGGCGGGGCCCGGGGTCAGCGCTCGGTCAGGACTTCGGCGCGGGCCGCGGTCGACCCGGCTGATGAGTAATCATAATCCGGCACCGGCGCGGGAGTTGAGGCGCGGCGCCGGTCCACCAGGGCGCCCGCCGCCGCGACCACCAGGCCGACCAGGGCGACCATCGTGACGAACAGCAGCGCCGGCCGGTAGCCGTCCAGCTGGGCCTGTGGGCTGTCGCCGCCCGCGCTGCCGGCCGTGATCATCGCGGTCGCTCCGGCCAGGACCACCGCGGTGCCGACCTGGATCGCGGTGTTCACCAGGCCCGAGGCCAGGCCCTGCTCCTCGTCGCCCACGCCGTCGGTGGCGGCGATGTTCACCGAGGGGAAGGCGAAGGCGAAGCCCACGCCGAGCAGCAGCATCGAGGGCAGCACCAGGCCGGGGTACGAGCTGTGCTCGTCCAGCCGCAGGAACAGCGCGAAGGCGGCGACCAGCGAGAGCAGGCCGATCGGCAGCAGCCGCCCGGTGCCGAAGCGGTCCACGATCGGGCCCATGAAGGGTGCCGAGAGCGCGATGAGGGCCGCGGCGGGGAGCAGGCCGAGGGCCATCTCCAGGGCCGACCAGCCGAGCAGGTGCTGGAGGTAGAGGGTGACCACGAACTGGAAGCCGCCGTAGGCGCCGGTCATCGCGAAGGCGACCACGTTGGCCCGGGCGACCGAACCGTTGCGGAAGATGCCGAGCCGGACCAGCGGGTGCGCGGCGCGGCTCTCCACCCGCAGGAAGGCGGCGGCCAGCAGGGCGACGACGAGCATCGAGCCGAGCGTGCGCGCGCTCAGCCAGCCGGCGCCCTGGGCCTCGGTGACGGTGAAGACCAGCAGCAGAACGGTCGCGGTGCCGGTGATCGCGCCCAGCGCGTCGTAGCCGCCCTTGGCGCGCTCCTCGACCGGGCGGGGGAGCAGCCGGACGGCGAAGACCAGCGCGAGCAGTGCGACCGGGACGGGCATCAGGAAGGTCCAGCGCCAGCCGACCGAGGTGAGCAGGCCGCTGAGCACCAGGCCGAGCGAGAAGCCGCTGGCGCCGCAGGTGGTGTAGATCGACAGGGCGCGGTTGCGGGCCGGGCCCTCCGCGAAGGTCGTGGTGATGATCGACAGGCCGGCCGGGGCGGTGAAGGCGGCGCTGACGCCCTTGAGGAAGCGGGCCGCGATCAGCAGGCCGCCGTCGTCGACCAGGCCGCCGACCAGTGAGGCGGCGGCGAAGACGCCCAGGGCGACCAGGAACACCCGGCGGCGGCCGAGCAGGTCGGCGGCGCGTCCGCCGAGCAGCAGCAGACCGCCGTAACCGAGCACGTAGCCGGAGACCACCCACTGCAGGGTGGAGGTGGACAGGTGCAGGTCGGAGCCGATGGACGGGAGGGCGACGCCCACCATGGAGACGTCCAGGGCGTCCAGGAACATGGCGGCGCAGAGCACGATCAGGGTGCCCCAGAGGCGGGGAGTCCAGTGCGGCCCGCTGGTTGACGGGGCATCGGGTGATGGGACGGTCGCGGTGGTCATGGGGAGGACAGTACATGCACATGCATTCAATGCAAGTGAATTAGATGTGAACGCAATAATTGTCGATGCACGTGCTAGGGTGGCGGCGTGGCTGAACTCGACTCCCCGGCGGAGACCGGTCTCGTCGCGCAGTGGCGCGAGCTGCTGGCCCGGCACGCTGCCGCTGCCTGCATGCTCGACCGCGAGCTGGGCGACCGGTACGGGCTGGGCATGAGCGAGTTCGAGGTGCTGGAGCGCCTCGTCGAGGAGTGCGGGGGCGGCGGCGGGCCCGCGGTGCGGGTGAGCGAGCTGGCCCACACCGTCCACCTGAGTCAGAGCGCGCTCTCCCGGCTGATCGCCCGCCTGGAGAAGGCCGGACTGGTCACCCGGGCGATGTGCGAGAGCGACCGGCGGGGCGTCGTGCTCACCCTCACCGAGGCCGGGCGGGAACGGTACGAGCAGGCCAGGCCGCTCCACCGCCAGGTGCTGGAGCTGACCCTCGGCGGCGGACTCGGGCCGGCCTGCGGATCGTCCACCGACTGACGGATCGGCTTTCCGGCTGACGGAACGTCAAGAACCCCTGGCTGACGCCGGGTTGGCCTCAGAGTAGCGAGTGCAGCCCCGGTGCGGCGGCCAGCAGGACGACCACGGCGGGCGCGGCGAGCGCCCCGACGGTGAGCCGCAGCCGGTGCGGGACGGAGAGCCGCGGACGGCCCGCGAGCAGCCGGTCGACCCGCTTCGGGGACTGTGCCAGGCCGGGCGGACAGGAGCCGAACACCCCGCGGTCCAGGTTGAGTTCGGCCAGCGCGAGGGCGGTGGTGTGCCGACCGTGCCGACGGGCGGCCCGGTCGTCGGCGGCCAGCTCGACCAGCTCCGCCACCTGGTCCCGGAAGGCGCTGAACACGCCGACCCCGGGGAAGCCGGAGGCGAGCGCCTGGGCGAACTGCTGGAGCCAGTGGTGCCGGGCCCGGACGTGGCCGCGCTCATGGCTCAGCACGGCCGCCAGCTCCCGGTCGGTCAGCTGCCGGAGGGCGCCGGTGGTGACCACCAGCCGGGAGTCCGGTCCGGGCAGCGACCATGCCTCCGGGCGGACGTTCTCCAGGACCACCAGCCGCTCCCGGCGGCTCCGGTCGCTCTCGATGCTGTCCGGCAACTCGGGTGCGCGGGTGGCCAGTTGGGCGTGCCGGCGATTGCGCAGCGCCTTGGCCGTGCGGACCTCGCGGGTGAGTGCCAGCACCGTCTGCACCCCGCCCGCGGCCAGTGCCGCGGCGCACAGCCGGCCCCAGCCCTCGGCCTCCTGGAGGCCGTACGCCGCCTCCACACCGTGCGGCGCGCCGCGGAACAGCAGCGCGCGCAGCTCCGGCAGGGCGGCGGAGGCCGCCAGGAGGAGGCCCAGCGCACAGCAGAGCAGGACGGCCACCACCAGGCACTGCCACACCAGCAGTGCCAGCACCGGTTCGCGCTCCGCCCAGCGGGCCCGGGCCAGCAGCCGGGGCGCGACGGTCGAGAGCAGCAGGCCGAGCAGCAGCAGGCCGATCAGGGCAGGCATCGATGGGCTCCCCGAGTACGCACGGAACGCGACAACGCGCTCCCCGCCAACCTATGCGCTGGCGACGTCCGGTGGAACGGCTTTCGTCCGGCCAGTGACCAACGCCACGCCCGGACGGGGGCCTTGGGGTGCCGGAGGTCGTGGCGTGCGGCCGTCACATGGTCAGGAGCATGGCGAACATGCCGATCCCCATGGTGAGTCGGCAGGCCTGCGGCAGACCGGCGGTGCCGACCGCGAGGGCGCCCGCCGGGGTGCGCAGCAGCCGGCTGCCGGTCCAGAGGGTGTACCCGCCGAAGTAGAGGAGGAGCGCCCCGGTCAGCGCCGGAAGGCCCAGGGCGGCGGCCTGGTGGTGCCCGTGGCCGGAGGCGCCGGCCATCGCGAGGGCCATGTACGTCATGGCGAGCGCGCCGACCGCGTGGTGCAGGCGGTGCGCCCGCCCGGCCGGGGCGTGGACGGCGGCGAGCAGGAAGGCGGCGGCGGGGAGGCCGAAGAGCCCGGCCCAGACGGCGGCCGGGACGGTGGCGCCGGTGACGGCCATCGCGGCCATGCCGAGCCCCATCAGGGCCTCGGCGGCGTCGGACTCGCGGGCGAGCGGCCGGTGTGCGCCGCCCGGGGCGCAGGGGGAGTGGCGCAGCCGGGTCAGGCAGGAGGTGCCCGCGCCGGCGGCGAGGAGGGCGAGGAGCCAGTTGACCAGGGCGGGTCCGTGCAACGGCGGCCTCCCAGGGCGGTGGGCGACGGGGCGGCGGGCGGCGAACAGATGACAACGGACAGCGGTCAGCGAACAGATGATGAAATCTGTCGGCTGTCAGTTGTCACCCGTCGGCTGTCGCCCGTGCGCCGCCCCCGTGCGCGGCGACGGACATCCGGTCCACGATCACCGCACCCGGCCGGGCGTGGCCAGGGCGCGTACGGGGGCGCACAGTGGTGCCCGTCCTCGCGAAAGCCCTGGCCGCACGCCTGTCGCACGCCCACCGCACGCCTCGTGGCAAACCCCGGCCGCATAGTGCGGTACCCGCCGGCCGGGCGTGCCCGCTCAGCCCTGGAGCCGCCCCGAGGCGACCACCCGGCTGAGGAATTGCCGGGTGCGCTCCTCCCGCGGGTCGCCGAACACCTGCTCCGGCGGCCCCTGTTCGAGCACCACCCCGCCGTCCAGGAAGCAGACCCGGTCGGCGACCTCGCGGGCGAAGCCCATCTCGTGGGTGGAGAGGACCATCGTCATCCCCTGCTCCTTGAGGTCCCGCACCACCGACAGCACCTCGCCGACCAGCACCGGGTCGAGCGCCGCGGTGATCTCGTCCAGGAGCAGCAGCCGCGGCCCGGTGGCCAGCGCGCGCACGATGGCGACCCGCTGTTGCTGCCCGCCGGACAGCCGGTCCGGGTACTCCTTCGCCTTGGCCGCCAGCCCGAGCCGGTCGAGCAGTTCCAGCGCCCGCGCCTCCGCCTCGGCCCGGGCGACCCGGTGCACCCGGCGCGGCGCGAGCGTGATGTTCTCCAGCACCGTCAGATGCGGGAACAGGTTGTACGACTGGAACACCACGCCGATCCGGCGCCGTACGGCGTCCTCGTCCGCGCGCGGATCGGTGATCTCCTCACCGTCCAGGAAGATCGCCCCGTCGTCGATCCCCTCCAGCAGGTTGACGCAGCGCATCAGCGTGGACTTGCCGGAGCCGGACGCCCCGATCAGCGCCGTCACCGAGTGCTCGGCCACGGCGAGGTCCACGTCGCGCAGCACCACCTGGTCGCCGAAGGTCTTGCGCACCGACTCCAGCCGGAGCACCTCGCTCGACGTCACACCGCACCTCCCTGCAGCTGACGGCGGGTCATCCGGGTGGTCAGCCAGTCGGCGAACCGGGTCAACGGAATGGTCAGCACGATGAACACCAGCCCCGCCACCAGGTACGGCGTGAAGTTGAAGGACCGGGCCGCGATGATCTTCGCCGCGTACACCGCGTCGATCGCCCCGCCGATCGAGACCAGCCCGGTGTCCTTCTGGAGGCTCACCAGGTTGTTGAGCAGCGGCGGCACCACCCGGCGGACGGCCTGGGGCAGCACCACGTACCGCATCGCCTGCGCGTTGGTCAGCCCCAGCGACCGGGCCGCGGCGCGCTGGCTCGGGTGCACCGACTCGATGCCGGAGCGGAACACCTCGGAGACGTACGCCGAGTACGTCAGCACCAGCGCGGCCCCGCCCAGCAGCAGCGGATCGGTGGTCACCCCGGTCAGCCGCAGCGCCGGCACCCCGGTGATCATCACCAGCAGGCAGATGATCATCGGCAGCCCGAGGAAGAAGTCCACGTACGCGGTGGCCAGCAGCCGCACCGGCAGGAAGACCGGCCCGCGCAGCGTCCGCAGCACCGCCAGCAGCAGCCCGAACACCAGGATCAGCGCCCCGCAGCCGAGCATCAGCTCCAGGTTCAGCCGCAGCCCCTTCAGCACCTCGGGCAGTGCCTGGCGGGCGTAGTCGAGGTTGAAGAAGGTCCGCCGGGTCACCTCCCAGCCGGGGGAGTTGACGACCAGCAGGTAGAGCACGACGGCCGTCGCCAGGGTCGACGCGGTGGCGATCAGCGCCGAGCGGCGGGCCCGGGAGCGCCGGTAGGCCTCGTGCGCCAGCCGCCGCTCGGACGGGCGGTAGCCGTCCTCCGCGGCAGGCGTCCCGGTCCGCGCCGCCGGGGCCTTGGCGAGGTCCACCGAGCCCTCCCGGCCCGACGATTCCCCGCCCGACGACTCCCCGCTCGGCCGGGGGCCCAGGTCAGCACTCACTTCAGCACCGGTGCCGAGACGGCGTCGGAGAGCCACTGCTTCTCCAGCTTCGCCAGCGTGCCGTCGGCGCGCAGCGCGTCCACCGCCTGGGAGACGCAGCCGGTCAGCTTGGAGCCCTTGTCCAGCACCAGGCCGAACTGCTCGGCCCGCGAGGACACCTCGAACTGGCCGACCACCTGGGCCTCCGGCACCTCGGCGCCGGTGATGTAGAAGGCGGTCGGCAGGTCCACCACCAGCGCTTCGATCTGGCCGTTCTTCAGCGCCGCCTTGGCCAGGTCGTTGGAGTCGAAGACGGCCGGCTGGGTGCTCGGCTTGATGGTGTCGGTGATGGTGTCCAGGCTCGTGGTGCCGACCTGCGCGCCGAGCTTGGCGCCCTTGAGGTCGGCGATGCTCCTGGCCCCCGCCGCCTTGGAGTTCTTCAGTGCGATGACGGTCTGGCGCACGTCGTAGTAACCGGAGGAGAAGTCCACCGCTTGCTTGCGTTCGTCGCTGACGGACACCTGGTTGATGTCGAAGTCGAAGTCCTTGGCACCCGGGGAGGTCGCCTTGTTGAACGGCGCCACCACCCAGCTGACCTTCTCCTTCGGGTAGCCGAGCTTCTCGGCGACCGCGTAGGCCACGGCGGACTCGAAGCCCTTGCCGTTCTCCGGCTTGTCCTCGGTGAACCACGGGTCGTACGCGGGCTTGTCGGTGCCGACGGTCAGCGTCCCGGCGGTACGCGTGGCCAGCGCCCCCGGCGCGCAGCCCGCCGCCGACCCGGCCGCGCCCGAGGCGCCCGGGGCGGCGTCGGACTTCGAGTCCTGCGGCGCGCAGGCGGTCAGCACGGCCGCGGCGGCGACCAGCGCGGCGATGGGCAGTACGGCGGACGGCTTGCGGAGGGTCATGACGGGGCTCCAGGGAAAGGACCGGCGGGACGGAAGGAAGGTGAGGGGCACGGGAGGGCGCGACGGGCGGCCCGCATCCCGGCGGGTCACTTCCCCCCGGTGGCGGCGCCGGAACACAGGCGGCATGGTCGGCGTACGGGCCCGCGTCCGCGGCGCCCCCCGAGCCGGACCGGCGGCAGCCGGGTCGGCGGCAGGCCGGTCAACAACAGCGGCGACAGCGGCAGCAGAGGCCGCGCGCGCGACAGCGACAGCGACAGCAGACGTGCCGACGGGAGGGCGCCCGGAACGGGCTGTCGTGGCGTACGGCCACCGTGATCACCGCCGGGAGCATGCGGGGAGGTTCGCATCAGAACGGCGCATCTGTCCAGAACATCCAGATCACTGTCCACATGCCGGACAACCCGCCCCCCGCCGAAGGTTTCCGCGCCGGAGCGGTGGTGCGCCGGAGCTTTGCCCGTCCGGCCCCCCTTGAACGGGAGAACCTTTCGTACTTATGGTGTTCCCGTTGAAATAACTCCTGTCGAAGTGAGTCCACGATGCAGAATCTTTCGCCATGGCTCGCTGTGGCGGCCGACGCCCCGGTCTCGACCCTCGCCGGCCACCCGGCCTGGCTGCGCCTGAAGGAGGCCGTCGAGACGCTGCGCCCGCTCCAGTCGAAGGACGGCTCGATCGACCTGGCCGCCGTCCAGCGGCACACGGTCGACCCGCTGGTCGCGACCGTCCGCGCCGCCGTCCAGGAGCTCGCTCCGAACTTCCCGCACGACGCCGCCTACCTGGCCGCCGTCGACGCGGACCTCGCCAAGTGGGCCGACACCGGCTACCGCGAGCCCGACTTCCTGGACTCGCTCCTCGCCTTCCAGCCCGCCGCCCAGCGCGAGGACGGGCTGGAGCACCTGGTCGTCTTCCCGATGTACACCCAGAACGGCAACCCGGACCGCAACCTGGAAGCCGTCCTGCTGAGCGTCGTGTGGCCCGACTGGCTGGCCGAGCTGGAGCGCACCCGCTTCGACAACCCGATGTTCGTGCCGATCACCTTCACGGACTTCACCGCCGGCTACGACACCAACTCCGCCGTGCTCTTCCCCGAGACGGTCTCCGTGCGCAAGGCGCCGGAACGATTCACCTGGGGCGGCATCTTCTGCGACCGCGAGGCCGCGCGCTTCCGCGCCGTCACCACCAGCGCCGTCCAGCAGCTCGGCCTGGAGATCCCGGCCGACGCCGAGGGCCTGCTCCAGGACCAGCAGCGCGCGCAGGAGACCTTCGTCCTGTGGGACCTGGTCCACGACCGCACCCACAGCCACGGCGACCTGCCGTTCGACCCCTTCATGATCAAGCAGCGCAGCCCGTTCTGGATGTACGGCCTGGAGGAGCTCCGCTGCGACCTCACCACCTTCAAGGAGGCGGTGCAGCTGGAGACCGAGGGCAACCCGCACGCCCGCGACGTCCAGTACGCGGTCCTCTTCGACCGCCTGTTCCGCTTCCCGGTCTCCGGCGACCGGGTGCGCAACTACGACGGCCTCGGCGGCCAGCTGCTCTTCGCCTACCTGCACAAGCACGACGCGCTGCGCTGGCGCGACAACCGCCTCAGCATCGACTGGGAGCGCGCCCAGCAGGTCACCAACGCGCTCTGCGCCGAGATCGAGACCCTCTACCGCGACGGCATCGACCGGCCGAAGCCGGCCCACTGGATCGCCGCGTACGAGCTGGTCTCCCGCTACCTCACCCCGCACCCGGCCTCCACCTGGGCGAAGGGCTCCGAGGCCCTGCCGCTCGACATCACCGACGGCAAGGCCCTCAACAAGGCCCTCTGCGACGCCGTGCTCCCGGACGAGTTCCCGCTGAGCATGTTCTACGAGGCCCTCAACAAGAAGCTGAGCGGCGTCATCGCCGCCACCGCCGGCATCACCGGCGCCGGGATCCAGGGAGCCGCCGCGTGACCACCTCCACCAACGCCCCGCTGGCCGGCAAGGTCATCGCCGTCGCCGGAGCCAGCGGCCCGGCCGGCCGCGCCGTGCTGCGCCGCCTCACCGCCGACGGCGCCACCGTGATCGGCGCCGACATCGACGCCCAGCGCCTGGAGTCCGCGCTGGACGCCACCCGGGTGGCCGTCCGCGGGGCCAAGGTCAGCGGCCAGGTGATCGACCTGCTCGACCCGCAGGAGGTCCACGACTGGGCCGACCACCTGGAGTCCGAGCACGGCCACGTCGACGGCCTGTTCCACCTGGTCGGCGGCTGGCGCGGCGGCAAGACCTTCTTCGACACCCGGCTGGACGACTGGGACTTCCTGCACGACACCGTCGTGCGCACCCTCCAGCACACCTCGCTGGCCTTCCAGCCCGCGCTGGTCCGCAGCACCGCCGGCCGCTACGCGATGATCTCCGCCGCGGCCGCGCACAAGCCCACCGCCGGCGGCGCCGCCTACGCGGCCGCCAAGGCCGCCACCGAGGCGTGGACCCTCGCCATGGCCGACTCCTTCAAGAAGGAGACCACCGCCCCCGACGGCGAGCCCACCGCGGCGGCTGCGATCCTGGTCATCAAGGCGCTGGTCAGTCCCGAAATGCGGGCCGAGAAGCCGGAGGCGAAGTTCGCCGGCTTCACCGACACCGCCGACCTCGCCGGACACCTGGCGGGCCTCTGGGACCGCCCCGCAGCAGAACTGAACGGACAGCACCTGTGGCTGACAGCCCGATGACCGACCTCACCCGTACGGACGCGGTACGGCGGCACGACCCCGCCGTCCGCGGCTTCGCCAGCGACAACTACGCCGGCGTGCACCCGGAGGTCCTCGCCGCGATAGCCCTCGCCAACGGCGGCCACCAGATCGCCTACGGCGAGGACGACTACACGGCCCACCTCCAGGACGTCTTCCGCCGCCACTTCGGCGACAAGGCCGAGGCCTACCCCGTCTTCAACGGCACCGGCGCCAACGTGGTCGCCCTCCAGGCCCTGCTCCCGCGCTGGGGCGCGGTGGTCTGCGCCGAGTCCGCCCACATCCACGTGGACGAGGGCGGCGCCCCGGAGAAGATGGGCGGCATCAAGCTGCTCACCGTCCCCACCCCGGACGGCAAGCTCACCCCCGAGCTGCTCGACCAGCAGGCCTGGGGCTTCGGCGACGAGCACCGCGCGCAGCCGCTCGCGGTCTCCATCACCCAGAGCACCGAGCTCGGCACCCTCTACACCGCCGACGAGATCCGCGCGATCACCGAGCACGCCCACCAGCTGGGCATGCTCGTCCACGTGGACGGCTCCCGCCTGGCCAACGCCGCCGCCTCGCTCGGCCAGCCGCTGCGCGCCTTCACCACCGACGTGGGCGTCGACGTGCTCTCCTTCGGCGGGACGAAGAACGGCCTGCTGTTCGGCGAGGTCGTGGTGGTGCTCAACCCGGAGCGGGTTCGCAACATCACGTACCTGCGCAAGACCTCGATGCAGCTCGCCTCGAAGATGCGCTTCGTCTCGGTCCAGTTCGAGGCCCTGCTCTCCGGCGACCTCTACCTGCGCAACGCCGGCCACGCCAACGCGATGGCCAGCCGCCTGGAGGCCGCGGTCCGGAAGATCGACGGCGTCGAGGTGGTCCGCCCGGCCCAGGCGAACGCGGTGTTCGCGATCCTCCCGCGCGAGGTGAGCGAGCGGCTCCAGAAGCGCTACCGCTTCTACTTCTGGAACGAGCACACCGGCGAGGTCCGCTGGATGTGCGCCTTCGACACCACGGAGGCCGACATCGACGCCTTCGCGGCGGCCATCGCCGAGGAGATGGGCCGCGCCTGACGGTGCTCGAACGACGGATCGTCCCGTCCCGCGACAGCGGGGCGGGACGATTTGCATGTGGCGGGCCGGTGCCCGTACAGTTCCGGAGTCGCCGCGGGAGACCGGGGCGGCAAAGCGGAAAGCGAATCCGATGAATGAAACTCCGGAAAACGGAGCGGAAAGCGTCTGATAAGCTGGAAACACGAAAGAACGAAGCCCGGAGGGTCCGCTGGAAGGCGGTCCGAAGGAAGCGTCCGTTCCTTGAGAACTCAACAGCGTG
>NZ_JBHJSJ010000033.1:0-89972 GCF_042268845.1 Kitasatospora sp. NPDC056273 | reverse complement strand
GCTACCTCGCAGGCCTCCACCTCCGCGCCTCAATGATCTGGATAGACGACCTCGTGCGACCACCCAACTGATCACAACATCACACAGGCCCTAGTGGTGGCCCCGGACGGGCGGGGCGCGGTGCGATTTGTAGCCGGGTGGGGGGAATGGGAGATTCGGCAAATAATTGGTATGGCAGTCGTAAAAGTAGATCTATGCTGTTGGCGTTTCATGATCCTTCGTACAAAGCAGGTCTTGCTCAAGATGAAGCTGCCCCGGGTGTCCGCCGTCGTCGCGGCCGCCGTTCTGGCCCCCGCCGTCCTCTTCCCCACCACGGCCTCGGCCACCGACACCCCCAAGCCGACCGGCGTCTCCGGCCCCGACACCGGCTCCGACTCCGCCAAGGACACCGCGCCCCAGGCCGACGGCCAGGAGCAGCGCGACCGCGCCGAGGTCAAGCGCATCCTCGCCGACCCGAAGAGCGGCGTCGGCGTGCGCGAGGCGGCCGAGAAGGCCCTCAAGGGCGGCGCCGCCGAGCTGCGCCACTTCCTGGACGTCGAGTTCGACGAGCAGACCAGGATCGACAACCAGGTCCGGGTCTCCCAGATCTACGCCGTCGGCGGCCCGGCCGTGAAGGCGGCCGCCAAGGCCGCCCTCCGCGGCACCGACGAGGACATCACCGCGTTCCTGACCACCGGCCAGTACGTCGCCCGCGCCGAGGACGAGGACCGCGCCAAGATCGCGGCCATCATCGCCGACCCGCTCACCGGCCCCAAGGTCCGCGAGGCCGCCGAGAAGGCCCTCAAGGGCGGCGCCGCCGAGCTGCGCCACTTCCTCGAGGTCGAACTCGCCGAGAAGCAGCAGCCCGACAACCTGCTGCGCCTCACCCGGATCGCCGACGGCGCCGAAGGGGCCGGCCCCGCGCTGCGCCTCGCCGCCGCCGTGGCGCTGAACGGCAGCTACCAGGACGTCCTCGACTTCCTGGCGACCGGCCAGTACGCCGCCCGCGCCGAGGACGAGGACCGCGCCAAGGTCGAGGCCCTGGTGGCCGACCCCAAGACCGGCCCCGGCGTGCGCGAGGGCGCCGAGCAGGCCCTCAAGGGCGGCGCGGCCGACCTGCGGACCTTCCTGACGACCAAGCTGCCCAGGCTGCGCAGCGACGACAACCGGGTCAAGCTCAGCCAGCTCATGGACCAGGGCGGCCCGGGCGTGCGCGAGGCGGCCAGCAAGGCGCTGGACGCCGGCACCGACGCGGCCGTCGAGGCCTTCCTCAACGAGGGCTTCGCCAAAGCCCAGTTCGAGGACGACCGGGTCGAGGTGCTGCGCGTCATCGCCGACAAGGAGACCGGCCCGCACACCGCCGCGGCCGCCCAGAAGGCCATGGACGGCAACGCCGAGGACGTGCGGCGCTTCCTGACCGTCGAGCTGCCGAACCTGCGCTTCAGCGACAACCGGCTGAAGGTCTCCCAGATCATCGAGACCGGCGGCCCCGCGGTGAAGAAGGCCGCCATGGCCGCCTACGAGGGCAGCTACGCGGACCTCCTGGCCTTCCTCAAGGACGGCTGGGCCAAGGCCCAGGCCGAGGACCAGGCCGCGGCGGCCAAGCAGGGCAACGGCGCGGGCAGCGGTACGGGGACGGGCGCGGGCACCGGTGGCACCGGGCAGCAGCCGCAGACCGTGCAGCCGGCCGGCCTCACCACCGGCACCGGGACCGGCACTACCACCGGCACCCGTACGGGCGGCGGCACCACCGGCACCACCGGCACCACCGGTTCCGGCGTGCTCGCCGCCACCGGCACCGACGGGCTCGGCTGGGAGGCCGGCGGCGCTGCCGCGGCCCTCGCCGCGGGCGCGGCGCTGGTCGCGGCCGCCCGCCGCCGCTCCACCGAGAGCTGACACCCGGGAGCAGAACCCGGGAGCAGAACCCGGGAGCTGAATCCGGGAGCAGAACCCGGGGGCTGACACCCCCTCGCGTCCCCGTCCACCGCCCACCCGGGCGGCGGCCGGGGACGCGCTCGCGCTCAGGGGCCCGGGCCGTCCGACCGCCCCGCGAAGGCGGCGCCGGGCCGCCCGGTCAAACCCGCAGACACCCTGGCACCCCGCCCCCGGCCGACGCGGCGGCCGGTGCCGCCTCGAAGACGGCCCGGCGCCGGTCCCGCCCGGAGGACGACGGCTCAGCTGCCGTCCCCGCCACCGTCCCCGCCGTTGTCCCCGCCGTTGAAGCCCACCTGACGGCGCCGGCGGCGCTGTGCGCTACGCAGCGCGCTGCCGGCGCCGAGGGTGAGGGCGGCGGCCGCCCGGGTCCAGCGCGGCCCGCCGCGGTCGGCCCACACCACGCAGCCGCACCCCGCGACCACCAGGACCAGAATCCCCACCAGAACCGCACCGACCATCACGGCCACCCGCCTTTCCCTCGACGCCCTACTGCCTGGTAGGACGTGCGGACCGTCCCACCCGGTTCGGCCACGAGGCCGGACGCTGTGCCAGGATGCGGGTGCCGAACGGCCCAGGTCACCGTACCGGTCGTACGGGAACCGTACCGACCAGCACCACCCGCCACCCACCCGTCAGCCGTACCCCGAGGAGTCACCGTGGCCACTGCCCGGTTCGCCACCCTGCACACCACGGCGGGCCCGATCCGCCTGGAGCTGTTCCCGTTCCACGCGCCGAAGACGGTCCGCAACTTCGCCGAACTCGCCGAGGGCACCCGGGAGTACACCGACCCGCGCACCGGCGAGCCGGGCCAGGGCCCGTACTACGACGGCACGCTGTTCCACCGGGTGATCAAGGGCTTCATGATCCAGGGCGGCGACCCGACCGGCACCGGCACCGGCGGCCCGGGCTACGCCTTCGCGGACGAGTTCCACCCGGAGCTGTTCTTCACCAAGCCGTACCTGCTCGCGATGGCCAACGCCGGCCCGGGCACCAACGGCTCGCAGTTCTTCATCACGGTGGGCGCCCCCGCCCACCTCAACCGCAAGCACACCATCTTCGGCCAGGTCGCCGACGCCGCCTCCAAGGCCGTGGTCGACGCGATCGCCGCCGCCCCGACCGAGGACGAGCGCCCGGTCGAGGACGTGGTGATCACCTCCGTGGAGATCGAGCAGTCCTGACCCGCCGCCCGCCGGCCCTCCCGTCCGGCCGGCGGAAACGCGAAGCCGCCGCCCGGCGCGGTGCGCGGGCGGCGGCCGTGGAGCGGGCGCGGTGTCAGGAGCAGCTGTTGAACGTCGCGCTGGTGTTGGCGATGTAGAGGGTGGCGCCGCCGTTGGGGTCGGAGGTGACCGGGATGGTGATGGTGTCGTCGGCGGTCCACGGGAAGCCCTGGGCGTCGAAGGTCCAGGTGCCGGTGACCTTGCGGGCGAGCTCGGCGAGCGTCACCCAGCCGTACTGCTGCTGCGGGACGGTGACGGTGACGGAGTTGTTGACGCTGCGCGAGCCGCTCCAGACGTTCTGGAAGCTGATGCCGGTCTTGACCGAGGCCTTGAACACTCCTTCGGCGCCGCCGCCGATGTCGCTGCCCAGCTCGGTGCCGATGGTGTTGGACCAGCCGCTGGTGTCGGTGACCGCGAAGGACTGCTGGACGGTGCTGCTGGTGTTGTTGAACCAGATCGCGGAGGCGCACACCCGCGGCAGCGGCGCGGCGGGGGCCTCGCTCTTCGTGGCCCAGGAGCAGGCGGAGATGTTCTTCTGGCACTGCTTGGCGGCGTGGTCGACGGCCAGGTTGCGGGCGGCCTGCGCGAAGCCGGTGGCCCACTGCTGGTTGGCGGTGCCGTTGCAGGCGTACTGGTCGGTCCAGGCGTCGTCGTAGTTGCCGCCGAGCAGCAGGTCCAGGCAGGTGTTGTCGCCGGCGTGGCGGATCATGAACGCGTCGCCGCCGCCGGGCGCGGGCTGGAGGAACCAGCGCTGGCTGGCCTGTCCGGCGCAGGTCTGCTGGCGCAGGGCCGGGGTGAGGAAGGCCAGGTCGATGCACTTGCCGGTGTCGTTGTTGACGATGGTGAAGGTGTAGTCCGAGGGGTCGACGTTCAGCCGCCAGGACTGGTGGTAGCCGGGGGCGGAGTTGGTGACGATGTAGGCGCCGTCGCCCATGTTGCCGTTCTGGACGTCGAGTTGGCGCCCGTTGCTGAGCGACTTGATGGTCAGGCACTGCTGCGGCGAGGCGCAGGCGGCGAGCGGGGCGGACGGCGCGGGCGCGGCGGCGCGGGCGGGGGCGGCGGCCAGGCCCAGGGCGGCGCAACAGGTCACCAGGAGGGCCGCGAGCAGGCGCAGCCAGGGCGCCGTGCGGCCGGGGGTCAGGGTGGGCAAGGGGTTTCCTTTCGTCGGGGGAGAGGGTGGGGAGAGGAGGTCAGAGGTCAGGAGGCGGCGGCGAAGGCCGCCTCCAGGCGCGGGACGTAGTCCACGAGGTCCTGCGCCCAGCAGCCCGCGGTGTGGCCGCCGTGGCAGTCGGCGCCCCAGCCGGTGCCGTCGCCGTAGTCGGTGAAGCGATACGGCAGGCCGAGCGCGTCCAGGCGCTGCTTGAGGCGCTTGGCGGTGCCCTCGGCCCAGAACTCCATGTCGCCGGGGCTGTTGTTGCCGTTGCCGGTGTAGACGGCGATGCCGGTGTGGTCGAGCACGGCGGCGCGCGCGACGGGGTCGGCGGCGTTCCAGCGCCAGTCGGCGTTGAACACCGGGTACGGGCTGCCGAAGATCGCGTCGCTGGAGACGGTGGGGCCGAAGTCCAGGCCGCAGGGGTGGCCGTCGCTGGGGCCGCAGAGCACGGTGCCCGCGTTGACCAGGGTGGCGACCACGGCACCGCGGATGATCATCTCGTCGGTGGACAGGTCGTTGGCGCCGGACATGGTGAGGACCTGGCCGAACAGGTCGGGGCGGTCCTGGGCGTAGTGCAGGGCGCCGAAGCCGCCCATGGACAGCCCGCCGACGGCCCGGTGGGCGCGGTCGGTGCGGGTGCGCAGGTTGGCGTCGACGAACGGGAGGACCTGGGTGAGGTGGAAGGTCTCCCAGTTCTGCGCGCCGGCGGCGGTGCCCTGGTCGAGCCAGTCGGCGTACCAGCCGCGCAGGCCGCCGTCCGGGATGACGGTGATCATCGACTGGGCGGCGGTCAGCGCGGGGTAGGCCAGCGCCGGGTCGCTCGGGTTGTCCGAGGCGCCGTGCAGGAAGTACAGCACCGGGTAGCGCTTGTCCGGCCGGGACGCGTAGTCGGCGGGCAGCAGGATGCGGATGGTGTGCGGCCCGGCGACCTGCGGGGTGGTGACGGTGATGACGAAGTTGGTGGCGCTGCCGGTGGGGGTGCCGACCTGGGTGAGGCCGAAGCCGTCGGTCAGCGGTGGCGGCGCGTCGGCCCCTGCCCCGGCCCGTACGGAGGCGGTTCCCGAGGCGGACGCGGGTGCGGCGGGTGCGGCGAGCGGGAGCAGGCAGGCGGCCAGGGCGGCGAGAACCGCGCGGGCGCGCCGGAGCCGGGCAGGGGGCATGGGCGTCCTCGGCCTTCCGTCGTGTCTTCCGTCGTGTGACTGATCGCCGTCAACTCTTGCCAGGGGCCCCGCCCGGACGCCAGAGCCCCCGGTGGCGCACCTGGGCCACCGGCGCATGTGCGCCGCCGCTGCGGGTAGGCTCCCCCGGCTCCGCCCGGGGCGGGTACGGGGGGCGGAGCGCACCGTGACATTGGGGGGTGTCGTGCACGACGTACTGGAACCGGACTCCGAACGCGGCCGCGTCTACCACTGCCTGGTCGGCCGGCCGCGCGCCCGCGTACCCGAACTGGCACGGGAGGCGGGCCTGGACGAGGAGGCCGTCCTCGCCGTGCTGCGCGACCTCGCCGACGAGGGCGTCGCGGTGGCCTTCGACACCACCGACAGCGCCGACGACCGCGACCACGCCTGGGAGGCGCTGCCGCCCGCCCGGGTGGTCGAGGCGGTGCTGCAGCACGACGCGCTGCGCCAGGCCGCCGCCCGCCGGGCCGGCGCCGAACTGGAACGGCTCTACCGCTTCGCCCGCCGCGACACCGGCAGCTACGGCGCGCTGGAGGTCGTCGACGATCCGGCCGAGGTGCTGGCCGCCAGCCACCGCCTCCAACTCGCCGCCCGTCACCAGGTGCGGGTCATCGACGTGCCGCCGTACTCCGGCAGCCGCGCCCACTACCTCGACCAGGAGGTGCTGCAACGCCGCCGGATGGCCGCGGGCGTCGTCTACCGCGCCATCTACCAGGGGTGCGCGTTCCAGGACCCGGTGGCCGGGCCCAACATGGCCCGGATGATCGAGGCGGGCGAGCAGGCGCGGACACTGGACGAGCCGCCGCTCAAACTCGCCATCGGGGACGACGACCTGGCCATCGTCACGCTGCGCGCCGACGACGGGCCGGGCGTCGTCTCGCTGCTGATCCGGCCGTCTGGGCTGCTGAACGCGCTGAGCGCGGTCTTCGAGACGCTGTGGCGCCTGGCCGTACCCGCCTCCATGGCCGGCGTCGACCCGCGCATCGACGAACGCGACCGGCGGATCCTGACGTTGATGGCCGGTGGGGCCACGGACGACGCGATCGCCCGCCGGCTGGGGCTGGGGCGGCGCACGGTGGTGCGGCGGGTCTCGACCCTGCTGGCGCACCTGGGGGCCACCACCCGTTTTCAGGCGGGGGTGCAGGCCGCGCGGAGGGGGTGGCTGTAGGCGGGGGCGGCTTCCTGGTGCCGAGAGTGCGTGAGAAGTCGGACCGGCCGACTTCTGGTGCAGGCCGCGCGGAGGGGCTGGCTGTAGGCGGGGCGTCGGCCTGACGTCTGACGCGGTGCGTCGGCGCGGAGGGGCGCGAGAAGTCGGATCGGCCGACTTCTCGCGGCGGGCGGCGACGCGGCCGTCGTCGAAGTGGAGCGGGCAGTGGACCGGCCGGTGCCGAGGCGGCGTTCGGGCCGGGGGTCGGCCGGGTCTCAGCGCCGGGGGTGGCCGATCACGTGGGCTGCTGGGCGGGGTTGGCCCAGCTGATGCGGATCTCGCGGTCGCCGGCGGGGATGACGAGGACGGGTTCGTCGGCGAGGTCGCGGATGAGGTCGCGCCGGGCACAGGGGCCGGTGAGGCGGCGCTCCAGGGCGTAGTGCTGGAAGCGGGACATCGGGCGGTAGCGGACCGAGTCCCAGAGCCGGCGCAGGAGGTCGTCGCTGAGGGTGTGGACGGCGGGCTGCTGGTGGTCCGGGATCTCCACGAGGACGTCGTGATCGGCCCTCACGCGGCCACCTCCGACCAGACGATCTTGCCGGTGTGCTCGCGCGGGGAGCAACCCGTGCGGGTCGACAGGCACTTGACGAGGTGGAGGCCGCGTCCGGCCTCGCCGTCGAGGGTGAGGGCGCGCAGGACCGGTTCGCGGTTCCGCCGGGCGTCGTGCACCTCGATGCGGAGGCGGGCGGGGTCGAGGTCGAGCGAGAGGTAGATGCGATGGCCGGGCGGCGTCCCGTGGACGAGGGCGTTGGTGACGAGCTCCGAGACGATCAGGAGCCCGGAGTCGCGGTACGACTCACCGGCGGGGGTGGAGGCGAGGAGCGAGGCGAGGAGGGAGCGCCCCTCGCCGGGGGAGCGGCGGCTGCGCGGCAGCCAGGTGGTGGAGGAGTGGCAGGACATGGCGAATCCACCTTCCAGGTGCGGAGTTTGAAGCCATGTGGAGGCATAGGGATGCCCGGCAGCAGGTCAGGATCAGTCACTCAAGAGACCCGAAGGACTACTCCCTGTAGCATGCTCTGCAATGGCTTCATTGTGCAAGCGCGCCATCACGCAATTGCGCGGAGTCGCAAGATTCTTGTGACCGCCAAGGGAGGTGGCAGACTGTGACCCGACGTCAACCAAGAGGGAGCGACGAGCGTGGACAGTCCAACCGTGCTGCGCCGTAGGCTCGGCTCCGAGCTGCGACGATTGCGCGAACGGACCGGGCGTCAGGCCAAGTCCGTTGCGGACGAACTCGGCTTCAGTGCAACCAAGGTGTCGCGGATCGAGTCGGGTCAGACGACCCTGAAGGAATCAGACATTCGCGCGATGCTCGAACTGTACGGCGTCAGCGACGAGGCCGAGTTGCGGCAGTTCATCTCGCTGACCCGCCGCAGCACGCAGCGCGGCTGGTGGCACGACTACGCGGACACCCTGCCGGACTGGTTCCAGACCTACGTGGGCCTTGAGGCCGACGCCGCGCGGATTCGCTCCTATGAGTCCGAGTTGATTCCTGGGCTGTTTCAGACCGCCGACTACGCACGCGAGGTATTTCGGGCCTTCCGGTCGGAGCGGAACGGTGACCAAGCCATCGAACGGCGGGTGAAGCTCAGGCTGCAACGCCAAGAGCTCGTCCGGAGTCCAGAACCACTAGCCGTTCACGCTGTGCTCTCCGAGGCCGTCCTTCGACGCGTGGTCGGGGGCGCTCACGTCATGACGGAGCAGGTCGGCCACCTGGTTACGACTTCGCAATTGCCCAACATCACCATCCAGGTGCTTCCGTTCAGCGTGGGTGCTCACGCGGCGATGGGGACGAATTTCCGCATACTTTCCTTCTCGGACGTGCCGGGCGAGGTCGTCTACTGCGAGTCGGTCAGCAGCAGCCTCTACATCGAGAAGGAGGCCGACATCCTTCGGCATGAGACTGTCTTCAACCAGCTAACGTCGTTGGCGATGACTCCGGAGGACTCCGTCTCCTGGATGCAGAAGCTGATGACAGAAGGGTACGGAGTATGAACTGGCACAAGAGCAGCTACAGCAATCCCTCTGGCGGCGACTGCGTCGAGGTGGCCGATGGCGTCACCGGCGTGGTTCCGGTGCGGGACAGCAAGGATCCTCACGGGCCGGCTCTCGCTTTCACTGCTGAGGCGTGGCAGTCCTTCGTTGCGGGCGTTCAGGCGGGCGACTTTCCGGCCGGTTCCTGAAGCGTTTCTTGCCGGGCGGCCCTGCGGAGCACGCAGGGCCGCCCGGTCTGCTTGATGCGCTGGGCCAGCGTGAGGGCCCTCGGAGCGCCTCGACCTCGCAGCGGGGGCGGGCGGAAAACCTGAAGCCTCCACGCCTCCTCGTGACTACTGTGCTGCCGGGTAGGCCGCCCCGACCGCTGGAGGCTGATTCGTGCTGACCGATTCGCACCCGCCGTAGGTACCTCTGGAGAGCCCGGAGGGCCCTACGGAGGCCCCTGATGTCCCGAACCGTCCGCACGACTCCCCGACAACTCCGCGTCCAAGAAGGCGCATCGCACTCCATGTCCTTGTACGACCTGCGCTACACCCGCGCCGAACTGGCCCGGGCCGCCCGTGAAGGCCGCCGCCCCGCCCCCAAGAAGACGCGCCGCCGGATCACCTCCTGGCAGTGGCAGGTGCTCGACTGCAGGACGGGGTACTTCTCCACCGAGATCGCCACGGCCGAAGGCCGGGCCCGCCTCCAAGGCCGGCTCGCCGCCCAGCGGATCCGCGGACTGCACCGCGCCGGCCACGACCTCGCCGGCGCGGACATTCCCCCGGTCCACCATCGCCACGACGCACTCTGGCACGCCTGGTAGACGCGCGAAGTCCCCCTGCCTCCTTGCAGGGTGGCCCTGCGGAGCGCGCAGGGCCACCCGACCGGCCTGATGTGCTGGGCTCCGTCCAGCTCGTTCAAGCTCCTTCTGGCCGGGGGACGTACGGCACATGAGAGATCGAGTCCAGCGGGCCGTCTGGCGCAAGAGCACCCACAGCAACGGGCAAGGGAATTGCATAGAGGTGGCCGATGGCATCGTGGGCGTTGTTCCGGTCCGGGACAGCAAGGACCCCCACGGCCCGGTTCTCATCTTCGCGCCCGAGGCGTGGCGGTCCTTCGTCGCCGGTGTCCGGGCGGGCGAGTTCCTGGCCGGTTCCTGAGGTGTTTCTTGTCGGGCGGCCCTGCGGAGTGCGCAGGGCCGCCCGGTCCGCTGTGGTGTGCAGTCGTGGGTCGGCCGTCGCTCCCGCCACCGGCGCGGGCCCCCGGTGCGCAGGAAGTCGGACCCGCCGACTTCCTGCGCACCTGTCACCGGTGTCTCGGGTGGGGATCAACTCGTCCGGGCTGACGCTGACTTGACGTTGCCGCGCCTACCATCGAGCCGTGCTGAAGCGATGGGGGAGCCAGGTGCGCCGGCATCCGGTGCTGGGGGCGGTCGGGGTCGCGGTCGTCTGGCAGGCGACGATCGTGGTGGTGGCGAAGGTGCTGCCGCCGTTGGAGCCCGGGTGGTTCCCGCAGTTGGGGCCGACCGTGGTCAATCTGGCGGGCGCGGCGGTGGTGCTGGTGCTGCTCCGGGCCTGGGGGCTGTTGGCGATCGGCGGGGTGACGGGCCTCGGGGTGATGGCGCGCTGGCCGGTGCTGCTGCCGCTGGTCGTGGTGGCGGGGCTGGCGGCGCTGCCCGGGATCGAGGGCGGGACGGCGACCCTGGTGGGCGGGGTGGTGTTGATGCTCGCCATCGGGGTCAGCGAGGAACTGAGCAGCCGGGCACTGGTGTTGGAGGTCGCGCGGCCGCTCGGCCCGGTGCGCGCGGTGGTGCTGACGGCGGTGCTGTTCGGGGTCGGGCACCTCGGCAACTGGCTGTTCTTCGGCGCGCCCCTGGGCAACACGCTGTGGCAGGTCCTGGAGGCCGGCGCGTTCGGCTTCTGCCTGTGCGGGGCGCGCCTGTACATCGGGAGCGTCTGGCCGCTGGTGCTGGTGCACGCGCTGTCCGACTACCTGGAGATCTACTCGCCCGGGAAGACGGCCGACTGGCTGCAGGCACTGGGCCTGGCCGTCGACCTGGGGCTCGGGCTGGCCCTGCTGCTCCGGGCCCGTACGGCTCCCGCTCCGGCCGCTTCCTGAAGCGCTCCTCCGCCCCCGGGGCCGCGAGCGATTCGTTCAAGACGCGGCCCCAACCGCCCGACCACACTGGCCGGATGACACCGACCGACGCCTTCACCCCCGCCGCCGGGCGCCTCGCCCTCGGGCTCTACGACCCGATCGTCTCGCTCACCCGCGAACGCCTCTGGCGTAGCCTGCTCGCCATGCACGCCGCCCCGCGCCCCGGTGACGTCATCGTCGACGTCGGCTGCGGCACCGGGTCCTTCGCCGTCCTGCTGGGCCGCGCCGAACCGCAGGCCACCGTCGTCGGCGTCGACCCCGACCCCGCCGTGCTGCGCCTGGCCCGCCGCAAGGCCGCCGCGGCCGGGATCGAACCCGACTTCCGTACCGGCATGGGTGACGCGGTGGACGAGGTCGTCGGCGCCGGGACCGCCGACACCGTCGTCTGCAGCCTCGTCCTGCACCAGTGCCCCGTCCCGATGAAGCAGGCCGTCCTCGCCGCCATGCACCGCACGCTGCGCCCCGGCGGGAAGCTGGTGATCGCCGACTACGGGCGGCAGCGCACGGCGGCCATGCGGCTGGCCTTCCGGATCGTCCAGTTCGCTGACGGCAAGGAGGACACCCAGCCCAACGCCGACGGCATCCTGCCCCGGCTGATCGCGGAGGCCGGCTTCGAGGGGGTGCGCGAGGTGGACACCGTCGCGACGGTGACCGGCTCGATGTCCTTCTACACCGCGCGCCGTCCGGCCTGAACCGCCGTTCCGCGTAGGGCGGGCAGCACCTGCGAGGGTGTCAGACCCGTCAACTCCCGCATCCACCGGGTGAGATGGGCCTGGTCGGCGAACCCGCCCGCGAGCGCCGCCTGCGCCAGGGGGTACCCCTCGCCGAGGGCCAGTGCCGCCCGGGACAGTCGCTGCCAGCTGCGCCAGCGCGCCAGCGGCACCCCCAACTGTCGCCGTGCCAGGGCCCGCAGGCGTTGCGGGGACAGTCCGACGCGCGCGGCCAGGCCCTCCAGCGGCTCCCGGCCGTCGGCGGCCAGTGCCGCCATCGCCGCGCGCAGCCGCGGGTCCAGTCCGGTGGCGGGCAGCCCGCCACCGGGCCGGACGTCCTGCTCGGTCAGGCCCTGCCACTGCGGGGCGACGGCGACCCCCGGTGCGCAGCCCGCGCGCAGCCGGTCGGCGAAGGCGCAGTGCGGGTCGACGTAGAAGGTCAGCACCTCCCGGGTCGGGGCCATCCGGTGGCGCACCATCGGCGGCACCACGAGCGCGGGCCCGCGGTGGCGCCGCCCGGTGTCGTCGTCGATGGCCACCGTGCGGGCGGCGGCCGCGACGGCGACCTGGAAGGTGGCGTGCCGGTGGAAGGCGCTGTCCGCCAACGGCCCCTGGTAGAGGGCGTATCCGGGGCCGACGGCGAACCGCGGGGCCCCGGCCCCGGCGGCCACGGCCGCCGGCCCGCCTCCCGCGCCGGGCCGGGCCGGGTCGGGCCGATCGGACGGCGCCCCGCGGCCGTCCGGGTCCGGCCCGCCGACCGGGCACTCCTCGCCGCACACCTGTCCGTCCACGGTCCAACGGTAGGCGCAGCCGTCCGCCCCCGGGCCGGACCGCCGCCCGGCCCGGCCCGTGCGGCCACGGGGACGTCAGGAAGCGAGGTGCTCCAGGGTGAACACGGCCACCCGGTCGGAGAACTGGGCGATGGCCGAGCCGGAGCTGCCGGACTGGTCGGCGAGGGCCGCGTAGAAGCCGCTGTGCCCGAGTTTGAGGATCACCTGGCTGGTGTTGCCGGGGTCGGGGTACAGGAAGTGGAAGATCTGGTTGCCGTAGATCCAGCCCTGGCAGTCGAACACGTTGAGGTTGGCGCCCTCGCCGCCGGTGGCGCCGTCGTTCGGGTTCTGCTTCCACACGCCGAGGCACTCGCCCTCGTTCCGCCGGCTACGGAAGATGAACGACTGGTTGTCGGAGTTGTAGTGGCAGAGCTTCCACTGCTGGTTGTAGGCGCCGGTGTCGGGGTTCTGGATGGCCTGCCCCCAGGCACTGTACTGGTTGCGCTCGACGAGCTGGTTGAAGGGCGTCCTGATCCGGTAGTAGCCGTCGTCGCAGACGTAGCCGTGCCACTCGCTGGAGGCCAGGCCCTGGGTGGCGGCCGAGGCGGGGGCGGCGAGCAGGGTCAGGCCGGACAGCGAGGCGAGGGCGGTGGCGCCGAGGGCGCGCAGCACGGCGCCCCGGCGGGTGGTGGTGCGGTGCGGGTTCGTCACGGGATCTCCAAGGGCTGTCGGGTCGGCGGGGCGGTCAGCAGCTGCTGATGAGGAGTTGGGCGGCGCGGCGTACGGTGCCGGCGGCCTCGGCGGGCGCGCAGCGGACCGAGCCGATCTCCGGGGACTCGTAGGTGGTGAAGGTCCCGGGGGACGGCGAGGTGGTGACCCAGATGCCGGTGTTGGGGCCGCCGGTCTGGGCGCAGACGCGGTTGACGTACTGGCCGGTGACGACCCGGGTGCCGCGGTAGAGGCCGTAGCGGCCGGGATCGACGAGGTCCCAGGTGTCGCTGACGGTGGTGCTGGTGGTGCTGGAGGTGGTCTTCTGCACCGAGAAGCCGACCTTCACCTCGACCTTGAGGAATAGCGCGCTCGCGGTGGCGGTGATCTCGGTCTTGTTGTCGACGGTGGTGGTCGCCGAGTTGACCCGGGTCAGGATGTCGCTGTGGTGCCCGGTGCTCCCCGGGGCGACGTTGTAGATCAGGAAGTCGGTGACGAGCGGGGTGACCTGTACGTTGACGGGCTCGGCCGTGGTGCGGTCCACGGCCGGGTTGCACAGGGTCGGGAGGGTGTCGGCGTGGGCGGCCGGTGCCGCGCCGAGGCTCAGCAGCCCGACGGCGAGGGCGGTGGTGGCGGAGGCGGCGAGGGTGCGGCGCCGGCGGGTCCTGCGGACGATGGTCATCCGTGCTCCTGGAGCGGTCGTGGAAGGTGAGGGGGGAGGGTGTGCGCGCGGCGAAGCCCGGGCGCGCGCCCCGTGGAGAGACGGTGGAGAGTCTCGCGGGCGCGCGCCGGTCGCCAGTAGTGGCTGATGCCATGAACCGGCCGGGCGGTGTCACGGTCGGTTTATGACAACTGTCATGATCTATTGGCTGGTTCGGCTACAGACAGGGCGCGGCGACGGCCTCTACGCTGGCCGGACATGAGCACCTCATTCGCGGGGGCCGGTGTGGTCGATCCGGGTCGGCTGGGCCTCCTCACCCGCCGGACGTTGCTCGCCCTGGGGCCCCTGTGGCTGCTGCTGGCCGCGAACGACGTCGTCTTCAACCTGGACCCGGTGCGTACGGCGCTGACGGCCCCGGTGATCGTCGCCGTCCTGGTCCAGCACACCCGGCTCGTCCGCCGGGCGGTGCCGCCTCGCGCCGTGGGTCGGGAGCCCGGTGCCGGCCCGCCGGAGGAACAGGGGTACGGCGCCCCCGAAGGGCAGAAGCCCGGACCGCGCCCCTCCGCGGCCGAGTGGCGGTGGAGCCTCGCGCTGCTGGCCGTGGCGGTCGCCACCTGGGGCGAGATGGCGGACCGTCCGTACACCGCGCTCGACTGGGCGATGGTGCCCGGGGCCATGACGGCGGCCCTGGCCCTGTCCCTGCCGGCCCGGGCGCGGCGCCGGCTGCTGACGGCGGTCGCACTGGTCTGCGCGGTGCTGGGCGAGGCCGTGGCGCAGTGGCGCCACGAGACCCCCGGCCTCCTGCCCGGGGTGCCGGCGGCGACCGGCGCCGGGATGCTGCTGTTCGTCGCCGCGGTGGAACTGGTCCTGCTCCGGCTGTGGCGGGCGGTGCTGGAGGCCGAGCAGGTCCGCGAAGCCACGGCCGACCTGGCCGTGGCGGAGGAGCGGATGCGCTTCGCCGCGGACCTGCACGACCTCCAGGGCCACCGGCTCCAGGCCATCACGCTCAAGGGGGAGTTGGCCGAGCGGCTGATCGGCCGCAGCGACCACGAGGCGCGCGCCCAGCTCCGGGAGATCACCGAACTGGCGCGCGCCGCCCTGGAGGAGTCCCGGGCCGTGGTCCACGGCTACCGGAGCGCCAGCCTGGGCACCGAACTGGCCAACGCCGTAGGGCTCCTGGAGGCCGCCGGGATCCGCACCGCCGTCGACGGCGACGCCGAACGCGTCCCCCACCAGCTCCAGCCGGCCTTCGCCGCCCTGGTCCGCGAGGGCGTCACCAACATCCTGCGCCACAGCCGCGCCCGGCACTGCCGGATCACCGTCACCGCGGACGCGGGCCGGGTCCGCGTCCTGCTGTGCAACGACGGCGCCCCGGCGCACCCCGCCACCGACCGCGGCAGGGGTAACGGCAGCGGCCTGGCCGGGCTGCGGGAACGCTTCCACGCCATCGGCGGGCACGTCGGCACCACCACCCACCCCGACGGCCGCTTCGAACTGGCCGGCCACACCGACCGGGAGGCCCCCGCGTGATCCGCATCCTGCTCGCCGAGGACGAGGACCTCACCCGCGGAGCCCTCGCGGCGCTCCTCGACCTCGAACCCGACCTGACCGTCACCGCCCAGGCCTGCGACGGCCCCGCGGCCGTCCGGGCCGCCGCCGACCATCCGGTCGACATCGCCCTGCTGGACCTGGAGATGCCCCACCTGGACGGCGTCGGCGCCGCCCAGGCCATCCGCCGCCGCCACCCCGTCCCCGTCGTCCTCGTCACCCGCCACGCCCGGCCCGGCGTACTGCGCCGGGCACTGGCGGCGGGCATCCAGGGCTTCGTGCCCAAGACCACCCCCGCCACCCGGCTGGCCGACATCCTGCGCGACGTCCACGGCGGCGGCCGCTACATCGACCACCGGCTCGCCACCCACGCCCTCACCGAGACGCCCTGCCCGCTGACCCCGCGCGAACTGGACGTGCTGCGCGCCGTCCACCGGGGCCAGCCGATCAGCGCGCTGGCCGAGCAGCACCACCTCGCCCCCGGCACCGTGCGCAACTACCTCTCGGGGGCCATCACCAAGCTCGCCGTGCGCACCCGCCACGAGGCGGCGCGGCGGGCCTGGGAGGAAGGGTGGATCTGACGGCACCGGTCCGGCCCCCTGAACCGGCGGGGCGGAAGTAGGCCGTGTTCGAATCGATGTGTCGACACAGTGTCATCACCGCAGGACAGCGCCCATTGCGGTTCGATCACGGTGTGTCCGATTCGTCGAACATTGGGGGAAAGTGTGGCGGTTGATTGTTTTGGCAGTGGTGTCGGCGGCCTTTCATAATTCCTGCCGACACGCGTGACGGAATGCCCGGAGAACCCGCTGGGGGAGTGGTTCCCGTGAGGAGCCCGCGCGTGGGATTCCGCATTCTTCACTGGGGGGATTTCCTTGCCTGAGCCCGAGAACGAGGGCGCCGCCGCCGGACCTCCGGCACCGGCCGAGCCGCCCGCCGCTGCCGCGCCCGACGCCCAGGCCGGCGCCGTCGCGCCGTCCGCACCGGAGCAGGCCCCGCGCCGGCTGCCGCGCGCCGTCGGCGTCGCGCTGGCCACCGCCGGACTGCTCGCCGTCACCGCGGCCAGCGCCGCCGTGACCGTCGCCGTCGGCAAGCCCGACACCCGCCCGGTCGCCGCGGCCACCCCGGCCCCGTCGAAGGCGACCTCGGGCGCGAGCGCCGCCGCGAGCGCGACGCCCTCGGCCGCGCCCGTCCCGGTGCCCACCGCCGTCCCGGCCGAGCCCGCCCCCGTCAGCACCGTCAAGGGCACCGTCAGCGGCGGCAAGCACGAGGGCGACCTGCGCTACTTCCTGCTCCCCATCCCGGCCGGCGGCGAGTCCTACGGGCCCGTGGACGGGATGGCCATGAGCGACGACGACGTCGCCGACCTCTTCGGCAAGCAGGACGGCATCATGGACATCCTCAAGTCCTACGGCTACAAGGGCGGCGCGAACCGGATGTACCGGACCGCCGACGGCAAGGCCGAAGTCACCGTCACCCTGCTGAAGTTCGGCTCCACCGCGATGGCGTCCGACTTCGCCAAGAACTACAAGATCAAGTCGCTGGACCCGTTCGACATCGACGGCGACTCCGGCGGCCGCGGCTACCTGAAGGCCCCCAAGCAGCAGGCCTACACCGGCTCGATGAGCGGCATCTCCAGCCAGGGCGACGTCCAGTACACGATCGACGTCGACGTGAAGGGGACGCCCGACAAGGCGCTGCTGAACGAGCTGATGAAGCGCCAGCGCGAGTGGCTCACCACCGGCGGCTGAGCCCGGCTCCGCCCTTTCCCCGTCCTCTTCTTCCTCCTCCTCTGGAGCCACTTCCGTGACCACCGAACCCGCGGAGCCGGTGCCCGCCGCGCCCGCCGCTCCGCCGCCGCCCGCCGCACCGCCCGTCGCGCCCGAACCCGCCGTACCCGCCGCGCCGTTCGCACCCGAGGCCGGCGCCCCGCGCGGCCCGCGCCGCCCCCGCCCCGTGCTGCTGACCGCCTGCGCCCTGGTGCTGGGCACCCTGGCCGGCGGTGGCGTCGGCTACGCCGTGCAGGCCCAGCGCCCGCCCACGCCGCTGCCGCCGCTCCAGGCCGCCCGCCCGGCCTACCCGGCCGAGCGGGTCGACCCGGCCGCCCTCGCCGCCGAGCAGCCCGCGCCGATCGGCATCGACGGCGACCTGACCAAGCTGCTGATCGGCGCCCCCGAGGGCAGCGCCCCCTGGGGGGACCACGCGGACAAGCCGAGCTGGGTCTCGATCGGCGAAATCGCCGAGGAGAAGAGCGGGGCGGCCGACACGTTCAAGGACCTCGCCTCGCGGGGCTTCCGGCGCGCGGCCGAGGTGAACTGGAAGAAGGACGGCGTCTTCTACCGCGTCCAGCTGGTCCAGTTCACCGAGGACCGCGCAGACGAGGCGAAGACCGGCTACTGGCCGCTGCCGTTCGCCGAGAGCGCCAACGGCGGCTACAAGGTGGACATCCTGCCCCGTCACTGGTCCGAGAGTACCGAGCAGTTCTACTACGGCGGGGCCCATGCCAAACGCGGCTCGGTGGAGATGACGATCGAGGTCTTCGACACCAAGCCGGTGAACCCCGACACCCTCAAGGACCTCGCCAAGCGGCAGTGGGAGCGGCTGGTATGAACGACGACACCGTGACCACCTCCGCTGCCGCTCCGGGCGCGCCCGAGTCGGCATCCGAGGGTTCGCCCATCGGCCCCGCCGCACCCGCAGGTCCGAGCCCCGCCTCCCGCCGCCTGCTGCGCGCGGGGGCCGCGACCGCCGCGGCCGCGCTGGTCGGCGTGGCCGTCGGCGTCGGCATCATCAAGACCCAGTACGACGACCCCGCGCCGGCCACCGCCGCCGCCCCGTCCACCGGTCCCACCCCCACCGCGACCGCCACCCCGTACGGCGCCAAGTCCAACGGCAGCCACTTCGGTTCGATGCGCGACCTGCTGCTGCCCGTACCGGCCGGCTACCGGCCCGGCCCGGACGACGGCGGCTACGGCCACGACAGCGAGCAGAACGGCGAGCAGCTGTCCGCCGAGATGGACGCCGACCTCCAGCAGCTCCCCAAGGACAAGCGCGACAAGATGCGCGCCTACTGGGAGGGCATGCACGTCAAGGCCTCCGGCGTGCGCACCTACCTCGCCGACGGGGACGACCTGGTGATCGGCCTGAAGCTGCGCCAGTTCAACCAGCAGGAAGTGCAGCGGATCAACGAGTACACCGCGGTCTTCACCGGCGACACCGGCCTGTTCCGGGTCGGCCCGGCCGTCCCCGGGCACCCCGAGGCGCACTGCTACCTGATGCCGGCGCCGCCGTCCGCGCCGATCGACTACCTGGAGTGCTCGGCCGCCGAGGGCGACCTCCTGGTGGTCATGAGCGCCGAGGGCGTGGCGCCGCTGCCCAAGGACAAGATCGTCGCCCTGTTCACCCTCCAGCTCGACCGCCTCGCCCGCCCCGGAGCCTCCGTATGACCGACCACGCCACCCCGCCGCCCGCGCCCGCGAACGCGCCCGTGCCCGGGAAGGGGGCCGATCCGGTCCTGGAGGCGCTCGCCGCGCCCGTCGCCGTCCCCTTCGCCACCGCCGAGGACCCCGCGGCCCTCGCGGAGCAGGAGGCCCGCCGCACCCGGCGCCGCAAGGCCGCGGTGCGCTGGAGCGGCGCCGTCCTGGTGTTCGCCCTCGCCGGCACCGGCAGCGCGCTGGCCGTCACCGCCCCCGACCGGACCGACCTGCCGGGCCTGGCCACCGCGAGCGACGGCCGCTACACCTTCGCGCCGCTGACGCTGCCTCCGCTGCCCGCGGGCCAGGAGGCCCCGGACGACAAGGGCAAGTCCCCGCACCACGCGGACCTGCGCTACCTGCTGCTGCCCGCGCCCAAGGAGGCCGGCGGCTCGCTGACCCCGCCGGTCTTCCCGGCGCCCACCGCGGCCGCCACCCCCTCGGGCTCGCCGACCGCCGCCCCGTCGGCCCCGGCCTCCCCGGCGCCCTCGGCCTCCGCGTCCGCCGCCGCCTCCGCCGCCGCCTCCGCCGCCGCCTCCGCCCCCGGATCCGCGTTCGGCCAGTGGGTGCCCTGCGACGCGATCGCCGACGAGCAGCAGGACCCGGTCAAGATGCGCTCGGTGCTGCTGGAGCACGCCTGCCGCGCGGCCACCGTCCGGGAGTGGACCGCCTCCGACGGCACCCGCACCCAGATCCGGCTGCTGCGCTTCGGCTCCGTCCGGGAGTCCTGGGGCGCCTTCGCCGACGTGCGCTCCAAGGGCGGTCCCAAGGCCGCGCCCTCCACCAAGGGCACCCCCCACGACGACTGGGACGCCCTCGACGGCAGCAGCCTGACCCTCGTGGAGTCCACCACGGCCGGCACCAAGGGCGCCCCCACCGCCCGCGTCGCCTACCTCTCCGCCGCCGACGTCGTCGCCGTCATCACCATGACCAACCCCGCCGGCGTGCCCATCGCGCCCTTCCGGCAGGTCGTCACCCTCCAGGGCGAACTGCTCGGCTGACCCGCCCCGTTCCACCGGGCCGGCCCCCTTCCTGCGGGGGCCGGCCCGGCGGCGTTCCCCGCCCGCGTCCTCCAACACCCCGTCCGTACAGGCCTTCTGACACAAGCCTTCTGGCGCAGGCCTTCTGGGACAGGATCGGGATATTTCCCGCACCGGCCCGTGAACGACCCGCCCGTACGGTGATCGCACGCCGGTGAACCGCACCGCCGGGACGACAGCAGGAGAACCCCCCATGCGTACGCGCCGCCTCGCCCTCACCGCCGCCGCCGTCGCGGCGATCGCCGCCACCGCCACGGCCTGCGGACCGGACAACAGCGACGCGGCCGCCCCCACCGCCCCCGTGACCAAGGCCGCCGCGCCCTCCGAGCCCGCCGCGCCCGCCACGGCCGCGCCGGCCGGAGCCGCACCGACGAAGACCGCCCCGCCCAAGTCCCCTGCCGCGCCCGCCGGTTCGGCATCCGCCGCACCCGGCGACAAGAGCGGGTACGGCCAGGTCTGCGGCGCCAACGACCTGGACTTCGTCGCGAAGGCCGAAACCCAGGCCGGCGGCTACCTCCTGATCAGCGCCAAGGCCAAGTCGGGCATCACCTGCACGCTCCCCGCCGGCCACCCCGTCATCGCGTTCGGCTCGGGCGGCATCGAGGCCGCCGCCTTCGAGCGCGGAGCGGGAGAGCAGATCACCCTGAGCGGCGCCAAGACCGTGTACGCGGGCATCATGACCAAGACCACCAAGGGCAACCAGGCGGTCCAGTACACCGACGTCATCATCGGCATCGGCACCCCCGACCCGAACCCGGTGAGCATCCCCGTCGGCACCACCCCGGTCGACAAGCCGGTCGTCACCAACTGGCACACCCTGCCGAAGGACGCCGTCCCCGTCGGCTGACATGTCGTCATCTCGCGCTTCCCACAGGTGAGATGAAGGTTGACGTCAGCGCGGTGACAGTGCGGCCCGGCACCTTCGAGAGGTCCGGACCCACCCCTCGCGAGGAGCACCCATCCCTGATCTTCGGAGGGTATCCCCGGCTTCAGCCGGGGAGGGAATCCGATCCTGAGATCGGCGGCGCGGAGCGCCGCCACGTCCCTGCGCGGCGGGACGCTCGTGGTGTCTTCTGTCAGCGGCGTGTGGCATGTTGATGGTCGAGGCGGTGGAGGGGGTGGGTCGTGTTGATTCGTGCGTACAAGTTCTTGATGCGGCCCACCGTGGGCCAGCAGCAGGCACTGGCTGAGATGCTGCGGGACCACTGCTCGCTCTACAACGGGGCGTTGCAGGAACGACGTGATGCCTGGCGGCATGTCTCCAGGACGACGGTCCGCTACGGCGGGCAGTCCGCGCAGCTCAAGGAGATCCGGGCGTTCGACCCGGAGTGTCAGGGCCGGTGGTCCTTCTCCTCCCAGCAGGCCACGCTTCGACGGCTGGACAAGGCGTTCGCCGCGTTCTTCCGCCGGGTCAAGTCCGGCGAGAAACCCGGCTACCCGCGCTTTCGGGGCGTGAACCGGTTCGACACGGTGGACTTCCCCAGAAACGGTGACGGCTGCCGCTGGGACTCGACCCCGCACGACCCGGTGACCCGTGTCCGTTTCCAGGGCGTCGGCCACGTCAAGGTGCATCGGCACCGTGCGGTGGTCGGCACGGTCAAGACCGTGTCCGTCAAGCGTGAGGGCAAGCGCTGGTACGTGGTGCTGACTGCCGAGCAGGCCCGGCCCGATCCGCTGCCCGCGACCGGCAGCGTGGTCGGCATCGACATGGGCATAGCCAACTTCCTCGCCGACTCCGACGGCGGGTTCGTTGCCAACCCCCGCCACGGCCGGAAGGCCGCCGCGAAGCTCGAAGCCGCTCAGCAGGCCCTCAGTCGGTGCAAGCGCCGTGGCAATCGCCGCCGCAAGGCTGTGGAGACCGTGGCCGGGCTGCACCGTAAGGTCCGCCGTCAACGGCTCGACCATGCCCACAAGACCGCCCTCGGACTGGTCCGCGCGCATGATCTGATCGCGCACGAAGACCTCAAGATCCGCAACATGGTCAAGGCCCCCGCGCCGAAACCCGACCCCGAACAGGCAGGCGCGTTCCTGCCGAACGGGGCTGCGGCCAAGGCCGGACTCAACCGCTCGATATCGGATGCCGGATGGGGGGTGTTCCTCACGATCCTGCACGCCAAGGCTGAAAGCGCCGGACGGGAAGTGATCGCCGTGGACCCCCGCAACACCTCCCGGACGTGCCCCGCATGCGGACACACCACGGCGGAGAACCGGCCCACCCAGGACACCTTCCGCTGCACCGGCTGCGCCCACCGGGCGCACGCCGACACGGTGGGAGCCGTCAATGTTCTACGGGCCGGGCTGGCCCGTCGCAACGCCCGGAAGGGCTAGCGAGAAAGCCCCCGGCTTCAGCCGGGGGAGGAGTCACGATGATCACCCTCCGGCCGGGAAGCACCGTGCTGTTCACCGGCGACTCGACCACCGACTGCCGCCGCCGGGAGAGCGGGGACGGCCTCGGGCACGGCTACCCGCTGCGGGTCGCCGGCGAGTGGGCCCACCGCCACCCCGACCGGCCGGTGACCTGGCTGAACACCGCGAACGCGGGCGACAAGGTGACGGACCTGGAAGCCCGCTGGCGGACGGACGTCCTCGACGCGCGCCCGGACGTCGTCTCGATCCTCGTCGGGGTCAACGACGCGGGCCGGCACATCCTCGACCCGCGGGGGTACCCGATCCCCGCCGAACGCTTCGAGGCGGGCTACGACCGCCTCCTCGCGCCCCTCGCCGAGGCGGGCACGGAACTCGTCCTCATCGAGCCGTTCCTCCTGCCGATCCGCGGCACCGTCGAGGCCGGCGCCGCGCTCGTCGGCGAGAAGGAACGCGAGCGGTGGCGCGCCGACCTGGACCCGAAGATCCAGGCCGTCCGCAGGCTCGCCCGCCGCTACGGGGCCCACCTGCTCGCCGCCGACGGCAGGTTCGCCGAACTCGCCGCGACGAGCGGGGCCGAGCACTGGGCCGAGGACGGCGTCCATCCGACGCCGGCCGGCCACGCCGCCCTCGCGGCGGCCTGGCTTCGGCTGGTCGCCTGACCGGGCTCGGGCCTGCCGCCGGGCCCCGCCGTCAGCCCCGTAGCCGTGCCGCCATCGGGCGGTGGTCGCTGGGGGTGGCGGGCAGGGTCCAGGTGGCGGTGGCGGGGAGATCGCGGGTGAGGATGTGGTCGATCCGGGCCAGGGGGAGGGCGGACGGCCAGCTGAAGCCGAAGCCGCTGCGCGCGGGGGTGAGGCGGCTGGTGAGCGGGGCGAGGGCGCGGTCGTCGGCGGCGGTGTTGAGGTCGCCCAGCAGCAGGACCCGGCGCAGCGGTTCGGCGTCCAGGGCCTGGCCGAGGGCGGCGATGTCACGGTCGCGGTGGGCGGTGGCGAAGCCGGTGGCGGTCATCCGCACCGAGGCGAGGTGGGCGACGTAGACGGCCAACGGCCCGCCAGGGGCGCTGACTTCGGCCCGCAGGGAGCGGTTCCAGCCGGGGTCGATGACCAGCCGCCGGGACTCCGTCACCGGGTAGCGGCTCCACAGCGCGACGGTGCCGGTGCGGGCGTGGTGGGGCAGCGCCTTGTCCAGCACGCCCTGGTAGGCGGGCAGGGCGGCGTCGGTGACCTCCTCCAGCGCGACCAGGTCAGGGTCGGCGGCGAGCAGGGCGCGGGCGGTGCCGGCCGGGTCCGGGTTGGCGGCGTTCACGTTGTGGGTGACCACCGTCAGTCCCGGCCCGCCGGTCCCGCCCGTCGACGCCCCGTGCGCCGGAGCCCCGCCGCCCAGCAGCAGCGGCCCGAACGCCACCGCCCACACCACCGCCAGCACCCCGCCCGCGCAGGCCGCCGCCGGTGCCCGGCGCAGCGCCGCGCACAGCAGCGCCGCCACCGCCACCAGGGCGCTCCAGGGCAGGGCGCTCTCCCACAGGCTGCCCAGGCCCACGCCCAGTTCCGGCACCAGCCGGTGGCCGCCCAGGGCGAGCGCGGTGAGCAGCCCGAGCGCGGCGGGCACGCGCCCGCGCCGCCACCGGGGGACGGCGTGCCAGCGGGGTTCGGCCCGTCGGCGGGGTGCGGCTTGTCGCCCCCGTGCGGCCCGTTGCCCTCGTGTGATCGGCCACCGGGGTGCGGCCAGCCACCGGCGTACGGCCCACCACCCGGGTGCGGCCCGTCGCCGGGACGGCCGGGCGGCCCCGTCGGGCGCCTCGGCGGGCGTGTCGGAACCGGCGGGAGCGGTCACGGCGCGCCCCCTCACCCTGCGGCGTCCGGCAGCGGCGCCGGGCAGGTCCCGCCCGGCGTCGTGAGCAGTTCGAAGTGCCAGATCTCGTTGGCGTACACCTGGCACAGCCCGTACCGGGCGCCGTTCTGGATCAGCCAGTAGTCGGCGTTGGTCGGGCCGACGTCCACCGCCTTGCCGCTGACGTGCGCGGACTTCTCCGGCGTGTTGACGAACTTCCGGGCCTGCTCCAGGCTCCCGTACGTGACCACCCCCCGGTCCAGCAGCCGCTGCTGGTAGGCCTTGCTGCGCCAGCCGGAGGTGACGGTCATCTCGATGCCCTTGGCCTGCGCGTCGACGGCCGCCTGCTGCAGGGCCTCGCGCAGCGGACCGTCCAGGTTGCCCACGGCGGGGGAGCCGGTGTCGGACGGGGTCAGCGTCCGGCCGTCGGGTATCTCCCCGTCCGCCTCCGCCTCCGTCGTGACGGGCGGGGCGGTGACGGGCTGGGCGGTGACGGTGGCCGCCAGGGTGCGCAGGACGGCCTCGGTGCCCGGCGGGTCGGCGGCGCACGCCCCGGCCAGGGCCAGCACCGCCGTCGCGGCGGCGCCCGCGGCCAGCCGCCGCTGCCGTCCGCTCCGCGCGGCCGTCCCCGTGGCCGTCCCCGTCCCCGTCTCCGTGCCCGTGGCCGTGCTGGTCCCCGTCTCCGTCGGGGTGTCCGTCGTGTCCATTTCCTGCCTCCCGGTGGTGCTCGTCCGTTGCCGGACCATTGGAGGAAAGTCGGTGTTGCGAGGACGTCTGCGCAGGCCGATACGTTTTCGATAGGCCCCATCGGGTCCAATGGGTACGAACAGCGGAGCGAGGGAGAACGGCACGTGCGGGTCCTGGTGGTGGAGGACGAGATCTACCTCGCGGAGGCGGTCCAGGCCGGACTGCGGCTGGAGGCGATGGCCTGCGACATCGTCACCGACGGCGACGCGGCGCTGGAGCGCCTGGCCGTCCACAGCTACGACGTCGTCGTCCTCGACCGCGACATCCCCGGCACCCACGGCGACGACGTCTGCCGCAGCATCGTCGAGCAGGGCCTGGGCTGCCGGGTGCTGATGCTCACCGCCGCCGCCCGCCTGAACGAGAAGGTCGCCGGCTTCGAACTCGGCGCCGACGACTACCTCACCAAGCCCTTCGACCTCGCCGAACTCGTCGTCCGGCTGCGCTCGCTGGCCCGCCGCCCGGCCCAGGCCGCGCCGCCCGTCCTGGAGTACGCCGGGCTGCGCCTGGACCCCTTCCGCCGCGAGGTCTACCGCGACGGCCGCTACGTGGGCCTGTCCCGCAAGCAGTTCGCCGTCCTGGAGGTCCTGATGGCGGCGCACGGCGGCGTCATCAGCGCCGAGGACCTGCTGGAACGCGCCTGGGACGAGAACGCCGACCCCTTCACCAACGCGGTCCGCATCACCATCTCCGGCCTGCGCAAACGCCTCGGCGACCCGTGGGTGATCCAGACCGTGCCGGGCGTGGGCTACCGCCTCACCGACCCGCGCCAGGAAGGCACCCCGCAGTGAACCCCGACCCCGGTCCCGCCTCTTCCGCCTCCGGGCGCCGTACGGGCGGACGCCGCACCGGAACCCGCCCGCGCCGGCTGACCGCCCGGATGCGCCTGACCCTCAGCTACACCCTCTTCGCCGTCACCGCCGGCGTCCTCTGCCTCGCCGTCGTCTACGTCGGCATGCGCTACGTGCCCAACTACCCCCTCACCTCCTCCAACCCGCGCTACCGCTCCGACGCCCCCTCCCGCCAGGAGATCCTGCGCTCCCTGCTCACCGCCAGCGGCTACGCCCTGGCCCTGCTGACCGCCGTCGGCCTGGTCGGCGGCTGGCTGATCGCCGGCCGGGTGCTGCGCCCGCTGCAGGACATCACCCGCGCCGCCCACCGCGCCGCGGGCGGCGCGCTGGAACACCGCATCGCCCTCACCGGGCCGCGCGACGAGTTCACCGACCTCTCCGACGCCTTCGACGAGATGCTCGCCCGCCTCCAGCACTCCTTCGAGGCCCAGCAGCGCTTCGCCGCCAACGCCTCCCACGAACTGCGCACCCCGCTGGCGATCACCCGCACCATGCTCCAGGTCGCCGCCGCCGACCCGGCCGGCCAGGACTGGGGCCGGCTCGTCAGCCGCCTCCAGGACACCAACCAGCGCGGCATCGAGATCAGCGAGGCCCTGCTCCAGCTCGCCGACCTCGGCCACGCCCCGCCCGACCTCGCCCCCACCGACCTCGCCACCGCCACCGACGAGGCACTGGCCGCCGTCCGCGACGAGGCCCGGACCCTCGGCGTCACCCTCACCGCCGACCTGCGCCCCGCCCCGACCACCGGCAACCCCGTCCTGCTGCGCCAGGCGGCCGTCAACCTGTTGCACAACGCGCTGCGGCACAACCTGCCGACCGGCGGGCGGGTCACCGTCGCCACCGGGGCCGACCCCGAACGGCCCGGGCGGGTACGCCTGACCGTCGCCAACACCGGCCCCCAGCTGACGGCGGAGGCCGTGGCCACCTTCACCGAACCGTTCCTGCGCGGCCGCGGGCGCACCGCCGAGACCGACCCGGCCCGCCGCGGCCACGGCCTGGGCCTGGCCATCGTCGCCGCCGTCACCGACGCCCACCACGGGGCCCTCCACCTCGCCCCCGAACCCGCCGGCGGCCTCCGCGTCACCCTCGACCTGCCGGGCCTGCCCGGTCTGCCCGGTTCTCGTTGACGTCACGGTGGAAGAGCCGTGTGGGAAGGTGGCGGCCATGCCGCAGCTCGGTCGCCGCCGCCCCGTCCGGGCGCTGAGCGGAGCCGTCCTCGACGCCTCCCCGGCCGGCTGCCCGGCGATCCCGCCGGTCACCGGTCCGGGGCGGTTCAGCCGGCCACGGGGAAGCGGTCGATGTTGCGCTCCACCCAGGTGCGCAGGTGCGCCAGCGGGGCACAGGCGTCCACGCCCAGCGGGGTGAGGCTGTACTCGACCCGCGGGGGGACCTCGGCGTGGATCTCGCGGTGGACCAGGCCGTGCTCCTCCAGCCTGCGCAGGGTCTGGGTGAGGACCTTCGGGCTGACGCCCTGCAGGCGGGTGCGCAGCGCGCCGAAGCGCTGCGGGCCGTCCTCCAGGGCGCCCAGGGCGAGGGCGCTCCACTTGTTGGCCAGCAGGTCGAGCATGTCGCGGCAGGGGCAGGCCGCGGCGTAGACGGACTTGGGGTCGGTGCAGTCGGGGGCGTGGGTCTTCGCCGTACGGGTCGTCGTCACGCGCCGATGGTACCCATTGGTACCCGTCGGGTACTGCTTCGGTACCCAACAGGTACCAATGGTCCTTGCGGGTAACCACTACCTTCCGCATACCGTCTCCGACGTGCCCGGACACCCCGGGCGCCCCGAGGAGGAGAGCCCTGATGACCGCCGTGCCCGCGACGCCCCCGACGCCCGAGACCGCCGGGATCCCGGCGACGATGCCCGCCGTCGCCTACCGCCGGAGCCTGCCGGTCGACGACCCGCGGAGCCTGCTCGACGTCGAGCTGCCCGTGCCCCGGCCGGGCCCGCGCGACCTGCTGGTGCGGGTCGAGGCGGTGGGCGTCAACCCGGTGGACCACAAGGTCCGCCAGAGCGCCGACCCGGGCGGCGAGCCGCGGGTGCTGGGCTGGGACGCGGCCGGCACCGTGGTCGCGGTCGGCTCGCAGACGGAGCTGTTCCGGGTCGGCGACGAGGTGTACTACGCCGGAGCCCTGGACCGGCCCGGCGCCGACTCCCGCTACCACGCGGTGGACGAGCGCCTGGTCGGCCGCAAGCCCGCCACCCTCTCCTTCGCCGGGGCCGCCGCGCTCCCGCTGACCGCGCTCACCGCCTGGGAGGGCCTCTTCGAGCGCCTCGGCCTGGGCACCGGCGGGCCGGAGCAGGGCGGCACCCTGCTGGTGACCGCCGCCGCGGGCGGCGTCGGCTCCCTCGTCACCCAGCTCGCCCGCGCCCTCACCGGCCTGACCGTGATCGGCACCGCGTCCCGCCCGGAATCGGCCGACTTCGCCCGCCGCATGGGCGCCGACCACGTGATCGACCACAGCCGCCCGCTCGGCCCGCAGCTGGCCGAGGTCGCCCCCGGCGGCCTCGACCACGTCTTCAGCACCGTCGCCACCGACCGCAACCTCACCGCCTACGCCGAGGCCCTGAAGCCCTTCGGCGGCATCGTCGCCGTCGACGACTTCGACTCCCTGGACATCGGCGTCCTCAAGGGCAAGAGCATCTCCTTCCACTGGGAGTTCATGTTCACCCGCTCCCTGCACGCCACCGCCGACCGGGCGGTGCAGCACCGCATCCTCGACCGGGTCGCCCGCCTCGTGGACGCGGGCGTCCTCACCACCACCGCCACCCGCGACCTCGGCCCCGTCAACGCCGCCAACCTCCGGGCGGCCCACCGCCTCCAGGAGTCCGGTACGGCGATCGGCAAGACGACCCTCACCGGGTTCTGAGCCGGTGCCCTCCCGCCGCACCGGCCAGATCGAGGCCCTCATCGCCACCGGCGCCGGGGCGGTGGCGGCCCTGGCCGCCCGGGCCCTGCTGTCCGGTTCCGTCTCTGGCTTGCCGCGTTCCCGGAACCCGAAGCCGAAGCCCGCAGCTACTGGAACCTGAAGGACCACCCCACCCCGCACCTCGACGGAGCCCTGAGGCGCGCGGACTACGTCTACGTCGGCGCCTGGGGGGACAGCCACCTGTCGGACGAGCCGCAGTCCGGCCGCTGCCCCGCCGTCAGGATCTCCGACTGGCTGTTCTACCGCGGGACCATCGACAGCTACCAAGCGCCGCTTCTCGACGCCCGGTTGAGGGACGAACTCGTCAGGATCCACCAGCCCCGCCCGGGTGACCTGCCCGCGGAGTCCACCGACGCGGAGACGATCACCGCGTTCCTCACGGCGCACCTCGGCCGGTACCTGCTGCCCGAGGGGGAGCCACCGGCCACGGCATGACACGTCGGACGGGCCGGCTTCCCGCTCCGGCACGCGGGGCGCGGCCTCCGGTCAGGGGACGGGCCGTCCCGCCAACCGGCCGGTGCGGCGCGGGACGTCGGGCGGGCCGGCTTCCCGCGCCGGGCGGTTGCCGAGGGCGCGGCGCAGGTGCCGGATCTCCGCGTGGGCCTCGGCGAGTTGGCGGCGGACGTCGGGCTGGGAGGACGGCGGGGGCGGTGCCCCGGCGGTGCGGCGCAGGGCCGCGACCCACTCGTCCTCCTCCGCCGGGCCCGCCCCGCAGGCCCGGACGAACTCGACGAGGACCCGCTCGGTGCAGTCCCGCTCGCCCGCCAGCACCCCGTGCAGGGTGCTGCGCGGCAGGTGGCTCACCGCACCCCGCACCGCGCGGGTCTCCAGCTCGCGCAGGGTCGGGCTCCCGGCGCGCAGCCGCAACCGCCGCATGGCGACGAGCAGTTCGGAACGCTCCGTGACGTACCGCAGGGCCCGGTGCGCGGCCGGTCCGCAGTCCGCGACCTTCCCCCTCCTGCCGGGCCGGCGGGCGTCGGCGCGAAGCCACAGCCGCTCGGCGGTGCGCACCGAGCCGCCGCAGGCCCGGACGTAGGCCTCGGTGACCGGCCAGGTCGGCACCGTACGGCCCTCGTCCGCGCGGGAGAGGGTGGCGAGGGAGACGGGCCGGGTGAATTCGATGGTCTTGCACGCCATCTGGCTGTAGGTGAGGCCGGAGCGCTCGCGCAGTGCGCGCAGCCACCGCGCGAGCGTCCGGACCTCCTTGTCCTGCTCAGCCAGGGCGCTGTTCAGGCGCCCCACCGGCCGCCTCCTAGCGGGCCCGGTGGACGGTGAGCGCCTCGGCCAGGCGGCGGACCAGCTCTATGCCGAGCAGTCCGGCGCCGGCCAGGGTGGCGACGGCGGTGCGGGCGGGGGTGCCGAGGGTGGTCAGGGCGGTGGTGAGGAGGAGGACGACGACCACGAGCACGGTGGCCGGGACCGGCACCGGGGTGCCGGGGGCCGTCCGGACCTCGACGCACGCCGCGTTCGCGGCCGGGGTGTACTGCTGTTCCATGCGGTCTCCGCTTCGCTGGGTTGCGGTTGCTGCCACTCGACCGGGGTCCTCACGCGTGCCCGTCCGGCCTTCCAGAGCCGGGCGGGCTGGACACCCACGCACAGGGTCGCCGTGTACCACGGGGGCGGTCCAACGGTTTACGCCGCCGTTTCTCGCCTTGTCCCAGCCGAAATTGAAAAACCGTCGGAAGGAATTCGCAGCTCACGGCCGTCCGGCCGTCCGCACCCCCGGGTCCCGCTACCTGCCGCGTCCGACCTCCCGCGCGCTTTCGGGCTTGCCGCGAGGAAATCGAAACGCCATCCTCAGTGGATATCGGCGGGGTGAGCGCCCCGCACCAGCCCAGCCCCGGCCGGGAGCCGGAGGCGCCAGGGCCCGGCGCGGCATTGGCCTGTCGCGCCCCATGCACGCGGTCTCCCCGGCCGTTGCCACTCGACACCACCCAGGGGATCCGGCTTGCCCTGTTCCAGCAGGGCGGGCCAGCTGCGGCACCTTCCGCCGCGCCGAAGTCCGCACCACTGGGCCGGTCGGTCCGTCGGCCGGCTGCCGGTCAGTCGGTCAGTCGGTCGGCCGACCCGCCTGCCGGTCCGTCGGCCGGTCCTCCCGCCGGTCGTCCCGTTGGTCGTCCTGCCGGTCCGCCGCGACCGGCAGCAGGCCGCGCTCGCCGAACACCTTCTTGGCGACGAAGGTGGCGTTCAGGGCCTTCGGGAAGCCGCAGTAGCCGGCGGAGTGCAGCAGCGCCTCGACGATCTCCTGCGGCGTGAGCCCGACGTTCAGCGAGGCGTTGACATGGACCTCCAGCTGCGGCTCGCACCCGCCGAGCGCGGTGAGCATGCCCAGGGTGACCAACTGCCGATCGCGCGGCGGCAGCCCCGGCCGGCTGTAGATCTCCCCGAACCCCCAGGCGACCACCTGGTGCCCGAGCTCCGGACTGACGTCGCCCAGCGCGTCCACCACCCGCCGCCCGACCTCGCCGTCGATCCGCTCCAGCACCTCCAACCCGCGCGCGAAACGCTCCCGGCGGACCTCGGCCTCGTGCGCGGACCTGCTCATCGGCGCCGCTCCTCTCCCGTTCCCGCGCCGCCGACCACCTGCGGCGGCGACCACGGCAGAAACCGTAGAACTTGGAGTGCACTCCAACTCAAATCCGACACGCACCCCGCCCCGCAGGAAAATTTGCGGTCGAGACCCCCTGAAATGGCATCACAGCGCCCTGGCCGTGCCGAAAGATTTCCTGCGGCCGTACCATCCGAGGGAACGGCCGCAATCCCTGCGGCCGCACCCCGAGTCCCGCGAGACGGAGTCACCGTGCCCCCGAACGTCTTCCGCAACGGCATCGGACGGCTGCTCCCCTCCCGGGGTCCTGACGGCCTGAGAGTCTGGAGCATCGACCAGGCCCCGAGGAGCACGCTGTACGGCGCCCCCGTCGAGGCCACCATCCTGCTCGAAGACACCGACGACCTCGACCGGGCCGACCTCCCCCTGATCGCCGAGGTCCTCGGCAGGATCGACCACTACCTCGAGACGGCGCTCCACTTCGTGCGCGAGGCAGTGGCCGCCGACCCGGCCCTCTTCGGCCTCACCGAAGCGGAGTCGCAGCCCTACCTCCGCCTGCCGGCCGCGGACTTCCCACTGGACTCCCCCCAGCTCAACTTCTACCTCGACGAGTGGCACCTCCACTTCGCCGAAGGCCGCCTGCCCATCTGCGACCCCTACGGCCTCGCGGTCGTCTTCGACGGCCAACAGCCACTGAGAGTGGAAGACCTGAGCGACGCCACCCCCATCGACCCCGACACCACCGAGATCCCGGGCCGGCAGAACACCTGACCCACCCCTCGCCCACCCGGGCCAGGAGCAGTAAGTCGCCCGCCCCGACTTCCCACTCCGTGCCACCCCCACCACCCCTCGCCCACCCGCAATTCCCCGGGCCCCGACCTGCACGGCTCGGCAGCTTCGGCGCGCGGACCGGAGCGGGAAGTCGCCCGCCCCGACTTCTCGCGCTGGGGCACTCCGCTCCCTTCCCGCTTCGCCGGGTGAGGGCGGTGAGTGGGATGCCGGAGGGTTCAACTTCCTGTGCTGCGCCGGTCCGTTGATGGCTGCGGTGAGCGGACCGGAGTGAGAAGTCGGCGGGTCCGACTTCCTGTGCTTCGCTGCTCCGCCGGGTGGGGTGAGGGGGCAGGTGATTGAGAAGTCGATAGGCCCGACGTCCCGTGCGGCGTTGGAGCGTGATGGCTGCCCCTTGGTCAGCGGCTGTTGCCCTTCCGGGCTTGAGCTCTGCGTTCTCGCTGGTCGGGCATGGGCCGGTGGCCTCGTGGGAGTGGTGGCGTGTCGAGTCGTCGGTCGTTGGGCTGCCGGCTCGAGACCGGAAGGCCAAGGGCCCCCACCGGGTATTGCCAGGTGCTGTCCGTCCCGGTCGTGCCAGGATGCTCGGCATGTCTACTCGTGCACTGGGCTTCGGCGCGATTGCGGAGGCCTACGAGCGGTTCCGGCCGGGGTATCCCGAAGAGCTCTTCGACCTGGTGCTCGGGTATGCGGGTCGGCCGGTTCGGACCGCCCTGGAGATCGGTGCGGGAACGGGCAAGGCGACCCGGCTGTTCGCTGAGCACGGGGTCGCGGTCACGGCCACGGAGCCCGACGCGGCCATGCTCACCGAGCTGCGCAAGGCGGTGCCCGCAAGCGTGACGGCCGTCCGGGCAGCGTTCGAGGACCTGCGGCCGGGTGAGACCTACGGGCTGGTCTATGCGGCGGCGGCCCTGCACTGGACACGCCGGGAGGGTCGGTGGTCACGTGTGGCCGCGCTACTGGAACCGGAGGGTGTGTTCTCCTCGTTCGGCGGCCCGTTCGAGCTGGCTGATCCGGCTGTCGAGGAAGCCGTGCATGCGGCACGGGCGCCGTTCCTGGCAAGTGACGAGGTCCCGTCTCCCGACGGGACCGCTCCGGATGAGGCGATGCAGTGGCCGGGCACGGAGCTGCAACGGTCCCAGCTGTTCGTCGACGTCCGGCAGTCCGTCATCGAGCGGCGCCTGACCATGAGCGCTCCCGACTACATCGGTCATCTGTCGACCGTCTCGGCCTATCTCCAACTGCCGCGACCGACGCGGCAGCAGGCATACGACGCGATCGCCCGGGTCCTGCCCGAGACAGTCGAGATCACCGCCGACATCACCGTCCATCTCGCGCGTCGGCGACCCGAGTAGAGGCGACATCCCTCCTGGGGACCACGGCGAGCGGACCGGAGTGGGAAGTCGGTCGGGCCGACTTCCCACTCCGGGGCGGGGCGGGGGTCAGGAGCGGTGGTACTGGATGGGGGTGGTGACTTCGGCGCCGAGGGTGGTGGCGGCGTGGCGGGCCCAGTAGGGGTTGCGCAGCAGTTCGCGGCCGATCAGGACGGCGTCGGTGCGGCCTTCGGTGAGGAGGGCCTGGGCCTGGGCGGGGTCGGTGATCAGGCCGACGGCGGCCACCGGCAGGTCGGTCTCGCGGCGTACGGCCTCGGCGAAGGGCACCTGGAAGCCGGGCGCGGCCTCGATCCGGGCGTCGGGGACGAGGCCGCCGGTGGAGACGTCGAGCAGGTCGACGCCGTGGGCCCGGAGCTCCTTGGCGAGGCGGACGGTGTCCTGGGAGGTCCAGCCCTCGCGGTCGTCCTCCGGGTTCTCGGTGAGCCAGTCGGTCGCGGAGACGCGGAAGAAGACCGGCAGGTCCTCGGGCCACACCGAGCGGACGGCGTCGACGACCTCCAGCGCGAAGCGGATGCGGCCCTCGAAGGAGCCGCCGTAGCCGTCGGTGCGCCGGTTGGTGTGGGGGGAGAGGAACTGGTGCACGAGGTAGCCGTGGGCGCCGTGGACCTCGGCGACCTGGAAGCCTGCGTCGAGCGCGCGCCGGGCGGCGTCGGCGAACTGCCGCACGATCTCGCCGATCTGCTCCACGGTCAGCTCGTCCGGCGTGGTGTGAGCGGGGGAGAAGGCCTCGGCGCCGGGGCCGACCGGGGTCCAGCCGTGCTCCTCGTCCGGGGCGACGGGGCGTCCGCGGTCGACCCAGGTGCGCTCGGTGGAGGCCTTGCGGCCGGCGTGGGCGAGCTGGATGGCCGGGACGGTGCCCTGGCTCTTCAGGAACGCGGTGATCCGGCGGAAGGCGGCGGCCTGCTCGTCGTTCCAGATGCCGAGGTCGTACGGGCTGATGCGTCCCTCGGGGCTGACCGCGGTGGCCTCCGTGATGATCAGCCCGGTGCCGCCGGCGGCGCGGGCCGCGAGGTGGGTGAAGTGCCAGTCGGTCGGGACGCCGGCCGCGGCGCCGTCCGGGGCCGCGCTGTACTGGCACATCGCCGGCATCCAGATCCGGTTGGGGACGGTCAGGGACCGCAGGGTGAGCGGGGCGAAGAGAGAGGTGCTCATGTCGGACTCCCGGTTGGGTCGGCTGACGCCAGGACGCAGGGTGAGGCAGGGATGCGGGGTGAAGCGGGGGCGCAGGGCGAGGCAAGGGCGAGCATGCAACTTTTGCAGCTGCACTTACATTCGTAAACAATAGTTGCGCGCGCATGGACTTGCAAGGGTTTCCCGTCGGCGCGCCCTCCCGACACCCTCCCACCTGCGACAATCGCTTCCATGATCGAATCCGCAGCCACCAGCATCCCGGAAACGCCCCTCACCGTCGCCGCCGCCGTGATCATCCGGGACGGCCGGCTCCTGGTCGTCAGCAAGCAGGCCGCCCCCGAGGTCTTCTACCTCCCCGGCGGCAAGCCCGACCCCGGCGAGGACGCCCTCCAGGCGCTGGCCCGCGAGCTGGGCGAGGAGCTCGGCGCGGCCCCGGTCGACCCCCGCCACCTCACCGACATCCGCGCCACCGCCGCCCTCGAAGGCGTGCCCATGCTGATGACCGTCTTCACCGCCACCCTGGACCGCGAGCCCGTCCCCGCCGCCGAACTCGCCGACCTGCGCTGGACCGACGGCCGCGACGACACCCTGCGCCTGGCCCCCGCCGTCCGCGACCACCTCCTGCCCCTGCTGCGCGAACGCGGCGACCTGGCCTGACCCGCAGGCCCGGCCCGCCCGGAGGCCCAGAGGCCCGCAGGCCCAGAGACCCGCAGGCCCAGAGGCCTACAGACCGCGACGGCCCCCGCCCGGGCGGGCGGGGGCCGGAACGGCACGGACGGTCCTCCGTCAGCGCGCCGTCTGCGCCACCCGCTGCGCCGGAACGGCGCCCCGCGCGGTCCGCGTGCCGGCGGAGGCGCCGGCGGGGGCAGCAGGGGCGGCCGGGGAGGCGCCCAGCGCGGTGCCGCGGGTCTCCTCCGCCCACGCCACGCAGACCAGCAGCCCGAGGGCGGTGACCCCGGCGGCGATCAGCATGGTCGGGCCGGTGCCCAGCCCGGTCAGCGACAGCGGCAGCAGGTAGGTGCCGACGGCCGCGCCGATCCGGCTCACCGAGGTGGCGACGCCCACGGCGGTGGCCCGGATCTCGGTCGGGAACAGCTCGTTGGGGTACGTCCAGTCGAGCACGTTGGGCCCGCCGCACAGGAAGGCGTACGCGCACAGCGCCAGCAGTGCGACCGCGGCCGGGGCGGTGGGCCACACGCCCAGCAGCGCCAGCGGGACGGTCATCAGCGCGAAGGACCAGATGATGACGGGCCGCCGGCCGCGGGTGTCGATCAGGCGCAGCGCCGGGTAGCAGCCGAGCAGGAAGACCAGGCTGATCAGGCCGGTGCCGAGGGTCTCCATCACGGTGCCGCCCGGCATGCCGAAGGAGGAGAGGATCTGCGGGCCGAAGGTGAGCATCGCGAACAGCGGGCCGACCTGGCACATGAAGAACAGGCCGCAGAACAGGGTGCGGCGCCGGTAGGGCTGGGTCATCAGCAGGCGCAGTCCGGCGGGGCGGCCGCGCTCGGCCGGATCGGGCATCAGCTCCCGGCCGTCGACCCGGACCCCGAGGTGCTTCTCGACCACCCGCACCGCGTCACCGACCCGCCCGTTGGCGGCCAGCCAGCGCGGCGACTCCGGCGAGCCGCGGCGGATCACCAGGAACACCACGCACAGCACCGTGGAACTCGCCAGCATCCACCGCCAGCTGCCCGGCCCGGCCAGCTCCAGGAACAGGTAGCCCACCACGTAGGCGAGCACCGAGCCGGCGTACCAGGCGACGATCTGCTGCCCGAGCAGGCGGCCGCGCTTCTTGGCGGGCAGCCACTCGGCGAGCAGCGAGGTGGCGATGGGGTAGTCGGCGGCCACGGCCATGCCGAGCACGAAGCGCAGCAGGGTGATCGCCCACACCGCGTCCACCCAGAAGGAGAGCACCGAGCAGGCGACCATCACGAGCAGGTCGGCGGTGTACATCACCTCCCGGCCGATCTTGTCGGTCAGCACGCCGAAGAGCGCGCCTCCGACGAACATGCCGACCAGGGCGGCGGCGCCGATCAGGCTGACCTCGGCGGTGGAGAGCCCGAGGTCGGGGCGCATCCCGATCAGGGCGACGCCGACGATGCTCAGGATGTAGCCGTCGAGCAGGGGTCCGCCCGAACAGGCGAGGGCCAGCCTGCGGTGGAACGCGGTATACGGGGCGTTGTCGATGGTCTGGGACATGTACTTGGGGTCCTCCGGAGCGTACGGCACGCACTGCGCACCGTGCGCCGGGTAGACGGCAGGGGAAGACGCCGCCCACCTCGGACGGCGCCACCGCCCGGTCACAACGGGCGACCGTCCACGGTTGCCCCGGTTCCGAGGGGGCGCCACCGGGGCGAAGGTCGAGGGGATTCGCGACCAAGGTCCCGAAGCGGACGGGCCCTTCGCCCGTGCCGCCACGGCGCCCGCCCAGTCCCGCCACGGGGCCGCGCCGCCGGGCGCCGCGAACGCGCGCCGGACGTGACCCTGGTCACTTCGGACCGTCAACGACCCCTGGAATGTGGCCCGTTCCACACCGGGGCGGTGCCCGTCCGTACGGGACCGACCCCGCCGCGTCACCGCCGAGGCGCCGTCACGGGCCCTGGGCCGGTCCTCCGTCAGGGCGTCGTCAGTCCTCCGTGAGCCCCAGCCGGGCGAGGCCCGAGTCCAGTGCCGCCTCCAGATGGTCGGTGGAGCCGGTGGCCATGAGGATCAGCACCCCGCCCTGGATCCCGGCCAGCAGCGCCGCGGCCTCCCGCTCGGCATCCAGGCCGGCGGCGCCCGCACCGCCGTCCCGCAGGTGGCGGATGCCCGCGGCGAGCTGTCCCCGCCACTGCCCCAGCAGCTCGGCGGCCACCGTCCGGCCCGCACCGGTGGCCGTGCCCAGCTGGGACAGGGCCGCGTGCAGCGGGCAGCCGACGCCCTGGGCGCGGTAGCGGGCGAGGACCTTGTCGCGCCACCGCAGCCAGGCCTCCCGGGAGGTGAGGGCGCCCAGCTCCGGCTGCTGGTCGTCGAGCACCCGGGCCGCCTCGAAGCGGGCCACGGCCAGCAGCAGTTCGTCCTTCCCGCCGGGGAAGTAGTGGAACAGCTGGCTCTTGCTGGTCGCGGTGCGGGCCATCACGTCCTCCAGGCGCAGCGCGAACACGCCCGCCTCGCGGATCTCCCGGGCGGCTCCCTCGACGATGCGCTGCCTGGTGGCGGCGCCCTTGCGGGTCGGCGGCACGGAGCCCGTGCTCCTCGGTACGGTCCGCGCGCTCACGGCAGCAGCACCAGCTTGCCCGTGGTGCGCCGGGACTCCAGGTCCGCGTGCGCCCGGGCCGCCTCGGCCAGCGGGTAGCGGCCGGTGATCCGCGGGGTGAGCCGCCCCGCCAGGACGAGGTCGAACAGCTCGCCGGTGCGCCGCACCAGCGCCTCGCGGGTGGGGACGTGGTGGTGCACCACCGGGTACGTCAGCAGGATGCTGTTCGGCAGGTCGGTGGGCCGCAGTTCGGGCACGCCCATGAAGGGGCCGTAGTAGGCGTGCACCCCGTGCGGGCGCAGGGCCAGCTGGGAGGAGCGGAAGGTGTCGGCGCCGCCGCCGTCGTAGACGACGTCGGCCCCGCGCCCGCCGGTCAGCTCCTTGACACGGTCCTCGAAGCCGCCGCCGGAGTGGACCAGTACGTGGTCGGCGCCGGCCTCCCGCGCGACGCCGGCCTTCTCCTCGCGGGAGACCAGCCCGATCACCTTCCCGCCGCGCGCCTTGACCAGCTGGGTGAGCAGCCGGCCGACCCCGCCGGCCGCCGCGTGCACCACCGCCGTGTCGCCCGGGGCGACGGGGTGGGCCTCGGTGCTCAGGTGGCTCGCGGTCAGGCCCTGCATCAGCAGGCCTCCCGCGACCTCGTCCGGCACCCCGTCGGGCACCGTGACCAGCGACGCGGCCGGGACGGCGAGCAACTCGGCGTAGCTGCCCGGATGGTAGAACCAGGCCACCCGGTCGCCGACGGCCAGTTCCTCCACCCCCTCGCCGAGGGCGACGACGTACCCCATGCCCTCGGCACCCAGCACCACCGGCGCCGCCCAGCCGGGACCGCCCTGCGCGCGGGCGCCGACGTCCATGTAGTTCACCCCGGCCGCGCCCAGGCGCACCAGCGCCTCGCCGGGGCCGGGGACCGGGTCCGGCAGCTCGGTCCAGTGCATGGCCTCGGGGCCGCCGTGCTCCTCGATCCGGATCGCGTGCATGGGCTGGCACCTTCCTGTGCGGGCTCGTTCGGGAGGAGAAGAAGGGAACGCGCAGCACGGTAGGCAGCCGAAAATGGACCCACAAGTCCAGAAACCCGTACGGCGACGGACCGCCCCGCGGGCGGCGGCGGGGACGGCGGGCAACCCGGCCGGGGCGGGGCGGCAGCACCCGCACCCCCTTTGTGGCGGTACGTCAGCCTTCCCACCGGATCCGCCCGCCTGTTCGCGACGCCGAGCGGGCCGGTTCACCGGCGCGTGAACTGGAGGCCGTCCGTGCACGGTTGACTTCCCGCGGCCTGGGAGGAAACGCCCCCGGGCCGCACCGTCCGCGGGCGAACGGCACTTCCGGCGCCCCGCACGCCGCCGGAGACGCCCGAGCCCGCCGCCGCACGAGGAGACCCCCATGCCACCCCCGCCCGCCGGCACCCGCACCCGCACCCGCCGCCGCGCCCTGGGCGCGCTCGCGCTGGCCACCGCGCTGGCCGCCGGCCTGCCCGGCCTCGCCGCCCCCGCCTGGGCCGCCCCCGCCCCCACGCCGAGCCGGGCGCAAGCCGACCCCGGCCTGGTCCTGGACCGCCCCGGCGAGTCGGTGGTCACCCGCCGCGAGGTCACCCCCATCGCCCCCGGCCTGACCATGACCTCCTTCGACCGCCTCGGCGGCCCGGGCTGGATCCGCGGCAAGGTCCTCGTCGCCGACCTGGACACCGAGGGCCTGAGCGTCGACTACCTGTCCTCCGGCAAGGTGACCACCCGCCAGAGCGTCACCGACATGGCCCGCGGCGCCGGAGCCGTCGCCGCGATCAACGGCGACTACTTCGACATGAACGCCTCCGAGGCCCCCCTCGGCGTCGGCGTCTCCCGCAAGGACGGCCTGGTCCAGGCCCCCGTCGAGGGCTGGAACCAGGCCGTCACCGTCGGCACCGACGGCCTCGCCCGGATGGCCCAGGTCTTCCTGGAGGGCCACGCGAGCCTGCCCGGCGGCCGCGAACTGACGCTGAACGGCGTCAACACCTACGGCCTGCCCGCCGACGGCGTCGGCGTCTTCACCCCCGCCTGGGGCGACGCCAACCGCGGCAACGTCGCCAACGGCTCCGCCGAGGTCACCGAGGTCGAACTGCGCGACGGCCGGGTCACCGCCGTCCGCGACACGCTCGGCGCCGCCGTCCCCGAGGGTGCCACCGTCCTGGTCGGCCGCGAGGCCGGCGCCCGCGCCCTGCGCGACCTCGGGCCCGGCGACCGGGTCTCCGTCGGCTACCGCCCGCGCGCCTCCTTCGGCGAGGTCGCCGTCGCCGTCGGCGGCTACCAGGTCCTGGTCGCCGACGGCGTCGCCCAGCGCTCCGGCGAGAACGACGGCAACGAGCTCAACGCCCGTACGGCCGTGGGCTTCTCGGCCGACAATCGGCGCATGTACCTGGTCACCGTCGACGGCCGGCAGGCCGACAGCCCCGGCATCAGCCTGCCCGACCTCGCCGTCCTGCTGCGCGACATGGGCGCCCACAACGCCCTCAACATGGACGGCGGCGGCTCCGCCGCGATGGCCGCCCGCCTGCCCGGCGCCGAGCGCGCCGGCACCGTCAGCAGCCCCTCCGACAACGGCGGGGAGCGCGCCGTCGCCAACGGCCTCGGCCTGTTCTCCACCCCCGGATCCGGCCAGGCCAGGGGCTTCCGGCTGCGCCCGGCCCCGGCCGTGGACACCGCCGCCCGCCTCTTCCCCGGCCTGCACCGCACCGTGCGCGCCCTGCCCCACGACGAGGCCTACGGCGCCGTCACCGCGACGGTGCCCGCCACCGCGTGGTCCACCGCCACCGGCGCCACCGCGAGCGTCGAGGGCCGCGGCCTGGACGCCGTCGTCACCGGCCGCGCCCCCGGCGCCGCCGAGGTCGCCGTCACCGCCACCGGCGCCGCGAAGGCCGTCCTGCCGCTGACCGTGCTCGGCCCGGCGGTACGCGTCAGCGCCGGCAGCGCGCCGATCGCCCTCGAAGGCGCCGGCGCCACCGCCCGCCTCACCGTCACCGGCTACGACGCGCTCGGCCACACCGCACCCGTCGAGGCCGCCGACGTCAAGGTCGCCGGCGGCGAGGGCGTGGTCGAGACGAGCGCCGCCCCCGACGGCACCATCGCCCTCAAGGCCCTGGCCGACGGGAAGTCCGCCACCCTCAAACTGACCGTCGGCACCCTGGAGAGCGCCGTCGCCGTCACCGTCGGCATGACCGAGAAGCCGTTCGCCGACTTCTCCGATGCCGCCGCCTGGAAGTCCGGCAACGACCGCGCCCCCGGCGGCTCGACGGCCCCCGCCCCCGGCCCCGACGGCACCCACGGCCTGCGCCTGGCCTACGACTTCACCCACTCCACCGGCACCCGCGGCCAGTACGCCATCGCCCCCGAGAGCATCGTGCTGCCCGGCCAGCCCCGCTCCATCACGATGTGGATCGAGGGCGACGGCAACGGCGCCTGGCCGCGTATCCAGTACCGCACCGCCGCCGGCGTCACCGCCAACCTCGACGCCCCGATGGTCACCTGGACCGGCTGGCGCAAGGTCGAGTTCCCCGTCCCCGCCGGCGTCCAGTACCCGCTCACCTTCCAGCGCTTCCGCCTGATGGAGACCAGCGCCGCCCGCTCCTACACCGGCGCCCTCACCCTCGCCGACCTGCGCGTCAAGGTCGCCCCCGACGTCGAACTGCCCGTCCAGCCCAAGGTCACCGACCCCGTCGTGCTCACCAACGGCACCGTCGACGGCCGCCCGCTGCGTGTCGCCGTCATGTCCGACGCCCAGTTCATCGCCCGCAGCCCCGACAGCGACATCGTCCAGGCCGCCCGCCGCACCCTGCGCGACATCGCCGCCGCCAAGCCCGAACTCCTCGTCATCGACGGCGACTTCGTCGACGAGGCCGCCCCCGCCGACTTCGCCCTCGCCCGCACGCTCCTCGACGAGTTCGACCAGCTCACCGGCCACACCGTCCCCTGGCACTACGTGCCCGGCAACCACGAGGTCATGGGCCCCGGCACCATCGACAACTTCAAGGCCGCCTTCGGCGACACCACCCAGGTCTTCGACGTCAAGGGCACCCGCTTCGTCACCCTCAACAGCTCGCTCGGCACCCTGCGCGGCAGCGGCTTCGACCAGATCGCCACCCTGCGCACCGCCCTCGACAGCGCCGCCCAGGACCCGTCCGTCACCGGCCTGCTGCTCTTCGAGCACCACCCCACCCGCGACCCGCTGCCCGACCAGGGCAGCCAGCTCGGCGACCGCAAGGAGGCCGCCCTCGTCGAGCAGTGGCTCGCCGACTTCCGCACCAAGGGCAAGTCCGCCGCCATGGTCACCGGCCACGTCGGCGCCTTCCACGCCCAGAGCATCGACGGCGTCCCGCACCTGATCAACGGCAACTCCGGCAAGGGCCCCGCCGCCGAACCCGACCGCGGCGGCTTCACCGGCTGGACGATGCTCGGCGTCAACCCCGCCGCCGGCCGCGTCACCGACCCCTACGCCACCGCTGACGACGCCTCCGCCTGGCTGCGCGCCGAGGTCCGCGCCCGCGCCGACACCGTCGACCTCCAGGCCCCCACCGCCCTCGGCCTGCTCGAAACCGCCCCCGTCCACGCCACCTTCACCCAGGACGGCGAGCGCACCGTGCCCGTCGCCTGGCCCGTCACCGCCCAGTGGGGCGGCACCGCCGTGCACATCGGCACCGCCGCGAGCGCCCCGCGCACCGCCGTCGCCGCCTACGACCCGGCCACCGCCACCCTGACCGGGCTGCGCCCCGGCAGCGGGACGCTGAGCGTCACCGTCGGCGGGGTGACGGCCGAAGGGCCGCTCACCGTCGGCGCGTTGCCCGCCTGCACCACCACCGTGCGCGGCCGGCACTCCTCGCTCGCCGTCACCTCGGGCGTCACCTGCCTCCAGGGCGCCACCGTCGACGGCCCGGTCCTGGTGCAGCCCGGGGCCTCCCTGGTCGCCGTCGACTCCACCCTGTCGGGCCCGCTCTCCGCCCGCGGCGCGACCACCCTGGTGCTGAGCGACACCACCGTGAACGGCCCGGTCGCCGTCAGCGGTACCACCGGCACCACGGCGGTCCTGCGCGCCACCCTGTCCGGCCCGCTCCACCTCGCGCTCAACCGGGGCGCCACCCTGCTGGCCGGCACCACCGTGCGCGGCCCGCTGGACTGCTCCGGCAACACCCCGGCCCCGGTGGACGGCGGCCTCGCCAACACCGTGAGCGGCCAGAAGAGCGGTCAGTGCAAGGCACTGTGACGAATCGTCAGTGAAGCGCATCGCGGGCCCGGACCGTTCGACGGTCCGGGCCCGCGTGCCGTGTCCTACGTGGCCTTGCTGTTCTTGACGAGGTCCTGGACGGACTCGGGGACGGGGGTGCCCGGCTTGACGTGCTTGTCGGGGACGGGATCGCCGTAGGTCCGGCGCAGGGCGAGGACGCCGCCCCAGGCGTGGGGGTAGTCCCGGTCCCGCTGGGTCTCGTGTTCGGGGCCGTCGGGGTGGGTCGCCGTCTTGGCGTGGACCGTCGTGCCCTCCTCGCCGAGGTCGACGGAGAGGACCCCGGTGGTGGGCATGTGCTGCCCGTCCGTGTTCAGGTCCTTGTCGTCGATGGGGCGCAGCTCGCCCCATCGACCGGGGACGACCTGGTCGCTGAGCGCTTCGAAGGCCTTCGCGCGCCCGGAGGGGTCGACCTTCCTGGCGGTGCCGTTGACGACGACGGAGCGGTAGTCGAGGGAGGTGCTGATGGCCGCGCGTCCGACGACGAGGCCGTCGACGAGGGCGACGGCCACGCTGACGGACATGCCGTCCTCGCTCCACAGGTGCTTCAGCGAGACCGGGATCCCGGTCGGGTAGTAGATGGACCCGTGCAGGTAGAGGCGCTTCTGGCCGCCTTCCTCGTGGTAGGCGTAGACCATGGGGACGCATCTGGGCCTGATCGTCAGCCGGTCGTCCGGGGTGCTGATCTCGAGGTGGGCGACGGTGCAGACGAAGCCGGCCTTGAGGACGGGGACCCAGTCCTTCGGGTCGGTGCTCACCAGTGTCCTCTTGCCGAACGTCGCGGTGTCCGACGGTCCGGTGGCGGGGTCCGGTTCCTGGGAAATGGCGGGCATGGCGGGCATGGCGGCTCCTTCGAAGTGGGGGGCGGGAGGCCGGCTCCGCCGGTGACGGGAGCGGGCCCGGAACACGGGTCATGCCTACGGCACGGCGGGCGCCCGGCGGTCCCCAACCTGCGCGCGGCGGTGGCGGATCACACCGCCGGAGCGGCGGCCCCCGCTGGCCGGTCCCGGCCGGCCGGCGGGACGTCGCGATGCGCCATCCGGCCGTCCGCCGTTGGGACGGGAGCGCCCCGCGGCCACGGCCGCAGGCCTCGACCGGTCGGCCGGCGGGGGCCGGTCGAGGCGGCCGGAAGAACGTTTTGGCTCTCCCGATCGGCCGCCGGAGGGGATCAATTCCTCATACCGGCAAGGGGGTTCACGGACCGGTGACGCCCATGCGTGTCCGGCCGGCCGCGGGCCGGGCCGCAACCATACTCGTGGACGCCGAGACCGGAGAGGCGATCCGAAAGGGGACGCCTCCTCGGCGGATGCGAAAGGGAGAGCCATGCCGGACAACGGTGAGTTCTCGAAATCCCTCAAGGAATTCCTCACGAAGATCGACGGCTGGTACGCCGGCAATCACGAGGGTTTCAGGACCCTGTTCGACGCGACGATCGCCAACGTGGTGAAGTGCCCGGCGGACTCGAATGACCCCGACGGGAAGAAGGTCTACTACGACTGGCGAGGGAAGGGCATCGAGGACCTGAAGAACCTCTTCACCGACTGGTACAACGACTGGTACAAGACCAAGCCCAATGACGGCCTGGACTACATCGAGAAGTTCAGCTGGCTCACCTACGAGAACGACTACGGGATGGTCTTCGTGACCTGCGGTCCCGGCCTGGCGATGACCGCGGACTACGCGAGGAGCTGCTCCGGGACTACGCGAAGGTCCAGGCCGAGATCAAGGAAGGCAAGACAGCCGACGCCACCAGGGACGGCAACGCCCTGGTGGACAAGACCCTGGGCTACGGCGGGAACTTCGACGTCTACGACGTGCGGAGGTGGAAGGGCCTCCCGTGGGAGGCGGTGAAGGCGTACCTGAAGACCGATCCCGTCAAGAAGGCCCTGCACGTGCCGGTCGACGTCGAGTGGACCTGTGAGGACAACGCCGGTCCGGTGGCCGAGAACCTGAAGAACGACATCATGGTCGATGCGTCCGACAAGTACGGCGCGCTCATCGACAGGAGCGACGGGGGCATCAAGCGCTACAAGGTGCTGCTCTACACCGGGAACTTCGACACCGCCTGCGGCTTCCGGAGCACCGAGGAGATCCTCGACAGGCTCATGCGGGACCGCGACCCGGAGTGGCACGGCGCGCCCCGCCTGATCTGGCAGCAGCCGCCGGGCGACCCCAAGGGCTTCGTCCGTCAGCGCGGCAACCTGACGCAGGTGTCCATCCCCGACTCCGGTCACGAGGTGCCGGCGTACCAGCCGGAGACCTGTCGGGAGATGCTCTACAACTGGCTCTTCGAGCGTCCCTTCCACGGGCACGACCCGCAGGGACCGCTCGCGTAGCGGACCGGCGACGGCGCCGGGGAGTTGATCGGACGGCGGGGCGGCACTGCGGTGCCGCCCCGCCGTTCGTGGTGCCGCGGGCGCGGGGTGGTGATGGCCCGAGCTGAACATCATTCATATGATGGCAAGTCAGTAACTATCAGCCGGTGCCACGATCCTCGGAGGGCGTCCCGGACCAGGGCGCGCCCAGGGGACCGGGCCGGCCCCCGGATCCGCTCCGGCCCCCTCGGGCTCGATTCAGGGAGAAGCATTGCGCGGCACCGTGCTCGCCGACCGCTACCGGCTGGTGGACTGGCTCGGCGGCGGGTCGATGGGCGACGTGTGGCTCGCCGAGGACGAGGTCTTGGGCCGCCGGGTGGCGGTCAAGGTGGTGAAGCCGGCCCTGCTGGACGAGCCCGGCTTCGCCGAGCGCTTCCACGCCGAGGCCCGCGTCATGGCCCGGCTGCGGCACCCGGGCATCGTCGGCGTGTACGACTACGGGCACAGCGGCGGCGACGGGGCCAGCGGCGACGGGCACGGCGGTGCGTACGGTGACGCGCCCGGTCGGCGCCCGGTCGGCTACCTGGTGATGGAACTGATCGACGGTCAGCCGCTGAGCGCCGTCCTGGAGCGGCGCGGAGCCCTGCCGGTGGCCGAGGCCCTGCGGCTGGCCCTCCAGGTGCTGGAGGCGCTGGAGGCCGCGCACGCGTCCGGGGTGGTCCACCAGGACATCAAACCCGCCAACCTGATGGTCAACGGCGACCGGACGGTGATCGCGGACTTCGGCATCGCCGGCCCCGCCTGCGACCCCCGGCTCACCGTACCCGGGGTGGTGCTGGGCACCGCCGCCTACCAGGCGCCGGAACAGGCCTCCACCGGGACGGTCACCGCCTCGGCGGACCTCTACGCGCTCGGCGTGGTCCTCTACGAGTGCCTCGCCGGGAGGCTCCCGTACGACGGGGAGACCGCCCTCGAACTGATCCTCAAGCACCTGACGGAGCCCGTGCCGCCGCTGCCCGGGGACGTGCCCGCGCCGGTGCGCGCGGTGGTCGAGCGGGCGATGGCCAAGGACCCCGGCGAGCGCTGGCCCGACGCGGCGACGATGGCCGCGGCGCTGCGCCAGGCCCTCGCGGCGGGCGAGGCGGCGGGCGAGGCGGCGCCGCCGTCGGGCCCGGAGCGGCCCGTCGCCCGGCAGGCACCGAGGGCCCGGCGCATACCCCGCCCCGGGCGCCGCCTGCGGGCGCTGGCCGGGGTGACGGCACTGACGCTGCTCTGCGTCGCCGGGGCCGCCGGGGCGACGGTGGTACGGCCCGGCCGGGACGCCACGCCGCCCGGCGCCGCCGTCGCCGGGCCCGCGGTAGCGGGCGCAGCCGCCCTCGTCGAGGCCGGCCGCCCGCCCGCCGGACAGCCGTCCGCCCCCGCGCAGGCCCCCGTACCGTCGGGCGGACCGGGCACGGGCGAGAGCCCCCCGCCCGCCGCCGGGCCCGGACCGGCCACCGCCCCGCCGTACGCCACGTCCGCAGCCCCGCCGCCCGCGCCGGTCCCCGCCGCGCCCGCCGCTCCGGCCCCCGCCCCCGCCGTGGGCCAGAGCCCGGCCGCGCCCGCGCCGACCTCCGCCGCCCCGGAGCGCCCCGCCCCCGGCGAAACGGCCACCCCCACGACGCCCGCGACCCCGACGCAGTCCGCCCAGCCCACGCCGCAGCCCAAACCGCAACTGCCCGCCGAGGCGCGGATCACCGGCACCAACGGCGCGCTGGACAACTACTCCTCCAACGACCAGGACGGCAACACGGTCGGCACCTACTTCGCCAACGGCACGGCGGCGCAGCTGTGGCGGCTGGACCGGGTCGCCGACGGGATGTACTACCTGCGCAACGCCTCCAGCAACTTCACCAAGGTGCTGGACCAGGACCGCAGGAGCGGACTGGTGCAGATCTGGACGAGCCCGCCGGCCGACTGGAACCAGGTCTGGGCCATCGCGCAGGTCCCGGGCGGCTACCGGATCGCCAACGTCGCCACCCAGCTGTGCCTGACGTCCGAGGGCATCGGCGTCGGGACCCACGTGGCGTCCTGCACGGGCGCGCAGAACCAGGTGTGGACGTTCAACTGAGCCGTCGGCCGGGCATCCCCGCTCCCGGGCCCCCGCCGCCGCCCGGATCCGACCGGAGACCGCCGTCGACCGGGGCCGCGACGGCGAGCTGTACGACTACGACGCGGACGACGCCGGGTTCGTCCGCGATCCGGGGGCCGGGGCGGCGCTGTGGTCGGTGCCACGGCCCCGGGTCACCACGGGGCCATCACCAGCTCGCCGATCACCTGGAGGCCGACTCGTGCCGCCAGCCACGGGGCGCGTTCGGCCTCGACATGCTTGACGTGCACGAACACCGTGTGGTCGGCCGCCGGCTCCGTCAGGTCGAGGTCCCGGGCATGCGCGCAGACCGTCACGTAGGCGCCCCTGGGACCTCCGGCACCGAGGCCGATGTCGGGAGCCTCCGGCCAGCCGGAGAAGTCCCAGCGGACCGACACCGGGCATGCCCCCGCCGCCGCCAGGACCGGCCCCACCACGTCCGCGGACATGCCCCAGCCCATCAACCGGACCGGGAGGTGGGCCGACGGCGGGTCACCCCTGTCGGAGGCGCCGTGTCCGGCGCCGTCGGCCCACCACTCGGCACCCGGCAGGAGGCCCAGGAGCCGTTCGAGGGCCCGCGCGTCGGGAACGCGCGCGTCGAAGTCGACCTCGAGCTCCCGGGTGTCGGCGAGATCCAGCAACCGCCCGGCGGCTCGCAGGGCCTCGTCGAGGTCCGCCGTCCTCAGGACCGGTCGCGCGTAGGAGTTGGCCATGGCGGGGAGTCTGCCAGGGCGCCCGCACTCGGAGATACCGGTTTTGTCCGCGCCCTGGACCTGCCGGCGTCCCCCTGTCCTCCCTCGGAGGCGCCCCCAGGTCGGCTCGCCGGACCGGGCGGACCTCCGGCGGGTCACGCCGGCAGCCAGGACGGCCACTGCCGGCGCGGCCGGACGGCGGGCCGGGCCGGGCCGATCAGCTCGCGCAGCCGGGCGGCCTCGGGGGAGCCGATGGAGGCCAGGATGTCGTAGGCCTCCGACCGGTGCGCCCGGGCCGCGTCCTCGGTCGCGTCGTGGTCGGCGAGCGCGTCGCCGAGCGCCGCCAGGGCCAGCCCCCGCCCCCGGCGGTCGCCGTCGAGCGTCAGCACCTCCACCGCCCGCCCGGCCGCCGCCACCGCCTCCTCGCCGCGGCCGACGGCGCGCAGCGACTCGGCGAGCCGCAGCAGCGTACGGCCGGTGCGGCGCCGGTCGTCCGGCCGCAGCAGGGCCAGGGCGTTGCGGTGGTGGCGCAGGGCCTGCTCGTACTCGCCGCGGTCGTGGGCGATCGTCCCCAACGAGTCCAGGGCGAGCGCCTGGAGTTCGTGGTCGGCGAGCTCGTGGCAGATCAGCAGCGACTGGTCGACGACGCGCACCGCCGCCTCGGACCGGCCGAGCCCGGTGAACGCGCCCGCCAGGTTGAGCAGTTCGGCCGCCACCGAGCGCCGGTCGCCGAGCCGCTCCCACACCGAGATCGCCGCCGTGAAGCCGTCGACGGCGTCGCCCGGCCGGCCGACCTGGGCGAACAGGGCGGCCAGCGAGGCGTGGGCCAGGGCGAGCAGCGGCCCCGGCAGGTCGTGGGCGGTGCACAGGTCGCGGGCCCTGAACAGCTCGGCGAGGGCCGCGGGTTCGGAGCCGACCTCGGTCAGCAGCCGTCCGAGCACCAGCCGGGCCCTGACCTCGCCCGTCCGGTCGCCCGCGCGGACGGCGGCGTGGAGCAGCACCTTGGCCGCGTGCCCGAGCGGCCGGGCGGCCTGGCCGGTCTCGCACAACAGGACGTAGCCGAGCAGCAGTTCGGCCGCCAGGTCGAGCCGGGGCGGCTCGGGGAGGGCGGCGTACTGGCCGACCAGCGCGCCGATGCCGCGGTAGTCGCCGCGGCCGTGGGCCGCCGCCGTACCGCAGCCACCGCCACGGGCGGCGGCGCCGGTGAACGGCAGGGCGGCGCGGGCGGCGGCCGGGCCGAGGGCCGCGACGGTCTCGCCGTGGTGGCGGGCCACCAGGCGGGTGAGGACGGCGGCCGGCCGGTCCCCCTCCGCCTCCGCTTCCCCCTCCGGGGCGAGCTGCAGGGCGAAGGCGCGCAGCAGGTCGTGGTACCGGTAGCGGTCCGGCGGCGCGGTCTCCAGCATCGAGCAGTCGACCAGCGACTCGGCCAGCTCCTCGGCCTCCTGCTCGGGCAGGCCGAGCACCGCCGCGACCGCCCCCGGCGACAGGTCGGGCACCTCCGGAACCGCCAACAGGCGGAAGGCCCGGGCCTGTTCGGGCGTCAGCTGGTCGTAGCCGAAGCGGAACGCCGACTCGACGGCGAGGTCCCCGGCGCGCAGCACGTCCAGCCGGCGGCGGTCCCCGGCCAGCTTGTCGAGCAGCCGGGCCATCGACCAGCCCGGCCGGCAGGCGAGGCGCGCGGCGAGGATCCGTACGGCCAGCGGGAGGTGGCCGCAGAGCCGCACGAGCTCCCCGGCCGTGTCCGCCTCGGCCCGCAGCCGCTGCCCGCCGACCACCCGTTCGAGCAGGCCCAGGGCCTCCTGCGGGGCGAACGCGGTCAGCTCGACGACGTGCGCGTTGGGAAGCGAACCGAGCCTGGCCCGGCTGGTGACGAGCACGGCGCAGCCCGCCCGGCCGGGCAGCAGCGGCCTGATCTGCTCGGCGTCCCGGGCGTTGTCGAGGACCACCAGCACCCGCCGGCCCGAGAGCAACGAGCGGAACTGGGCGGAGCGTTCGGCGAGCCCGGGCGCCAGCCCCTCCGGCGGCACGCCCAGGGACCGCAGGAAGGCGCCCACCGCCTCCTCGGGCCGGGTCGGGCGGCCGTCGGCCCCGTGCAGGTCCAGGTAGAGCTGGCCGTCGGGGAAGTCCGCGGCCAGCGTGTGCGCGACGTGGACGGCCAGCGCCGTCTTGCCCACGCCGCCCAGGCCCGACACCGTCGCCACGGGCATGGTGCCGGGGGAGAGCAGGACGGCCCGCAGCGCCTCGGTCTGCGCCTCGCGGCCGGTGAAGTCGGCGAGGTCGGCCGGGACTTGGGTCGGCCGGACCGCCGCCGGGTACGGCGCGCGGGCCGCGGCGGCGGGCCGGGCCGTTGTCGGTGCGGGCGAGGAGGTGGGCGTGGCCGAGGGCGAGGACGTGGACGCCGAGGTGGGCGCGGGCGCCACGAGCGCGGCGTCGGCCACCAGGATCCGCCGCTGCAACTCGCGCAACCCGGGCCCGGCCGAGACGCCGAGCTGCGCCCGCAGCCGCCGGTCCGCCGCGCGGTACACGCCCAGGGCCTCCGCCTGCCGGCCGGTCCGGTAGAGGGCGAGCATCAGCAGTTCGGAGAACCGCTCCCGGAGCGGGTACTCGGCCACCACGGCGGCCAGTTCGGCGACGGCCTCGCCGGACGGCCCGGCCTCGACCTCGGCCTCCAGACAGGACTCCAGGACGGTCACCCGGCGTTCGGCCCACTCGCCGCGCTGCCGCTCGGCGTACGGGCCGGGCAGCCCGGTCATCGGCTCGCCCTGCCACAGTGCCAGCGCCGAGCGGAGTACGGCGGCGGCGCGGGCGTGCTGCCCGCCGGCGCGCAGCCCCCTCGCCTCGCCGAGGAGTTCCTCGACCCGGTGGGTGTCCAGCCCGCCGGCGTCCAGGGCGAACAGGTAGCCCCCGCTGAGCGTGGTCGGCGCGGCGGGCCCCAGGACGCGGCGCAGGCGGTGGACGTACGTCCGGATCACGGCGGAGGGCTTGGCGGGCGGATCATCGCCCCACAGGTCGTCGACCAACTGACCGGTCGACACCGGGTGGTTGGCCCTCAGCAGCAGCGCGAGCAACAGGCTCCGCTGCTGCGGCGATCCGAGCACGAGCTCGCCGCCGTCCCGCCACCCCCGCAGCGGCCCCAGCACCGTGAACCGTAAACCACCCACCGGCCAATCCCCCTCCGCCCGCACACGATCCCCCGGCCGCGCATTTTACCGACCGCATCCCCCCTGGTCAGGGACGAGGCCCCGGGCCCGTCCGGGAGTACGGGGATACCCTGGCCGCCGGACCGGGAACGAGGGGGAGACCATGACGCGCGCGACGGCACCGGACGGCACCCGGATCGCCTACCAGTTGCGCGGCGAAGGGGCGCCACTGGTCCTGCTGGCCGGCCAGGCCAACGACCACCACTGGTGGGACGCGGTCCGCGCCGACTTCCACCCCGCCCGCGCCACCCTCACCCTCGACCACCGCGGCACCGGCGGCAGCGACAAGCCCGACACCCCGTACAGCACCGAACAGTTCGCCCGGGACGTCGTCGCCGTCCTCGACGACCTCGGCATCGACCGGGCCGACGTCTACGGCACGTCCATGGGCGGACGGGTGGCCCAGCAGCTCGCGGCCCGCCACCCGCACCGGGTGCGCGCCCTGGTCCTCGGCTGCACCTCACCCGGCGGCCCGCACGGCGTCGAACGCGGCGCCGACGTCCGCCGCGCCCTGGCGCAACCCGACCCCGAGGCCGCGCGACAGGCCCTGCTGGAGCTGATGTACACCCCCCGGTGGCTCGACTCCCACCCCGGCCCGCACCACACCCTCGGCGACCCCGCCATGCCCGCCCACGCCCGACGCCGCCACCTCGCGGCCAGCAACCGGCACGACGCCTGGGACCTCCTGCCGGCCATCGGCGCCCCCACCCTGGTTCTCCACGGCGCCGACGACCGGCTCAACCCCGCCGCCAACGCCCCGCTGCTCGCCGCCCGCATCCCCGGCGCCCGCCTGCACCTGCTCCCCGGCGCCCGGCACGCCTACTTCGAGGAGTTCCGCACCACCGCGAGCCCCCTCGTCCTGGACTTCCTCACCACCGCCCAGTAGGTAAGCGGAAGGACCGGTTTCGGCCAGTCGTGTCGCCGGTGGATACAACCGATCACATCTTCGGCATGCTGACCGCTCACGTTGTCCGGACACACGACAAGGGAGAAGGCCATGCGTCGAATCGCGGCTCTGGGGGCGGGTGCGGCACTGCTGGTGGCCGCCGGTGTGATGGCGGCGCCGAGCGCCTCGGCGACCTCGTACTGCAGCACCACCCAGGGGACGAACTGGGGCTCGGTGAGCTGTCAGACCACCGCCACCAAGAACCACTGGCAGCTGGTGCTGGTCTGCAACAACGACAACGTCAAGGGCAACCAGACGACCGTCTACGGCCTCTGGCACATGGGCAACGGCAGCGACACCCTCTACTGCCCGACCGGCTACAGCGCGGCCTACACCAAGGTCAACAACGACAACTGACCCGCCGGGCCCGGGAGTGGACGCTCGGTCGCCGGACCCTCCGCCGCCCGCGGTGGGCGGTCCGGCGACCGAGCAAGCCCGTACAGTCCCGGCCATGACCGACACCACCGCGTCGTGGCGCGAACTCGAACGCGCCACCGTCTTCAGCAAGTTCGGGCGGTCCGTCGACCGCGTCGGGTTCGAGCTGCCCGACGGCAGGCGGGACGAGTTCTACCTCAAACGCGAGAGCCCGGCCGGCGCGGTGCTCGCCCTCACCCCCGACCGGCGCGTCATCCTCGCCCGCCAGTACCGGCCCGGCCCCGACCGCGTGCTGTACGAACTGCCCGGCGGCCTCCTGGACCCCGGCGAACAGGCGGTGGACGCCGCCGCCCGCGAGCTGCTGGAGGAGACCGGCTACCGGGGCCAGGTCCGCGCCGCCGGCTCGTACTGGCTGGACGCCTACTCCGACGTCCGCCGCTACGCCTTCGTCGCCACCGACTGCGTCAAGGTCGCAGAACCGCGCCCGGAGCGCAACGAGTTCATCGACGTCACCACCGTCGACCTGCGGGAGTTCCGCACCCGCGTCCTGCGCGGCGGCGAGATGACCGACACGGCCGCCGCCTACCTCGCCCTGGACGCGCTGGGCCTCCTGTGAGCCGGGCGATTCCTGGGCCCGGACCGCGTGCACGGCGGTCCGGGCCTGAGGGTCAGCCGGCGGTGTCGGTCAGCAGCCGTCCTGGGGCCGCCTCCCGCAGTCCGCGCCCGGACATGAGGCCCGGCAGTTCCGGCAGGCGCTCGGCCCGGCGCTGGAGGAGGTGGACCTTCGCCTCGGGGAGATCGGCGACGCGCAGCAGCTGCCAGCCCTGCTCCCGCTGGTAGTAGCGCGACAACTGCTCCTGGGCGGTGCCGCGACGCACCCAGCGGATGCCGTCCACGGCAGCGTGGTCAAGGGCCCACCAGGCGAGCAGGCGCCCGAGGCGGTAGGGATTCGGCCGGGTGAAGCTGGTCGTGAGGAAGAGGCTGGGCTCGGCACGTTCCTCGTCCGTGAAGCCCCACGGGGGGAGGGCGTCCTCCCGCATGATCGTCGTGCAGCCGACGACACCGCGTTCCCGGTGCTCCAGCACCCACACGGGAATGTCCGGGTTCGCGGCCTGGGCCCCGAACTCGTCGGCCGCCGCCTCGCACTCGCCGAGCCCGCGCTCCGACAACCAGCGGGAACGCTCGCGGATCATGTCGGCGATCGCGGCAGCGTCTGCCGCGATCGCCTCGCGCATCCGAAACACCGGTGGCTCCTCTCCTGCGTGATGGTCCTTCGGATTGGTCGACGGCATGGCCACCACCGCGGCGTACGGCGAGCCCGTCAGCGTGCTGCGCAGGAAGTCGGACCCGCCGACTTCCTGCGCAGTGGGGTCAGGTGCGGGTGTTGCGGGTGGCTGCGCGGGCGCGGCAGTGGGCGAGGGCGTACTTGATGCGGGTCTCGGAGTGGTGGGTGGTGGTGAGGAGTTCGCCGGCGGTGGTGAGGGCGGTCCAGTAGCGGGCGGGGCTTCCGGTGCGGGGGTGGGGGTGGGTGGCGGTGAGGGAGAGGTAGGCGGTGGTGAGGTTGCCGGTGGTGAACCAGCGCTGGAGGCCGTGGTGGTGGCCGGGGCGGAGGCTGCCGTGGGCGTCGAGGGCGGTGAGGAGGTGGTCGACGACGGCGAGTTCGGTGTCGGTGAGGGACTTGGGGATGTCGAAGACGCCGAGGGCTTCGAGGAGTTCGCCGGTGTCGGTTTCGGTGCCGGGGGTGGGATCGGCGAGGAGGGCGTCGTAGCAGTCGTTGAGGCGTCGGGTGGTTTCGGCGTGGGGGATGGTGAGGGCGAGGCAGACGGCGCGGGCGGAGGGCAACGGCTTGCGGGTGCGGCGGGAGAGGAGGGCGTACGTCTCGGCGGGGGTCCGGCCGCGGGAGAGGGCGTGGCGGGCCAGGGTCGTGAGGTGCATGGGGGTTCGGGCTTTCAGGCGGTGACGAGAGCGGGGGCGGGCACGGGGGCGATGTGGGCCCAGACGTACTTGCCGATGCCGTCGGGCTGGGAGGAGCAGCCCCAGCGTTCGGCGAGTTCGTTGACGAGGAGCAGGCCGCGGCCGTGTTCGGCGTCCGGCGCGGCGGCTCGGAGGGTGGGGTGGGTGGTGCCGGCGTCGTGGACTTCGAGGCGGAGGCGGGAGTTGACGAGGGCGAAGCGGATCTCGATGGGGTGGTCGTCGGGGGCGTCGGAGTGCTGGACGGCGTTGGCGAAGAGTTCGCCGAGGAGGAGTTCGGCGGTGTCGGCGTAGCGGTCGCCGGAGGGGAGGCCGGAGAGGTACGCGCGGAGGAGGTAGCGCGCGAGGGGCGTGGACTCGATGCGGGAGTCGAGGCGCGCGACGAACATGCGGGGGCGGCGGGTTTTGAGCATGGCGAAGTACCTCGGGGGAGGGTGCGTGCGGGGGGAGTGCGCCGTGCGCGACTGTTGCTGAAGGCCCGGACCGCGCCCATGGCGGTCCGGCCAGGGGGGTGTCGCCTTGGTCAGCCGACCGGGACCGGGACGCCCTGGATGAGGAGGGGGAGGCCGTCGCCGTGCTCCCAGGCGTCCCAGGCGTCCTCGACGCGGCGGTACTGGTCGTCGGCCATGGTGCCGCGGAGCTCGGACCGGGGGACCCAGTGGAGGGCGTGGATCTCCTCCGGGGGCTGGTGGTGGCGGACGAGTTCGGCCTGCTGGGGCGTGAGCATCCCGCCCGCGTAGACGAGGTCGAGGCCCTCGGGGAACTCGGCGGCGGGCACGTAGTCGATGGTGAGGATGGTGCGGAGGGGCAGGACGAGCCCGGTCTCCGTTTCGAGGTGCCGGCGGGCCGCGAGGTGGGGGAGCTCGTCCTGCTCGGCGCTGCCGCCGGGGAGGATGAGGCCGTCCCGGTAGAGGGGATCGACCAGGAGGACGAGGAGTTCGCCCGACCCGCCGGGGTCCTCGCGCAGGATGAAGGCCTGCTGGTCCGACCGGCGGGCGGGGGGCTTGGTCAAGATGCGGGTCCTGCTCAACTCTGCTCCAAATGTGATGGGTTGGAGGTCACAGCTAGCGGTGGTTGGGGCGCTCACCGGTGCCGGGCTCGAACTCCATGGCCGGGGCTACATGCAGAACCGGCCGGAAGGGCTGGAGTGGTGCTGACGGGGTGCCCGGGTGCGGGGGCAGGGCGCAGCAACTCATGCATGGGAAACCCCCTGTGAGCACGGCGATAGACAGATCACCGAGAGTGTGAAGTGCGCCACTCTCGGTGAGTATGCTGCTACAGTCTCGTACTCGGGGCAGATTTGCAACATGCGTCATCACCGTCAATTGACGGTGGTGACTAGACGTCGGTTACTTGTGGACGCCAGACTTGACGAGACGTCAGGGGCAGCTGATAGGGGTGAGGCATGGATCAAGAGGCCACGAACGACGAGCAGGACGAGCGACCCTCCGGCGTGCCGTTCCTTCGACATCTCCTCGGCGGCCGGCTCCGCCGGATCCGCGAGCGGAACAAGCTCACCCGCGAACAACTCGGCGATGCCCTCGGCCTTTCGGCTGCGATCGTCCGCCGTCTGGAGACCGGCCGGAACATCATCAAGGTCCACGATGTGAACTCATGGGTCGCGCAGTTCAGCCTGGACCAGGCCACCGCCAATTCGCTCAGGGAGATGGCCAAGCAGAGCAAGGAACACGGCTGGTGGTCGGAGCTCGACGCTCACCCCTCGTTCAGCGCCCTCGTCGAGGCTGAGAAGCTCGCCAGACTCGTCAAGAACTGGGAGCCGAGCATCATCCCGGGCCTTTTGCAGACCGCGGACTACACCGAGGAGGTCATCGCCAGCGCCCGGTTCCGGTGGAAAGAGGATAGTCCGCTGCCGCTCGACAAGGCCGTCGGGCGTGCCGAGCGGCGCAAGCAGGTGCTCTTCGGGGAAGACCCGCCGAAGGCCTGGTTCATTCTCGGAGAGGCCGCGCTGCGGATGGCTGTCGGCGACGCCGATCTGATGCGAGCCCAGGTCGCGCACCTGATCGAGGTGTGCGCGTTGGACAACATCACGATCCAGATCCTCACCGATAGATCCGGTTACCACGTGGGAACCACCGGGCCGTTCGCCGTCTACCTGTTCAGTGACCTGCCGGGCGACGGCGTGGCCTACGTCGAGCAGGACCTGACGTTCAAGGACCAACCGGCAAAGCTCGCCCGCCATAACCGTCAGTTCGAGCTGCTCATGTCCCAAGCACTCGACCCGCAGGCGTCGCGGTCATACTTGCAGGCAACCCTGACGAACAGTGCGAGTTGGGGATAACCGAGAGGATGACCATGCACGACGGCACCACCCTCGACCAGGGCGGCTATAGCTGGGCCAAGTCCAGCTACAGCAGCAGCGAGAACGGCAACTGCGTCGAGGTCGGCCGGACCCCGGCTGGCACCGTCCCGGTGCGCGACACCAAGCAGCACCAGCGCGGCCCCGTCCTGGAGTTCACCCCCGCGGCGTTCCAGGGCTTCCTTGACGCCGTCAAAGCAGGCGAGTTCCCGGTCCAGCTGTAACGGGTGAATGGCGGATGGGTGGACCCCGGCGAATCAGCCGCCGGGGCCCATCCATCTTCTTGCATACCACCTGGCCGCGACAATGAACGCAAGTGGCCCGCACAACAATTCTGGCGAGCCCACCTTAATCGTCAACTGACGCATAGCAGTCCTGCCTTAGGGAGGATCGACCGTCGGCCAGCGTCCGACTCACTTGGAGGCTTGCTCTGCCCCGACAGCACCACTGCGTCGTAGTCCGGGGGATGCGTCATGTTCAGCACGTTCGGGCACCCTGCGTCCTGAACCGCAGGCCCGGACCGCGATCGGTCCGGGCCTGCGGTCTGTTCGTTCCCGTGCTTTGGCCAAGTGCTGGGCGGGTAGAGAAGCCCGGAAGTGCGATCGACTCCAGGGGTGACGCCCTGCCGTGGGGTGTCACTTTCCCTATGATCAGCCAGGTGTGAGGGGACTCTTCAGCATGGGCGAGAACGTTGACCTGACGGGCGCTTCCTGGAGCAAGAGCAGCTATAGCAATAACGGTGGCACCTGCGTCGAGGTGGCTCCCGGCTTCCCCGGCCTGGCCCCCGTCCGGGACTCCAAGGACCCCCAGGGTCCGGCTCTCGTCTTCCCGACTGAGGCCTGGAAGTCGTTCGTGGCCGCTGTCCGCAGCGGCGAATTCGACGTGCTTTGAGAGGAATGCCATGGCCGACCGACGAGATCTGTCCGGTGCTTCCTGGGTCAAGTCGACGTACAGCCAGCAAGGTGGCGACTGCCTTGAGGTCGCGCGTGGCTCGCGTGAACTGATGCCCGTCCGGGACTCCAAGGACCCCCATGGCCCCACTCTGGTCTTCCCAGCCGAGGCCTGGGTGTCGTTCGTTACGGCTGTCCGCAGTGGCGAGTTCGGCGAGGTCTGAGCCGTAGCCTGGGAGAGACCGAGGCCGTGAAGAGGCAGTCAAACGCTCGGCTGGGGAGCCCCGGCCGAGCGTTTTGCGTGAGCGGGGGAGGGCACGGGAGGGTCATGGAACTTAACCTCGCCGGCGCCGGGTGGCGGAAGAGCACGTACAGTAACAACGGGGGCAGCTGCGTCGAGGTGGCGGATGGCTACCCGGGTGTCATGCCGGTCCGGGACTCCAAGGATCCGGAGGGGTCGGCCCTCGTCTTTCCGGTCAAGGAGTGGGAGTTGTTCGTTGCCGCTGTCCGCAGTGGTGAGTTCGACGTACTTTGAGGGGATGACGATGCACGACGGCATCGCCCTCGACCAGGGCGGCTACTGCTGGGCCAAGTCCAGCTACAGCAACAACGGGGGCAACTGCGTCGAGGTCGGCCGGACCCCGGCCGGCGCCATCCCGGTGCGCGACACCAAGCAGCACCGACGCGGCCCTGTCCTGGAGTTCACCCCGGCGGCGTTCCAGAGCTTCCTCGACGCGGTCAAAGCGGGCGAGTTCCGGAAGGGCTATGAGGGCTATGGAACTTGATCTGGCCGGAGCTGGGTGGCGGAAGAGCACGTACAGCAATGGTGGGGGCGGCTGCGTCGAGGTGGCGGACGGGTACCCGGGTGTCATGCCGGTCCGGGACTCCAAGGATCCGGAGGGGCCGGCCCTCGTCTTTCCGGTCAAGGAGTGGGAGCTGTTCGTCGCTGCGGTCCGCAGCGGCGAGTTCGACGTACTTTGAGGGGAATGTCATGGCCGACCGCCGAGATCTGTCCGGTGCTTCCTGGGTCAAGTCGACATACAGCCAGCAAGGTGGCAACTGCCTTGAGGTCGCGCGTGGCTTCCGTGAACTGATGCCCGTCCGGGACTCCAAGGACCCCCACGGCCCCGCTCTGGTCTTCCCGGCCGACGCGTGGAAGTCGTTCGTGGCCGCCGTCCGCAGCGGCGAGTTCGGCGAGTTCTGAAGGATGACCATGCACGACGGCATTGCCCTCGACCAGGGCGGCTACTGCTGGGCCAAGTCCAGCTACAGCAACAACGGGGGCGACTGCGTCGAGGTCGGCCGGACCCTGTCCGGCGCCATCCCGGTGCGCGACACGAAGCAGCACCGGCGTGGCCCTGTCCTGGAGTTCACCCCGGCGGCGTTCCAGAGCTTCCTCGATGCCGTCAAAGCGGGCGAGTTCCCGGTTCGGGGCTGATCGGCAACAGGGGGCCGTCCGGGTCGTGACGGCTCGCTCCCCGGGCGAATCCCGCCCGGGTGCTCGCCATCGAAGTCCCCTGGGGCGCAGGCTGCTTCCGTGACCGCGTCGCACGGGCGCGGTGCGAGCGGAAGGACTCACATGACGAGCACGCGCGGCCGCATCGCCGCTCTGCTGGGCGCCGTCGCGGTGGTCGCCGGCACCACCCTGGCCACCCCCGCAGCCGCCACGGACCGGCCAGGCGGCGGGATCACCGGGCAGGCACCCTGCCCGGACGCGCCCGAGTTCACCTGCGGGACCCTCACCGTCCCGCTGGACCACAGCGGAGCCGTCCCCGGCACCCTTGACCTCGCCGTGGCCGTCGGCGGCAACACCAAGGCCCCCAAGGGCGACCTGCTGTTCCTCTCCGGCGGCCCCGGCCAGGCCAGCGTCCCGACGGTGAGGCAGATGGCGGGCAAGCTGGAGCCCGTCCTCAAGGACTACCGCCTGGTCATGTACGACCAGCGCGGCACCGGCCGGGGCGCACTCCAGTGCCCCGGCCTCCAGGAGGACATGGGCTCCTCCGACCTCGCCGTGCCGCGCAAGCAGTCGATCGCCGACTGCGCCGCCGCCCTCGGACCGAACGCCCGCTTCTACAGCACCGCCGACACCGTCGCCGACATCGACCTGCTGCGCCGCGCCCTCGGCGCCCGGCGCCTCACCCTGGACGGCGTCTCGTACGGCACCATCGTCGCCGAGCGGTACGCGTTCGCCCACCCGTCCCGGGTGGCCCGGCTGGTGCTCGACTCGGTGGCGCCGCCAGGGGGTTTTGACCCCCTCGACCTGGCGGCGATGCCCGCGACCGCCCGGGTGCTGCGGGCCGCCTGCCAGGCCACCGGCTGCACCACCGACCCGGCCGCGGACCTCGCCGCCACCGTCCGCCGGTACGGCAACGGGGTGCAGGTCCTGAGCGCGCTCACCGGCTACGAGTTCATCGACCCGGACTTCGGCGGGGTCCCGGAGGCGCTGCACGAGGCCGCCGCCGGGCAGCCCGCCAAGCTCCAGGACCTCTTCGACCTCGTCCACCAGGTGGTCGACGCCGCCCCGGCGGAGGACCTCAGCCAGGGCCTGCACTCCGCCACCGTCTGCGCGGACGCGCGCTTCCCGTGGGGCAGCACCGACACCCCCGTCGAGGGCCGGGCGGCGGGGCTGGAGCGCACCCGGCAGCGGCTGACCGCCGAGCAGACCTGGCCGTACGACCCGGCGACCGCGACCGGGCTCGGCAGCCTCCTGGTCTGCCTGGACTGGCCGCGCGAGCCGGTGCCGCCGATCCCGCCGGCGCACCGCAAGCTGCCGGACGTGCCGGTGCTGCTGCTCGGCGGCGACCGCGACATCGCGACGCCGTACGAACTGCTCTACGAGCAGGCGAAGTTGGCGCACGACCCGCAGATCGTGATCGTCCCCGGGGCGGCGCACTCGGTGCAGAACCGGGCGGCGAACCCGGCCGGGCGGCAGGCGGTGTACGACTTCCTGCTGAAGTAGCCGAAGCAGCCGGGGAACGGAAAGCCCGGGGCCCGGACCGCACCCACCGCGGTCCGGGCCCCGTCGGCGTCCGCGGGCCGCGCTACCTGTGCCCGGACGCCTACGGTCCGGCCAGGTCGCCGACTTAGGTCGCCGACTGGGTCACCGGCGCCGGTTCCGCATGCAGTCGGATGACCGATGCGTCCCGCCTGCCCTCGCCGCCACAGTGGTGCTGCTCCGCGAACGAACGTCGGAGCGCCCCCTGGGCAGTCGAAGAGCAGAGGAGACCATCATGATGAACCTGCGACGAATGGCGACGAGGCTCGCGGTGGGTGCCGCCACCGTGGCCGGGGTGCTCGCCGCCACGACGACGACGGCGAGCGCCGACATCCTCACCTCGATCGAGACCGGTCCCGGCAAGTGCCCCGCCAACTGGGTGTGCCTGTGGAGCGAGAACAACTACATCGTGGGGAACCCGAAGGGCGGGGTCGACTACGGGGCCGTGGGCGCGAACGAGAACATCGCGGACCTGGGGAAGTTCAAGTTCGAGAGCAAGCTCTGGCGCTGGAAGGGCATGGCGGATGAGGCCTCCTCGGTCGTGAACAACACCGGGAGCAGCATCTGCTTCTACGAGCACACCAACTACGGCGGCCTGGAGTTCAAGATCGGCCCCTGGGAGAAGTGGGCCTCCGTCCCGTCGTGGATCAACGACAAGATCAGCTCCTTCAAGTTCTGCTGACCTGCCCCTCCCCCTCCTCCCCCTTTCTTCGAACTGAACGGATCGTCATGAAGCTCTCCAGGAACCTGGCCAAGCTGGGCCTGTCCGCCGCCGCCGCCGTCGGCCTGATCGTGACCGGGGCGACCTCCGCGAGCGCCACCAACGTCTACGACATCGGCCACGGGGCCGGGTCGTGCCCCGACGGCTACGTCTGCCTGTGGTCGGAGGCCAACTTCATCCGGGGCGGGACCATCAACGACGCGAAGTTCGGCTCCTTCGCGTCGAACCAGGACACCGGCGACATGGGCAAGCTCCAGAAGCGCAGCTCCGGTGGGGACAAGGGCATGCAGGACATCACCTCGTCGGTGCTGAACAACACCGGGAGCAGCATCTGCTTCTACGAGAACAACTGGTACACCGGCCTGGAGTTCAAGATCGGCCCTGGGGAGCACTGGCCCTACATCCCGTCGTGGATCAACGACAAGATCAGCTCCTTCAAGTACTGCTGACCCCTCATCGCCTCGACCCCCACCTCGACTCCCCACCTCGACCTGAACGGATCGTCATGAAGCTTTCCCAGAAGATGACCAGGCTCGGCCTGTGCGCGGCCGCCGCCGTCGGACTGGTCGTGACCGTGTCGGGCTCCGCCAGCGCCAACACGATCCTCGGCATCGGTCAGGGCGCCGGCGCGTGCCCCACCAACTACGTCTGCCTGTGGACCGAGAACAGCTACGTCGGCAACACGGGCTCCACCGGCAAGTTCCCGGCGATCGCCTCGGACCAGAACATCAGCGACATGGGCAAGCTGGAACGGAAGAACGGCCTGTGGACGGGGATGCAGGACGTCACGTCGTCGGTGGTGAACAACACCGGGAGCAGCATCTGCTTCTACGAGAACAACGACTACGGCGGCCTGGAGTTCAGGATCGGCCCCTGGGAACGGTGGCCCTCCCTCCCGTCGTGGATCAACGACAAGATCAGCTCCTTCAAGTACTGCTGATCCGCCGCAGGACCCGGCCGACCCCCGCGGCCGTGTGAAGCCGCGGGCCCGGACCGCATCCACGGCGGTCCGGGCCCGCGGTCCGGGGCGGGATCCCTCAGTCCGTCGGTGGCCGCTCGATCAGCTTCTGCTGCCGCCTGGCCTGCTTCGCGGCCTTGCGGTCGGCCTTGGTCATCGCGCCGGAATCCGTGCCGGCGGGGGCGTCGACGGCCGCCGGGGTGGTGCCGGAGGGGCTCGCCGGCTGTGCCGGTTGCGCCGGGGGCTCGGCCTTGGACTTGCGCAGGCTCTTGGCGACCCTCTCCAGGGTCCGTCCGATCTCCCGGAGGCGCTCCCACTCCGCGGGCTCGAAATCGCCCGTGTGGTCCTTCCGGTAGCGGCCCAGTTCCTGCGTGAACTGGGCCGCTTTCTTCAGGCCGTGGTGGATGAGCTCGTCGTTGTCCGCGTTCGCGGCCAGTACGTCCGCCAGTTCCCCCTCGGCGGTGATCTGCGAGTGGAGGGTCAGCAGATCACGGGCGTCCCTCTGCCGCTTCTCCGCCAGGACCTCTCCCTCCTTCTCCTTGCGCATGGCGAAGGCGGTCACCTTGTCCGTGAACAGGCGCAGCGGCGCCACGACCGTCAGGGGAACCCGGGCGGAGCTCTCGTGCACCTGCATGTCCCGCGTCTCCGTGGGCACTTTGCCCAGCGTGACGCTGACCTCGGCCCCGCCGAACGTGCCCTTCACCGTCGTGCCGTTGGCGTCCGTGCCCGCTTCGTCCTGCAGCAGGGCTTCGAGGTACGCGACGACCTGCCGGCGCAGCTCCGGGTCCTGGCCCTCGGGGTCGGCGATGTGGAGCCGCAGATCGAGGTCCTGGACGGGCCGTGCGGCCTTCAGTGCCGCCACCCCGCCTCCGCCGCCGATGCTCAGGTGCAGCCCGCTGAGACCCAGCCGGTCCTTGACGTCGTCGTTGATGACCCGCTCCAACGTGGCCGCGACGCCCAGCCGGAACTCGGATTCGGCGTCGGTGTCCGATCCGCCTTCGGCGCGCTGGACGGCGGCCGGAGGACGGGCCGGGACGTGGCCGACGGTGTGTCGGTGCTGTTCGGACCGGGCCTGGGAGTGGCCGGTCTGGGAGTGGCCGGTCTGGGATCGGCCGGTCTGGCGGAGCATCTGGACGACCGCGGCGTTGCCGACCGTGGCCTGGAGGCCGAGCAGCCGCGTGGGCGGGGCGGGGCTGGGCTTGCGGGCGGGGGTACGGCCGCCTGTCTCGGTGGCTCTGGTGGTCTCGTGATCGTGCAAGGAAGGCTCTCCACGGGCGCGGGGCGGTCGACTCCTCCTTGATACTGGGCGGGGGCGAACCAGTGCCAGGTACGGGCGGGCAGCAAAGGTTGCCCGGGCGGGCAACGCGCCGGTACGTGCGCGAACTCGCCTGCGGGGCAGGTGGCCACGACTGCGCCGAACAGTGGGCCCGGACCGCGTCCGGCGCGGTCCGGGCCCACGGCTGTTCACGAGCCGGCGGTGGCCGCCTCCAGGGTGGTGGCCATCACCGGGCTGGTGAAGGTGTTCGTCGCGTCGCCCGTGGAGGGGTGGTACGAGCCCCACTTGAGGTAGTTGCGGTCGCCGTCCCAGGTGGTGCCCTTGAACGTGCCCGAGCCCGTGGTGAACGTCTGCTTCACGCCGTCGAACCAGAAGTCGATGGTGCCGTCCGTGCGGCCCAGGCGGATCTTCAGCGCGTACGAGTGCCAGGTGTTGTTGGCGGTCTGCGCGGTCCACAGGGAGTGCGACACGTGGGCGGTGTCCCACTCCTGGAGGCGGACGCGCCCGTTGACGATGTCGATCTCGATCGGGTGGTTGGCGGTGTCGGTGCTCGGCGAGCACTTCAGCTGGAAGACGTACCGGCTGTTGGTGTCCTTGATGTCCACCTTGGACGACCAGCCCAGGTAGAAGGTGTCGCCCTCCTTCAGGTCCGGGCTGAGCGTCTCGCAGCGCTCCTCGCCGGCGGCCTGGAAGGCCCGCCACACGCTGCCCTTGGCGGGGTCCTTCACCACGCCGAAGTTGTTCGCCGCGCACTGGACGGCCTTGAACGAGGACGGGCCCGTGCTGGTGCTCGGCGTCCACAGGACCTTGCCCGCGTCGGCGGCGGGGCTGCTGGCGGAGGCCTGGCCGCAGGTGAGCGCCAGCGTGGCGAGGGCGGCGGCCGCGGTGGCGGCCTTGCGGCGGTGGGTCAGAGGGGACATGCCTCTCCCGGGGGGATGAGTGGCCGATACGAGCGAGCAGTGATTCGACCAGCAACCGGCCCGCCCGGCCAGACGAAACGGCCGGCGGAAGTGCTTTTCGGTCACTTCCGCCGGCCGTCCTCCGGGGTGAACCCGGCCCCGCTCCCGTCCGTTACGGGGTGCGCGGTGCCCCGGTGCCCCCGGCGCCCTCAGCGCCTTCCGCGTTCTCGTCGTACGAGGAGGTGCCCTCGTCCAGCAGCGGCTCCTGCGTCTTGAGGTGCGCCGGCGCCAGCGCCCGCAGCGCGTGGTAGCCGGTGATGACGACCAGCGTGCCGAGCGCGATGCCGCTGATGCTGAAGGTGTCGGTGAACTTCAGCGACACGTTGCCGATGCCGATGATGATGCCCGCCGCGGCCGGCACCAGGTTCAGCGGGTTGCGCAGGTCGACCTGGGCCCTGGTCCAGATCTGCGCGCCGAGCAGGCCGATCATGCCGTAGAGGATCACGGTGATGCCGCCGAGCACCCCGCCGGGGATCGCGGCGACGATCGCGCCGAACTTCGGGCACAGGCCGAACAGCAGGGCGAAGCCGGCGGCGCACCAGTAGGCGGCCGTCGAGTAGACCCGGGTGGCGGCCATGACGCCGATGTTCTCCGAGTACGTGGTGTTCGGCGGGCCGCCGACGGCGGTGGAGAGCATGGAGCCGATGCCGTCCGCCGAGATCGCGGTGCCGAGCTTGTCGTCCAGGTTGGAGCCGGTCATCTCGCCGACCGCCTTGACGTGCCCGGCGTTCTCGGCGACCAGCGCGATCACCACGGGCAGCGCCACCAGGATCGCCGACCACTGGAAGGACGGGCCGTGGAAGGTCGGCAGGCCGATCCAGTCCGCCTTGCCGACACCCGACAGGTCCAGGCGCCAGTGGTCGGTCATGTGCCCGCCGCCGTCCACCGAGTGGATCTTCCCGAAGACCCGGTCGAACAGCCAGGAGATCCCGTACCCGAACAGCAGCCCCAGGAAGATCGCCACCCGCGACCAGAAGCCGCGCAGGCACACCACGGCCAGACCGGTGAACAGCATCACCAGCAGCGCCGTCCACTGGTCCTGCGGCCAGTACGTCGAGGCGGTCACCGGGGCGAGGTTGAAGCCGATCAGCATGACCACCGCGCCGGTGACGATCGGCGGCATCGTGGCGTGGATGATCCGAGCCCCGAACCGCTGGACCGCCACCCCGACCAGGAACAGCACCACGCCCACCACGAACACCGCGCCGGTCACCGTCGCGCTGGTGCCGCCCTGCGCCCGGATCACCGCCGCCACGCCCACGAAGGACAGCGAGCAGCCCAGGTAGCTGGGCACCCGGCCCTTGGTGGCCAGCAGGAAGATCACGGTCGCCACGCCGGACATCATGATCGCGAGGTTCGGGTCGAGCCCCATCAGCACGGGCGCCACGAAGCTCGCCCCGAACATCGCCACCACGTGCTGGGCGCCCAGCCCTACCGTGCGGGGCCAGGAGAGCCGTTCGTCGGGACGGACCACCGCCCCCGGCGCGGGCGTACGCCCGTCGCCGTGCAGCTTCCAGCGCACGCCGAGATCCATGGTGTTTCGCTTTCTCTGTACTTCCGAGGAACTGTCCGCACCATTGTGGTGGCCGCCGGGCGTCCCGGCGATCACCCGGCCCGCGCGTGAGCTGCGCGGACGTGTGGTAACAGCCGTCGGAGTCGGTTCCTCCGCTTGGCCCCGGCCCGCCCGGCGCGGGCGGTTCGTCCGGCCCGCCCGGCGCGGAAGGCCCGCCCGGCCCGCCCGGCGCGGAAGGCCCGCCCGGCCCGCCCGGCCCGCCCGGCTCGGCTTCCGAGGGCTCAGCGCGGCCGGCGCTCCCACTCGCTGCCGCCCAGCGGGTAGTCGTAGCCCGGCCGCCCGGTGGCCCCGCTGGTACGAAACGGCGTGTTGCCCGCGGCGACGCGCATCGTGCCCTTGCGCCCGCCGCTGGACCAGTCCAGGGTCAGCTCCCAGCGCACGTCGTGCGCCCGGGTGTGCGCGGTGACGTAGAAGACCTCGGGATCGGACTCGCTGACCTTGCGCGGGAAGGAGCGCTGCCCGCCCCGGGCGGTGACCATCGGACTGCCGCTGTCCAGGTCGATGTCGAAGGAGGCGCTCTCCACCCCGCCGCCGCAGCCCACCCCCATCGCGTAGTCGTTCCAGGGGAGCGGCGCGCCCTTGGTGACGACCCGTACGTGCAGCGCCTCCAGGACGACGGTGTCCTTCCCGGTGCCCTGGACGGTCAGCGCGACCCGCTGCTCCCCGGAGGCGACCGCGCCGTACGCGGCGGCCCAGCGCGGCGCCTCCGGCTCGTTGGCGGGCGGGCCGACCTGCTGGGGCGGGCTGTCGACGAGGAAGTGCTGGTAGCACGGGTTCTCGTAGACGTAGGGGCGGGTCGCGATCCTCAGCGGCGACGGGTCGGCGGTGGCGGTGGGCGAGGCGCCGGCCGGGGAACCGCCCGGGTCGGCGGTGGCGGCGCCGGCCGGGTCGGAGCTGGTGAGGCCGGAACCGGCCGCGGTGCCGGGAGCGGAGTCGGAGGGCGAGGGGGCGGCGGAGGGCGCCTGGCCCGCGCCGCCCGGGGGAGTGGACGCGGAGGCGCCCGGCGTCGAGGGCTCGGCACCGCCCGGCTGGCCGGTGTCGGTGGCCACCGCCTCGGCGGCGCCGGCCGGGCGCTGGTCGGCGGCCGCCTCCGCGCTCCCACCGTTGGCCCCGTTCCCGTGCCCGCCGGAGGGGACGAGGCTGAAGGCCACCGCCCCCAGCACGGCCGCCGCGGTGACGGCGGCCAGCAGCACCCGGCGCCGGCCCCGCCCCGGCGCGGGGCCCCCGGACGGCACGCCGACGGCGACCGGCTCGTCCTCCTCGCCGTCCGGCGGCCCGTCCGGCGTCGGTTCGGACGGCGCCGGCTCGGACGGCGCCGGGCCGGTGTCCGCCTCCCGTACGGGCTCCGGGACGGGAGCGGGTACGGCCGCAGGTACGGCGGCGGCGGCAGCAGCGGGAGCGGAAGCCCCCGCCTCCTGCCCCGGCCGGGCCCGGCGCGCCCCGTCGGCCAGGATCCAGCGCCGGTGCAGCTCCATCAGCTCCTGCGGCGTCGCCCGGCAGAGCCGCGCCAGGCGGTCCAGCGGCGCGAACTCGGGCGGCACCACGGCGCCGATGCAGTAGCGGTGCAGCGTCGAGGTGCTCAGGTGCAGGCGCTTGGCGAGCGTCCCGTAGCTGAGCCCCGAACGCTCCTTCAGTTCCCCCAGCAGCGCCGCGAGATCGTCCGCCGCCGGGCTCCCCGTCGCGTGCGGCATTCCCATCGTCCAACCCCCATGTCTCATCCCCGTGTTCCAGGGCCCCGGCATCCCCCCTGCTCAGGGCCCCTCCCAGTGTCCCAGCGTCCCTGACCGGCCGTCGACCGTGGCGGCTGGGACGGGCCACCGGGCAGGCTCCGGTCATCCAAGCACCACACCGAACGATCTTCGAAGAGGCCACGCCCACATGCTCGGCATCCGCACCGCCCGTACCTCCCGCACCCGCCTCCTGGCCGCCGTCGCGACCGCCGCGCTCGCCGCGCTCACCCTGACGGCGTGCAACGACGACGCGGGGGACGCGGGCGGCAAGGGGACCTCCGCGAACTCCCCGGCGCCCACCGCCCCGCCCGCCGCGAGCGCCCCCGCCCCGGCCCCCGCACCCGCCACCGGTGCCCCCGCCGCGACCGGCGCCCCGGCCCAGACCGGCTCGCCCGCCTCCGCCAAGCCCTCCGCGAAGGCCCCCGCCGCCCCGAAGCCCCCGAGCCCCGCGGACGGCAAGGCCGTCACCTGCGAGGGTTCCGTCACCAAGACCGTCGCGGCCCCGCTGACCCGCCCGGTCAACCACCTGCTGCTGACCGTCACCAACACCGGCAGCGTCCCCTGCTACCTCTACGGCTACCCGGCCGTGCGCTTCGGCGAGGCCCAGTCGGTGCCGCCGGTCATCGAGGACTCCAAGCCGCAGGCCGTCGTCACGCTCAAGCCCGGCGAGTCCGGCTACGCCTCGGTGAACCTGTCCGCCACCGACGGCAGCGGCGCCCACGGCCGCACCGAGACCTCGCTGGCCGTCTACTTCCACGGCCCCTCCGGCAACGAGAGCGTCGGCGCGGGAAGCAACCCTTCGCTGCCCGCCAAGGGTCTGTACATCGACGACTCGCTCAAGGTGGGCTACTGGCAGCAGTCCATGGACGACGCCGTCACCTCGTAGTCCCCGGACCATGCGGGGCGGCGGGGCCGGTGCCCGCCGCCCCGCCGCCCGCGGTGCGCCGCCCCGCCCGTTCGTGGGCGACGCTCCGCGACCGACGGATCGCGTGCTGTCATATGCTTGTCATATACATCTGATCCAAGGGGGGTGCGTGGAGTTCCGACTGCTGGGCTCGGTGACCGTGGTGGCCGCGGACGGCCGCGAGCTTCCGGCCGGATCGGCCAAGCGCCGCAGCCTGCTGGCCATGCTCCTGCTGAACCCCGGAGCACCGGTCACCGTCGAACGGCTCACCGAGACCCTCTGGGACGAGGAACCGCCCCGGCACTCGCGCACCGTCATCCACAACCACGTCTCCGGGCTGCGCTCCCTGCTCACCGCCCACGACGCCCCCGCCGCCGGCGTCGAACTCGTCACCGACAACGGCGCCTACCGGCTGCGGACACCCGACCAGGCCGTGGACACCGTACGGTTCGACCGCCTGGTGGCCCGCGCCCGCTCCCTGGACGACGCCGCCCGGGCCGCCGCCGACCTGCGTGAGGCACTCGCCCTGTGGCGGGGCCCCGCCCTGGCCGGCACCACCGCCGGCCTGCCGCTGCAGTCCGCCGCCCGGGCCCTGGAGGAACGGCGGCTGGCCGCCGTCGAGGACCTGGCCCGCGCCCACGGCCGGCTCGGCGACCACTGCGCGGCCGCCGGCCTGCTGCACACCGAGGCCACCGCCGACCCGCTGCGCGAACCGCTGGTCGCCCACCTCATGCACGCGCTCGGCCGCGCGGGGCGCCGCTCCGAGGCCCTCGACTGGTTCCACCGCACCCGCCGGGCCCTCGCCGAGGAACTCGGCATCGACCCCGGACCGGAACTCACCGACGCCTACGCCCGCCTGCTGCGCACCGACACCCCGCCGAGCCGCCCCGACGCCTCCCCGCGCCCCGCCCGGCCGCCGGGCCGCTCCGACCGGGTGCCGCCCGCCCGGCACCCGAGCGACCAGGAACCGCCGGACCGCCTGGCCTTCGACCGGCAGGCCTTCGAGCCCGTGCCGCCCACGCGGGTCCCCACCGTCGGCGGCCTGGCCTCCGTCCCCGACCAGCGGCCCGCCCCCGCACCCGTACCCGCCCCCGCACCGGTCACCGCCCGCCCCCCGGCAGCACCCGCCGCCACCGCCGCGCAGCACACCCCCTGGCCCTTCCCCCGCCGCCCGCGCGGCTTCGCCGGCCGGGAGGACGAACTGGCCGCGCTCGACCGGGCCACCGCCGCCCCCGGCGCCGTCGCCCTGCTCACCGGCGGCGCCGGCGTCGGCAAGACCACCCTCGCCCTGTCCTGGGCGCACCGCCGCCACCAGGACTTCCCCGACGGCCGGCTCTTCGTCGACCTGTGCGGCCACAGCCCGCTGCCCGAGCGCGACACCGCCGCCGTCCTGCGCGAACTGCTGCTCGCCCTGGGCCTGCCCGTCGAGCGGATGCCCGCCACCGCCGAGGCGATGGGCGCCCGCTACCGCGAACTGACCGCCGGGCGCCGGATGCTGATCGTCCTGGACAACGCCCGCCGCTCCGACCAGGTGCGCCCGCTGCTGCCCGACGGCGACGACTGCGTCACCCTGGTCACCAGCCGCGACCGGCTCGGCGGCCTGGTCGCCTCCGACGCCGCCCGCCCCGTGCCGCTCGCCGAACTCTCCTCCCCGCAGGCCGTCACCCTGCTCGCCGCGACCCTCGGCCCCGACCTGGTCGCCGCCGAACCCGAGGCCGCCGCCCGCCTGGCCGACCTGTGCGACGGCCTGCCGCTGGCCCTGCGGCTGGCCGCCGCCCGCCTGGCCACCGGCCCGGCCCGCGCGCTGGCCGCCCTCGCCGACGAACTCGCCGACGAGCAGGACCGCCTGGACCTCCTCGACGTCGAGGACACCAGCGTCGCCGCCACGCTCGCCCTGACCGTCCAGCACCTGGGCGAACCCGCCCGCCGGACGTTCCGCAGCCTCGGCGCCCACACCGGCGCCACCCTCGACAGCCGCACCGCCGCCGCCCTGGCCGGCTGCCGCCCCGACGAGGCCGCCGCCGCCCTGGCCCAACTGGCCACCGCCCACCTGATCGTCCAGATCGGCCGGGACGCCTACACCCTGCACGACCTGGTCCGCCTCTACGCCCGCAGCCTGCCCGGCGACACCGACACCCAGGTGCTGCCCCGCCTGCTCGACCACCTGCTCAACACCCTCCTCACCGCCTGCGCCGCCGCCGAACCGGGCAGCGAACCGTGCTGCGCCCTGCCGCCCGGCACCCGACGCCCCGCCGAGGTCCGCCCCTTCCCCGACCGGGCGAGCGCCCTCGCCTGGTACGCCGCCGAACGCGACACCCTGCGCGGCGCCGTCGAGGCGGCCGTCACCGCCGGACTGCACGACCGCGCCTGGCGCCTGGTGCTGCTCCAGTGGCCGCTGATCGTCTGGCAGGTCCGGGACGGCTGGGCGCCGCTGCTCGAACACGGCCTGGCCGCCGCCGAGGCCGACCGCGACCCCGGCGCCCAGTCCCGCGCCCGGGCCCTGCTCGGCTGGGTCCTGCTGGAGGAGGGCCGCCCCGACCAGGCCCTCGACCACCTGGAACGCGCCCCCGACCTCGCCGCCCGGGCCGGCGACGGCTGCGCCCAGGCCGTCGCCCTGGTCAACCACGCCGTCGCGCTCGCCCGCCACGGCGACCACGCCGGCCGGTCCCGGGTGCACGGCCTGCTGCTGAAGGCCCTGTCCCTGGCCGAACGGGCCGGCCGCGCCGACCTCGTCGGCCTCGCCCGCCAGCACCTGGCCCACGAGTGCCTGGCCGCCGGCGCCCACGAGGAGGCCGCCCAGCACGCCGCCCGCGGCCTGGCCGTCGCCGAACCGCCCTTCCCGGTCACCCGCCGGGTGGTCCTGCAGACCCTCTACGGCCGCGCCCTGGCCGCCACCGGCCACCCCGAGGAGGCCGCCCGCCACCTCGGCGCCGCGCTGCGCACCGCCCGCGCGCACCAGTACGGGGAGGGCGAGGCGGAGGCGGGCGCCGCGCTGCGCGCCCTGTCGGACGGCGGCGCCGCGGTGGCCGGCGCCGTCGCGCCCGCCGTCGCGTCGCCGGGCACCGCGGCGCCCGGCACGGCCGTGCACGCCACCGCCCCCGGCGGCCCGGCGTACGCGCGGCCGTCGACCTACCCGCGCTGACCGGACCCTCGCCGACCGGACCCACCGCCGGCGGCCGGGCACCCCCGCGCAGCACTGGCGGGCCCGCCCGAAGGGAAGGATGGACACAACGGGGGAAGCCCGGGCAGCGGGCGAAGCCGGCACACCACCTGCCCGAGGGGGATGCGCGATGACCACGCCGCCGGAGCCGAACCGTCGGTCCGAACTGCTGGAGCTGTACCTGCTCGCCGTGGAGATGGCCGACCGGGTCTCGGCCCGCCGGGGCAGCGCCAACACCTTCTTCCTGTCCGTGCAGACCGCGCTGGTCACCCTGATCGGCTTCGGCATACCGAAGTTGTCCGAGTCCCCGTGGTGGGTGCCGACCGCCGTCGCGCTGGCCGGCATCACCCTCTCCGGCGCCTGGTGGATGCAGTTGCGCAGCTACCGGGACCTCAACGGCGCCAAGTTCCAGGTCATCAACAGCCTGGAGGAGAAGCTGTCCGCGCGGATCTACACCGACGAGTGGGACGCCCTCAGGAACACCGCGGCGGCCGGCCGGCGCCACCGGCACTACACCGAACTCGGCACCACGGAACGGCTCGTGCCGATGATATTCGCGGCGGCCCATCTGATCCTGCTCACCGGCACGCTCGTCAGCGGCACACTGGCCGTATGAGCCACCTCGACCCCATCGCCGACCTGATCCGCTCCTGCCTGCCCACGGAGGCCAGACCCCCCGAGGGCGCCGACGACCTGTTCCGCCTCTACGCCGTGCTGCTGCAGGCCAAGGGCGAGCAGGTCACCGACGAGGACGTCCACAACGCCTGGACGGCCTGGACCCAGACCACCGACGACACCCACCGGGCCCTGGTGCCCTTCCACGACCTCGACGCCCGCACCCGCGCCCTGGACGCCCCGTACACCCTCGCCATCCGCACCGCCGCCCGCCGGCTCCACCGCCCCGCCACGGCCTGAGGACGGCCGCGGCCCGGGGACGGCCGCAGCCGGGGGACGGCGACGGGCCCGCGGCGGGGGAGCGGCCCCGGCCGCGGGCCCGGCACCGTACGCGGGATCAGGCGCCGGGCATGCCGGGCGCGGCGGCCGCCAGCTCGTCGACGGTGCCGGACATGACGGTGCGCAGGTGGCGGGTGAGGTGCTCGGCGGGCCAGTGCCACCAGGCGAGGTCCAGCAGGCGGGCGATGTCGGCCTCGTCGTACCGCGGCCGGATCACCTTGGCCGGGTTGCCGCCGGCGACGGCGTAGTCGGGGATGTCGGAGGTGACGACGGATCCGGCGGCGACGACCGCGCCGTGGCCGATGCGCACCCCGGGCATGACGGTGACGCGGTAGCCGAGCCACACGTCGTGGCCGACGACGGTGTCGCCGCGCCCGGGCAGGCCGGTGATCAGGTCGAGGTGCTCGGCCCAGGAGCCGCCCATGATGGGGAAGGGGAAGGTGGAGGGCCCGTCCATCCGGTGGTTGGCGCCGTTCATGACGAACCGCACCCCGGTGGCGAAGGCGCAGAACCTCCCGATGACGAGCTTCTCCGGCCCGTAGTGGTAGAGCACGTTGCGGGTCTGGAAGGCCGTCGGGTCGTCCGGGTCGTCGTAGTACGAGTACTCGCCGACCTCGATCAGCGGCGAGGTGAGCAGCGGCTTGAGGAGCACCACCCGCGGCTGTTCGGGGAAGGGGTGCAGCACGGTCGGGTCGGGCACGGCGGGGATCACCAGGGGGCACCGCTCTCGCGTTGACGGGACATCAGGGGTTCCATGATCCACCGGACGGCGCGGCGGTCCGGCGGTTTTCCCCGCACCGGCCGCCTTCCTTGATCAAATGACGTCAAGTTGTCTGTACAGCTCGGAGCCTCCTGACGGTCATCGGCCGGTCATCGGACACCACGGCCGCGTCCACTTCGGTCTCGTACACATAACGGGTCCGGTCCGAACCGCGCGGCCGGCCCCCGTACCGAAGACCCGCGGTCCGTCAGCAAGGAGCCCCACCCCGATGAGTCCGAAGCCCGAACTGTCGCGCCGCAGCGTCCTCGGCGGCGCGGCGGCGGCCGCGGTGCTGTCCGCCCTCCCCATCAGCGTCCAGCAGGCCCTCGCCGCACCGGCCCGGCCCGGACGGCTGGCGGACATCCAGCACGTCGTGGTGTTCATGCAGGAGAACCGCGCCTTCGACCACTACTTCGGCACCCTGGCGGGCGTGCGCGGCTTCGGCGACCGCACCGCCGTACGCGGCGTCGACGGCCGCTCGGTGTTCCACCAGCCCGACCCCGGCCGCAAGGAGGGCTACCTGCTGCCCTTCGCGATGAACGCCGCCCACACCAGCGCCTACCAGCAGGGCGCGCCGTCCTTCGGCTACGGCGACTCGATGAGCGCCTGGAACGACGGGCGCGCCGACGGCTCCGTCACCCGCCGCTCCTCCGGCTGGCTCGGCCAGGGCTACTACGAGCCCGCCGACATGCCCTTCTACCACGCCCTCGCCTCGGTGTTCACGGTCTGCGACGCCTACTACTCCTCGACGCAGTGCAACACCAACACCAACCGCGACCACGCGATGACCGGCACCAGCGGCGGCACCGTGCGGGACACCCCGGTGACCGACAACACCGAGATCCCCGGCGGCTACGAGTGGACCACCTACGCCGAGCGCCTGGAGAAGGCCGGCGTCAGCTGGAGGACCTACCAGGCCCTCGACAACTTCGACGACAACGCCCTCGCCTGGTTCACCCCCTTCGTCAAGGCCAAGCCCGGCGAGCCGCTGTACGAGCGCGGCATGCGCGCCGTCGGCGACCCGGCCAAGGCGAAGGACCCGTTCGCCATGGGCGACGCCCTCGTCGAGGCCTTCACCGCCGACGTCCAGGCCGACCGCCTCCCGCAGGTCTCCTGGATCGTCGCCCCCGCCGCCCTGTCCGAGCACGCCAACTACGCGCCGCCGAACGGCGAACACCTCACCGCCCGGCTGCTCTCCGCGCTCGCCGCCAAGCCCGAGGTGTTCCAGAAGACCGTCTTCATCCTCAACTACGACGAGCACGGCGGCTTCTTCGACCACCAGCTGCCGCCCGTCCCGCCGCTGGCCGACGGCCGCGGCAAGTCCAACGTCCCGGTCGACGGCGAGGTCGTCGTCCGCGTCGCCAAGGGCGGCTCCACCTACCACCGGGTGGTGGGCCAGGACGGGAAGTACCGGGTCAAGGCCGCCGACGGCACCCTCACCTGGTCCGCCACCCTCCCCGCCGGCGAGACCCTGGTCTCCGGCCCCTACCCGATGGGCCTGGGCGTCCGGGTGCCGATGGTCGTCGTCTCCCCGTGGACCCGCGGCGGCGTCGTCGACTCCACCGTCTACGACCACACCTCCGTCCTGCGCTTCCTGGAACAGCGCTTCGGCGTCCAGGAACCCAACATCAGCCCCTGGCGGCGCGCCGTCTGCGGCGACCTCACCAACGTCTTCGACTTCTCCGGCCGCAACCCCGCCTGGCCGCAACTGCCCGACACCAGCGGCAACCGCCGCAAGGTCGACGACACCGGCAAGCTCCCCGCCCCCACCGTGCCCAGCCCGCAGACCTTCCCCCGGCAGCAGCGCGGCACCCGCTCCTCCCGCCCCGCCCCCTACAACCTGCTGGTCAAGCCCCGCCTCAAGGGCGACGAACTCACCCTCGACTTCGTCAACCAGGGCCGCCAGGGCGCCGTCTTCGCCGTCTACCCCGCCCCCGGCGAGGCCCCCAAGCACTACACCGTCGCCGCCAGGAGCCGCCTGTCCGACGTCTGGAAGGTCGGCCCGGCCGGCTACGACCTGCGCGTCCACGGCCCCGACGGCGCCCTGTGGCACCTGCGCGGCGACACCGCCTCCGGCTACGAGGTCTCGCTCTCCGAGGAGGGCGGCGGCAAGGTGCTGGAGGTCGACGTCATCAACCGCTCGCGCACCGCCCAGACCTTCCTCGTCGGCGACCTCGCCTACGGCGACGGCCTGCGCGAGGTACGGGTCGCGGCCGGCGACGACCGCACCGTCAACCTCAAGGTCGGCCCCGAGGGCTGGTACGACGTCGCCGTCGCCGTCCAGGGCGACCTCGCCTTCCGCCGCCGCATCGCCGGCCGCTTCCCCTGGGACGACCGCACCGTCACCGACCCCGCCCTCGGCCTGGCCGACCCCCTCACCGTCGACCTCGCCCTCGGCGCCGCCTCCACCACCATCGACGAACCCGTCCTGCTGCCCGGCCGCCCCGCCACCGTCACCGCCACCCTCACCGCCACCACCGCCCTCACCCGCCTGGAGACCCAGCCGCTGCTCCCGCCCGGCTGGACGGCCACCACCGTCACCGCCGCACCCGACAAGCTCGCCGCCGGCGCCACCGCCACCGCCATCTGGCAGGTCACCCCGCCCGCCCAACTGCCCGCCGGCGCCACCCACCGCCTGCTGGTCACCGCCCGCGCCCAGGCCGACGGCCGCCTCGCCCTCGCCGACGGCGAACTCGCCGCCCGCCCCGCCCCGGCGATGACCGGCCACCTCCTCGACGAGGACTTCGAATCCCTCGCCGGCGCCCTCAAGCCGGAATCCGGCCTGCTCGGCTGGACCGCCCAGGCCCCCAAGGGCTGGACGGTGGTCAACGCCCCCGCCATGCCCCAGGGCACCGTCCGCCTCCAGGGCTGGACCTTCCACACCAAGCGCGAATGGGCCGCCCTCGGCGCCCAAGACCGCGGCAACTTCACCCGCGCCCTGGGCGTCGTCGCCGTCGCCGACCCCGACGACTGGGACGACACCGGCTCGCCCTCCCGCAAGGGCGTCTTCGACTCCACCCTGGTCTCGCCCGCCGTCGCCATCCCGGCCGGCACCGACACCCTCCACCTCGCCTTCGACTCCCACTACCGCCAGGAGGCCCCGCAGAAGGCCTCCGTCACCGCCGTCTTCGACAACGGCACCGAGACCCGCCTGCTCGCCTACAGCTCCGACACCACCGGCAACGACAACGCCGGCAAGGACGTCCAGAACACCCGGATCACCCGCAGCCTCGCCGTCCCCGCCGGAGCCCGCTCGGTGACCCTCCGGTTCCGCATGTACGACGCCGGCAACAACTGGTACTGGGCCGTCGACCACATCCGCCTCGACACCCGCCCCGTCACCGACTGACCCCGCCGGCCCCTCCAGTCCCTCCAGCCCTACCGGGCCCGCCCGAGCCACCGCGCCCGGGCGGGCCCGACCCGTACCGGCGGCCCCGCGTGCCAGGTAGAACTACTGCCACGACCACAGGGGAGGAAACCGAAGGTGACCGACACGACGACCCCGGCCGGCCGGGCCGCCCGACTCCACGACCGCTACCCGAGCCTCGACGAACTCACCGCCACCGCCCACCAGTTGGCCGCCCACCGGCCCGACCGCTGCCGGGTGCGCACCGTCGGCACCTCCCGCGCCGGACGCCCCCTGACCCTGCTGACCGTCGGCCCCGCCCCGCACGGAACCGGCCGCGCCCCGCACAACCTCCTCGTCGTCGCCGGCGCCCACGCCGACGAGTTCGCCGCCCGCGCCGCCGTCAACGACCTCGCCCACCACGCCCTCACGGCCCAACACCCGTACCTCGCCTGGCACTTCCTGCTCTGCCTCGACCCCGACGGCGCCCACCTCGCCGACGGCAGCCGCCACGCCCGCACCCTGCCCGACTACTTCGCCCACTACTACCGCCCCGCCGCCGAGGAACAGCCCGAATGGGCCCCCGCCGCCGGCGCCGACCTCCCCGAGAGCCGCGCCCTCCTCGACCTCATCGACGAACTGCGCCCCACCCTCCAGTTCTCCCTCCACAGCACCGACGTCGGCGGCACCTTCCTCCAGGCCACCAGCGACCCCGCCGCCCTCGCCCACCCCTTCGCCCGCTCCGCCGCCCACCACGGCATCCCCGTCGAGACCGGCAACTTCGACACCTTCCGCCTGCACGAATCCGGCCCCGGCCTCTACCTCATGACCCCCCACCACATCGACCGGCAGGAGACCACCACCGGCGTCCTCACCCCCCACCACGGCGCCGACGAAGCCCGCGCCGGCACCTGGTTCGCCCCCCAGCGCCACGGCGGCCAGACCGTCCTCGTCGAAGTCCCCGCCTTCACCAGCGCCCACCTCGGCGACAACCGCCCCGCCACCGCCGTCCGCCTGTACCTGCGCACCTGCGCCGACCGCCTGCGCCACCGCGGCACACTCCTCACCGCACTCCTCGACGCCGCCCTGCCCCACGTGCGAAACCCCGACACCCCCCTGCTGCGCGCCGCCCGCACCCCGCTCACCGCCCTGCGTCAACTCGCCGACGCATGGGACCCGGACGGCCACGGACAGGAGCTCCTACAGACCCCGATCACCCGCGCCCGCCTCACCGGCATCGACCTGTGGGCCCACCGCGTCCCGGTGCGCGCCGCCGCCCTGCTGCGCCGCGCCGTCCGCGTCGCCGGCGCCCCCCAGGCCGCCCGCCTCGACCACCTCCTGCGCGACTGGTGCGCCCAGTACCAGCGGACCTTCCAGCCCGTCTGGCTCCCCGTCGCCCGCCAGGCCGCCCACCAGGCCGCCACCGTCCGCGCCGCCGTCGCCCTGCGCCACCCGGCGAGTTAGGAGTTCACGCCCTCGGTGTCGATGTGCGGCAGCACCCGGTCCAGGAACCGCGGCGTCCACCAGGCCGCCGGGCCCAGCAGCGTCATCACCGCCGGCACCAGCAGCAGCCGCACCACCGTCGCGTCCACCAGCACGCTCACCGCCAGGCCCAGACCCATCATCTTGATGACGACGTTGTCGCTGACGACGAACGCGGCGAACACGCTCACCATGATCAGGGCCGCGCAGGTGATCACCCGCGCGGTGATCTCCAGCGCGTGCGCCACCGCGTCCCGGCTGTGCCCGGTGCGCAGCCAGGCCTCGTGCACCCGGGAGAGCAGGAAGATCTCGTAGTCCATGCTCAGCCCGAAGACGATCGCGAACATCATCATCGGCACGTAGCTCTCGATCGGGACCTTCCCCGCCACCCCCAGCGCCGGCCCGCCCCAGCCCCACTGGAACACCGCCACCACCACCCCGTACGAGGCCGCGATCGACAGCAGGTTGAGCACCGCCGCCTTGACCGCGACCAGCACGCCGCGGAAGACCAGCAGGATGATCAGGAAGGCCAGCCCGACCACCACCGCGATGATCGGCACCAGCCGGCTCGACACGATGTCCAGGAAGTCGACCTGCGCCGCGGTGTTGCCGGTCACGTACGTCCGCGCGCCGCTGCCGGCCACCGCGTCGGGCAGCACCGTGTCCGCCAGCCGGTTCACCAGGTCGGTGGTGGCCCGGTCCTGCGGGGCGCCCGCCGGGACGACGGTGGCGAACAGCACCGCGCCGTCCGGGCTGGTCTGCGGCGGGGTGCTGCTCGCGGCGCCGGGCAGGCCGGTGAGCGCCCGCTGCACCGAGGCCTGCACCCCGGCCCGCGCGTCGGCGGGCACCGCGCCCTGGTCGACCACCACCGTCAGCGGCGCGTTCGAACCCGGCCCGAAGGCCTGCGACATCAGGTCGTAGGCCCGCCGGTCGGTGAAGTCAGTGGAGTCCGCGCCGTCGCCGATGTGGCCCAGCTGGATGGAGAACAGCGGGACGGACAGCACCGCCAGCACCACCACCCCGGCCACCAGGTACCACCACGGCCGCGCCTCCACCCGCCGGGCGTAGCGGTGCCACGCCCCGCCCCGCCCGCCCCCGCCCCGCCCGTCCCCGCCCTGCCCGTCCCCGCCCGCCTCGGCGACCGGACGGCGCACCGCGAACCGGTCCATCCGGCGCCCGATCAGCCCCATCAGCGCCGGCAGCAGGGTCAGCGCCCCCAGCACCGCCGACACCACCGTGACGGCCGCCGCCGCCCCCAGCTTGGCGATGAAGGAGATCCCCGACACCGACAGCCCGGACAGCGCGATGACCACCGTGCAGCCGGAGACCAGCACCGCCCGCCCACTGGTGGCCACCGCCTGCCCGGCCGAGGCCACCGGATCCACCCCGTCCATCAGGTTCTGCCGGTGACGGGTCAGCAGGAACAGCGCGTAGTCGATCCCCACCCCGATGCCGATCATCGTCGCCAGCGTCGGCGCCACGGTCGCGAACGTCGACAGCGCCGCCACCAGCCCCAGCACCCCCAGCCCGACCACCACCGCGACCAGCGCCGTCAGCAGCGGCAGCCCCGCCGCGATCGCACTGCCGAACCCCACCAGCAGCACCACCACCGCCACCGCGAAACCGATCACCTCGCTGGACCGGTCGTCCGCCGCCGGCCGGGCCAGCTCGCCCAGCGGACCCCCGTACTCCACCTGCACCCCGGCCGCCCGCAGCGGCGCCACCGCCGCGTCCACCCCCGGCAGGTAGTCCTTGCCCAGCAGCGTCGGATTGGTGTCGAACCGCACGGTCAGGTACCCGGTCAGCCCGTCGGCGGACAGCGGCCCGCCCGGCACCGGACCCTGCCCCGGCGGCGGCAGCGGACTCTGCACCGACAGCACGTGCGGCAACTGCTGCAGCGCCGCCACCGCCCCGGCGATCTGCGGCTGGAAGCCCGTCAGCTGCGCCGCGTCGTGCAGCACCACCTGGGAACTGGTGCCCGCCGCGGCCGGCTCGTGCGCCTGCAGCACGCTCCGGCCCTGCTGCGCCTGGGTGCCGGGCAGCGAGAAGTCGTCCGAGTAGGAGCCGCCGACGGCCCGGTTGGCGGCCTGGACGCCGGCCAGGGCGACGAGCCACAGCAGGATGACGGTCAGCCAGTGGCGCGCGCACCACTCGCCCAGGCGGCGCAGCGCCGAGCGCCGGACCGGTGGCGCGGCGGCCGAGGGGGCGGGGCGGGCGGACGGCGGCATGGAAGGCTCCCGGGTCTCCTGCACGGCGGTGCGCCGATTCGGCGCAGTGTCCCCGACGGCCCGCGGCCCGCCACCGGTACCGGCGGGTAGTCGCCCCTACGGCCCCGGGGGCCCGACGGCTCCGGCGGCACCGGCCCGTAGGCCCGCGCCGCCGGGCGGAGGGGCGGCCGGTCCCCGGTCAGGGCCGGGCGGCGGCCCCGCCGAGTCCCGGGGCCGGCACGGGCGCGGCGGCGCCGACCAGGACGACGAGTTCGTGGCCGCCGGGGTTGGTCTGCAGGGGCAGGGTGCGCCAGTTGTTGGCGAGCCAGACGTTGCCGGACGGGTCGATCCGCAGGCCGGTGTTGCGCTCCAGCCCGTCGCTCGGGTAGCCGGTGTCGGGCGGGGACAGCGGCTGGCCGGTGGTGAAGCCGGGCGGGCAGGCGGCGAGGTCGACGCCGCACAGCCGGGCGACGCGGTGGCCGCCGAAGTTGGCGATCCAGACGGTGTCCTCGCCGTCGACGGCGACGCCCCAGGGCAGGAACAGGCCGCCGCCGGTGAAGGGTTCGGGGGCCGGGGTGCCGTCGGAGCGGATCAGGGTGACGGAGGCGCCCGGGCGCGGGCCCGCGTCGCCCGCGACGGCGGCGTCCGCGAGGTCCCCGGCGGTGGTGTCGCCGCAGGGCACCGGCAGGATGCCGCTGTTGGCGACCCAGGCGTTGCCCCGGCTGTCGGTGGCGATGCCGAGCGGGCGGCGCAGCCCGCCGCCGGTCACCGCCCGTTCCAGGGTGCCGTCGGGGCCCAGGACCTGCACGCTGTCGCTGCCGTTGCCGCTGACCCACAGCCGCCCCGCCGGGTCGACGGCGGCGCCGAAGGGCTTGTGCAGCGCGGGGGTGGGGACCTCCCGGGCGCGGGTGGCGTCGCCGTCGGGGACGCGGGTCACGCTGTCCGCGCCGCAGCCGGCCGCCCACACGGAGCCGGAGCGGTCGGCGGCCAGGCCCTGGGGCTGGACGATGCCGCCGGCGCGCCACCCCTCGGGCGGGGAGAGCGGGGTGCCGTCCGGGGCGAACTGCGAGAGGCTGCGCTCCAGCGGGGCCGGGTCGATCGGGCAACCATGGCCTTGGAAGCCGAAGTTGGCGACCCAGGCGGAGCCCCGGGCGTCGACGGTGACGCCGAACCCGGCGCCGTACAGGCCGCCGCCCCGGTAGGGGGCGCCGGGGGCGTCCCGGCCGTCCGGGGTGAACTTGAGGACGGTGTCGCCGCCGCAGACCGGCACGGTGGGGTCGGCGCCGTAGCGGTAGTTGTTGCTGACCCAGGCGTTGCCGTCGGCGTCGAAGGCGATGTTGCCGGGGCCGTCGAGCTCGTGGCCGTTGCCGTCGTAGCGCAGGGCCACGGTCCAGGCCTCGGGGGCGGCGGGCAGGGCGGGCCGGTAGCGGGGGGCGGTGGCGGCGAGGGCGAACAACTCGGCGGCGTTGTGGCCCGGGTCGTGGGCGATGTCCACGGCGGCCCGCAGGGTGTCGCGGGGCCGTTCGCGCCCGGGGCGCCGGGCCAGGTCCAGCAGCCGGTCGCAGGAGTCGCCGCTGACGCCGCCGCCGCCGCCGGCGCCGTCGACGCAGGCGGCGAGCAGGTTGGCGAGGGTGTTGAACTCGGCCAGGGTCGAGGTGAGCGCGCCGTTGGGCGGGGCGGCGAGCGGGGCGGCGATGCCTCCGGTGCCGGTGTCGGCCAGATTGTGGGCGACGGCGGCGGCGTTGCGCAGCCCGGGGTCGGGGCCGGCCACGCCGTCCGGGCCGGTGAAGCGGGCCAGGGCGTAGGCGACGGCCACGGTGGTGCGCTCGTTGACGACGAGTTCGGGCGGCGCCCCGGCCCCGCTCAGGACGGCGGCGAGCACCGCCGGCCCGCCGGCGCCGCGCGCGCCCCCGGGCCCGGGCAGGCCGGCCAGCACGTACAGCACGGCGCGCGGGTCCTCGGGGCGGCGGTAGTCCAGGACGAAGCGCCCGTCCCGCGCGCTGCGGGTGCGGGCCAGCACCCGGGGCGCGGCGCCCGCGCCGTCCCCGGCCTGGTAGAGCGTCACCTCGGCGCCGCCCAGCGGGGTGTCGCCGCTGCGCACCACCCCGCACTGGCCGGTGGGGGCGGCGGCCGTGGCGTGGGAGGGTCCGGCGGCGAGCTGGGCCAGGAGGGCGGCGGTCAGCAGGACGCCGCGGCGTCGGCGCATGGGGGCTCCGTTTCGGCGGTAGGGGGACGAACGGCGGTTCGTCCCCCTACCTGCCACACCGGCCGGCCGCCCGGGCGCATCCGGCCGCGGGACGCGGCGGAAATTGCCCGGTACGGGCGAGCCGGCGCGGGGCCCGTCCCCGGCTCAGCCGCGCCGGCCGGCCGCCGCGGCGGAGGGGACGGCGGCGGGGGCGGCGAAGCGGGGCAGGACCTCCTCGGCGAGCTCCTGGAGCAGCTCGTCGACGGGGCGGTCGTTGGGGCGCAGGTTGAAGGAGACGTGGGCGACGCCGAGTTCGGCCATCAGCTCCAGGTGCTCGATCAGGGCGGTGCGCCCGGTGCTGAGGCCGAGCCGGATGGGGCGCGGCGCGGCGGCCGGGTCCTCGGCGAGGGTGAGGACCATCGGCGTCAGGTAGGGCTTGTCGCCGGCGAGGTCGCGCCACTGGCGCAGCCGCGTGCGCAGCGCGTCCGGGTCGCGGGGGTAGTTGAGGGAGGCGTCGGCGTGCTCGGCGATCCACTCGGGGCTCTGCTGGGCGCCGCCGGCGACGGCGATCGGGATGCCCCCGGGGTGGACGGGCCGGGGCAGGACCTCCAGCTGCTGCTCGGCGCCGAGGCCGGCGGCGGGCAGTTCCAGCGGGCCGGGGCGCCAGGCGGCGCGCAGGGTCTCGACGCCGGTGCGGAAGGCGGCGCCGCGGCCGTGGAAGTCGCGGTCGAACAGCGGGTACTCGACGGGGCGGTCGCCGCTGGCGAGGCCGAGCAGCAGGCGCCCGCCGGAGAGCACGTCGACGGTGGCGGCGGCCTTGGCGACGAGCAGCGGCTCGCGCAGCGGCAGGACGACCGCGCCGGTGGCGAGGACCGCGTCGCGGGTGAGGGCGGCGAGGTGGCCGAGGTGGGTGAAGGTCTCGAAGACGCTGCCGGCGTCGCCGAACCGGACGGGGTCGTAGAGCGGGACGTCGCGTACCCACAGGGCGGCGAAGCCGAGGCGGTCGGCGAGGGCGGCGAGGCGGGCGTGCCCGGCGAGGTCGGGGACGCCGAAGGGGCGGCCGGCCGCGCGGTCGGCCCGGCCGCGGTCCTGGCCCCAGTCGTTGTCCAGGGGCAGTTCCAGGCCGATGGTCAGCCGGCCGTCGGCGGGGGCCAGTCGGGCGAGTGCGGGGTGGGACGGGGCCATGGCGGGTCCTTCACAAAAGATCCCGTCCCGGGCGGCGGTGCGACCGCCCGGGACGGGAGAGTGGGGCGGGGTCAGCTCGCGTTGAACTGGTCCGGGTGCGGGCCGGTGCGCAGGTCGCGGTCGCCGGCGGCGATCGCGGCCATGTCCTGCGCGGTCAGCTCGAAGTCGAAGACGTCGAGGTTCTGCCGGATGCGGGCCGGGGTGACGGACTTGGGGATGACGATGTTGCCGAGCTGCAGGTGCCAGCGCAGGACGACCTGGGCGGGGGACTTGCCGGTGCGGGCGGCGATCGCGGTGATCGCCGGGTCGTCCAGGACGGCGCCCTGGGCGAGCGGGCTCCAGGCCTCGGTGGCGATGCCGTGCTCGGCGTGGAAGGCGCGCAGCTCGGCCTGCTGGAGGCCGGGGTGCAGCTCGACCTGGTTGACGGCGGGCACCAGCGCGCTGGTGTCCAGCAGGCGCTGGAGGTGGGCGGGCTGGAAGTTGGACACGCCGGCGGCGCGGACGCGGCCCTCCTCGACGAGGCGCTCCAGGGCGCGCCAGGTGTCGAGGTAGAGGTCGCGGGCCGGGGTGGGCCAGTGGATGAGGTAGAGGTCGACGTGGTCCAGGCCGAGCTTGGCGAGGCTGGCGTCGAAGGCGCGCAGGGTGGCGTCGTAGCCCTGGTCGGCGTTCCACAGCTTGGTGGTGACGAACAGGTCCTCGCGGGCCACGCCGGAGGCGGCCAGGGCGCGGCCGACGCCGGTCTCGTTGCCGTAGATGGCGGCGGTGTCGATGCTGCGGTAGCCGGCCTCCAGGGCGGCGGCGACGGCGGCGGTGGTCTGGTCGTCGGGGACCTGGAAGACGCCGAAGCCGAGCTGGGGGATCTCGACGCCGTTGTTCAGCTTCACGGTGGGGACGGTGGGGGTGGTCATGCGCTGGTCTCCTTCGGAGGGTGTGGTCGGTGGGGTGGGGCGGAGGGTGCTCACCGGGCGAGCTGGGCGAGCCGGTCGAGGGCGGCGGCGGCGAAGGAGTGGTCCTGCGCGGGGGCGCCGCCGCCGACGCCGAGGGCGCCGACCAGCCGGCCGTCGCGGTGGACGGGGATGCCGCCGGCGATGAACAGCAGCGGGCGGTCCAGCGCGGTGGGCAGGGTGTGGAACGGCCCGTCGGGCTTGACCAGGTCGACCAGGTCGGCGGTGGGGGCGTTCAGCTGGAGGGCGGTGTAGGCCTTGCGGGTGCTGGTCTCGCCGGAGATCAGCACGGCGCGGTCGTCGCGGCGGAAGGCGAGCAGGTGGCCGCCGGCGTCCAGGACGGTGACGCTGACCGGCACGCCCGCGGCCTCGGCGGCGCTGCGGGCCGCGTCGACCAGGAGCTCGGCGTCGGCGGTGGTCAGCGGGGCGACTGCGGTGGTGGTGCTCATGGTGGTGCTTCTCCGGGGGTGGGGTGGGTTCCGGTCGGGGCGGTGGCCGGTGGTGTCGATGGTCAGTGCTGCAGGGCCGCGTGGCGGGGAGCCGCGCTCGTGGTGGCGGCCTCCCGGGTGCGGTCGCGGCGCTCCAGGGCGGCGGACCAGAAGGCCAGCAGCAGGGCGGCCGCGGCGAGGACGGCGCCGACCCAGTTCGGGGCGGTGTAGCCGAGGCCGGCGCTGATCACCATGCCGCCGAGCCAGGCGGCCAGCGCGTTGCCGAGGTTGAAGGCGCCGATGTTGACGGCGGAGGCCAGGGTGGGGGCGCCGTGGGCCTGGTCCAGGACCCGCTTCTGCAGCGGGGGGACGGTGGCGAAGCCGAGGGCGCCGACCAGCAGGACGGTGACGGCGGCGGCGACCTTGTTGTGGGCGGTGAGGGTGAACAGGGCGAGCACCACGGCGAGGCCGCCGAGGGTGGTGTAGAGCATCGGCATCAGCTTGCGGTCGGCGTAGCGCCCGCCGAGCAGGTTGCCGAGGAACATGCCGACGCCGAACAGGACCAGCAGCCAGGTGACGGAGCCGTCGGCGTAGCCGGCGACGTTGGTCATCATCGGGGCGATGTAGGTGATCGCGGCGAAGACCCCGCCGAAGCCGAGCACGGTCATCGCCATGGCGAGCAGCACCTGGGGGTTGCGGAAGGCGGTCAGCTCGCGGCGCAGGTGGGCGCCCTCGGCGCGGGGCATGGCGGGGACGAGCTTGGCGATGCCGAGCAGGCCGACCACGCCGAGCGCGGCGACGCCGGCGAAGGTGGTGCGCCAGCCGACGGCCTGGCCGATGTAGGTGCCCAGCGGGACGCCGACGATGTTGGCGACGGTCAGCCCGGTGAACATGGTGGCGATGGCGCCGGCCTTCTTCTGCGGGGCGACGAGGTCGGCGGCGACGACGGAGCCGATGCCGAAGAAGGCGCCGTGGGCGAGGGAGGTCACGATGCGCCCGGCGAGCATCACGGGGAAGGACGGGGCGAACGCGGAGAGCAGGTTGCCGGCCACGAACAGGCCCATCAGCAGCATGAGCATGGTCTTGCGGCTGATCCTGGTGCCGAGGACGGTCATCAGCGGCGCGCCGATGACGACGCCGAGGGCGTAGCCGGTGACCAGCAGGCCCGCGTTGGGGATGGAGACGCCGTAGTCGCCGGCGATCTGGGGCAGGAGTCCCATGATCACGAACTCGGTGGTCCCGATCCCGAATGCGCCGATGGCCAGGGCGATGAGAGCGAGAGGCATGGGCCCGAACCCTTCTGTGATTGCTTGAGCTAGCGCCTTGCGTGCCCTAACAATAGTTGCAGACGCGCGATAAGTGCAAACGCGGATAGGTGGCACGCGCCATAGGGTCGGGGTCGGGAGGCCGGAAACGCGGCCGGGCCCGGCCCGTCCGGACCGCGTGTGCGGTTCGGACGGGCCGGGCCCGGGGGAGTGGCGGCGCGGGGCCGGCCGGGGTCAGCGGGTGGGCGCGGCGGCGTCCACGGCCTCGACGGCCTGGACCAGCGAGGCCAGCGCGGGGGTGCGGGCGGCCTGGTCGAGCGCCTCGCGCAGCGCGGCGTCGTTGGTCGGCCGGGCCTGCTCCAGGAGCCTCAGACCGTCCTCGCTCACGTTGGTGTAGATGCCGCGGCGGTCGGTCGGACACAGGTAGCGCGACAGCAGCCCGCGGTCCTCCAGCCGGGTGACCAGGCGGGTGGTGGCGCTCTGGCTGAGCACGACCGCGTCGGCGACCTGCTTCATCTGCAGGTGCCCGCCCTCGTCGTCGTGCTGGCGGCTGAGCACGTCGAGCAGCGAGTACTCGCGCACGCTCAGGTCGTGCTTCGCCTGCAGGGCGCGTTCGATGTGGGACTCGATCCTGCCGTGCAGGAGGGACAGGGCGCCCCAGCCGTTGGCGAGCGCGGTGAGCGCGGGGTCCGTGGCGGTCATGGGCCCCTCCTTCCGGGTATGGCTGGGTCCAGGATAAGCCATGAACAGAAATATCGGCCAGAGCTTGTATAGCGCTTGTGCAAATAATCTCCCGTGCGATTCGGGAGCGGGTGGGGCCGCGGGATGCCGGTCGGAGCCCAGTCATCACGCGGCTTTGGCGCAAATGGTTCAGACCATTGACGCGGAGGGAAGGCAGATCCTACGGTGTCGGGCAACCGGTCTGGCGCGGGCATGCCATGTCTCGGGCAGACCGCCGTGCGCACCCCCACGCGCACGCGCACGCCCCGCGCCGGGCGCACACTCCATCCACCCCCACGGAGGAGCACCATGCGCAAGCGCCACCTGATCGCCGCCGCCGCGGCCGCGATCGCCCTGCCGATCGCGGCGGCCCTGCCGGCCCAGTCGCACGGCTTCATCAACCTGCCGCCGAGCCGCTCCGCGCTCTGCGGGGCCAACGCCGTCCCGTGGGACTGCGGCGACATCCAGTGGGAGCCGCAGAGCGTCGAGGGCCCCAAGGGCTTCCCGACCCGCGGCCCGGCGGACGGCACCATCTGCGCCGGCGCGGACGCCCGCTGGGCCCCGCTGGACAACCCCCGGGGCGGCAGCTGGCCCACCACCAAGGTGACGGCGGGCCAGCAGCTCACCTTCACCTGGGAGATCGAGGCCCGGCACTCCACCAGCAGCTTCAGGTACTTCCTGACCAAGCCCGGCTACGACGCCAGCCAGCCGATCACCCGGGCCTCCCTGGACCTGACCCCGTTCCTGACCGTCCCCTACAACGGCCGCCAGCCCGCCGCCACCACCACCCACACCGCGACCCTGCCCACCGGCCGCACCGGCCACCAGGTGGTCGTCGCCGTCTGGGACGTCGCCGACACCGGCAACGCCTTCTACTCCTGCACCGACGTCCAGTTCTGACCGCTCCCCGCCCGCCCCGACGGCCCCGGCCGTCGCGTGCCCGCCGACGCCGCCGCCCGAACCCGGACGGCGCCGGCGGGCCGCCCGCCCCCGTGCTGAAGGCCCCTCCCCGTCCGTGCTCGCGCGCCGCAGAAGCCGCAAATAGGTACATTGGCGACATTTGGCAGCAGTGCCAAGGCTCCGCGCGTCCACGCAAGAAGGCCGACCGCCTTCGGAAAGGGTCTCCATGCGCCCCGACCTCAGCCCCGCCGTCCTCGCCGAGCTGCGCCGGCCGCGGCCCTACCCGGCGGTGTCGATCCTGATGCCCACCCACCGCCGCGAGCCGGACAACACCCAGGACCCGGTCCGGCTGCGCAACCTGCTGGCCGAGGCGAAGGAACGCGTCCAGGCCGACCCGGAGGTCTCCCGCGCCGACCGGATCGACGTGCTGGAGCAGCTCGACCGGGCCCTGACCGAGGTCGACCTGGTGCACGCCGAGGACGGCCTGGCGCTCTTCGCCGCGCCCGGCGAGCACCAGGTCTGGTCACTCGGGCGCACCGCCCCCGCCCGGGTGGTCCTGTCCGACACCTTCCTCACCCGCAACCTGGTCGCCTCGCACGCCGCCGAGCGCCCGCACTGGGTGCTCGCGGTGGCCGCCGACAAGGTGGTGCTGTGGGGCGGCACCGAGGAGCGGGTCACCGAGGACAAGGGGCACGGCTTCCCGCTGACGCGCGTCTTCGACAACCCCGACCCCGAGCGGCAGGAGCAGATCGGCGACACCCCCAGCACCTTCCGCGACGAGGCGACCAAGACCTTCCTGCGCCAGGCCGACACCGAGGTCGGCAGGCTGCTGGCCGCCGCCCCCCGCCCGCTGTACGTGGTCGGCGAGGCCGCCGCGCTCGCCCTGCTGGACGCCGTCGGCCCGATCGCCAAGGAGGCCGCCGCCCAGCTGCCGCACGGCGGCCTGGCCCAGGCCGACGCGGAGACCGTCAGCAAGGTGGTCGAGCCCGCCGTGCGCGCCCACGCCGACCAGGAGGTCGCCGAGCACCTCGCCCAGCTCGACAAGGCCCGCGGCGCCCAGCAGTTCGCGGCCGGCCTGGACGAGGTCTGGCAGGCCGTCGGCCAGGGCCGGATCGCCCGCCTGGTGGTCGAGGAGAACTTCCGCGCCACCGTGCGCGACGACGGCGAGCACCTCGTGCCCGCCGAGGCCGGCGAGAGCGGGGCCCGCGAGGACATCGTCGACGAGGTGATCGAGCGCGCCCTGGACACCGGCGGAAAGGTCGGCTTCGTCCCCGACGACACCCTCGCCGACGCCGGCCGGATCGCCGCCGTCCTGCGCTACTGACCCGCCCCCGAACCGCCCCGCCACCGCGGCCGCCCGTCCGGTCACCACCCCGACGGGCGGCTGCGGCGCACCCGGCCCGCCGCGCGTCCGCCGCGCTCGTACGGAAACGAACCGGCCAACCGGCGCACGGAATCCGCCATCTTCGCGCACCGCACGTGCAACGGCCACGAACGGTTCCCGGAATCGTGGCGCCCGGTTCGGCAATCGCCCCTAACCTGCGGCGCATGACACAGAGTCACCGCCCCCGCTCGGCCCGCCGCACCGGCCTGCTCGCCGCCGCCGTCGCCGCCTCGCTCGGCCTCACCGCCGTCGCCCTGAACGTCCCCAGCGCCGTCTCCGCCGAAGCCGCCCCCGCCGCCCCCGCGGCCCCCGCGGCCCCCGCGGCCCCCGCGGC
>NZ_JBHJSJ010000032.1:15556-94866 GCF_042268845.1 Kitasatospora sp. NPDC056273 | reverse complement strand
GCCCGCCCCGCCCGGGCGCCCGGCCGCCGAGCGGCGGGCGGCCCCGGTCGCGGTGGCCGGCCGGCCCGGGGCGTCGGTCCGGCTGGCCCGCTGCTGCACCCCGGTGCCGCCGGACGAGGTGGCCGGCTACCCGATCCGCGGCGGCGCGGTCGCGGTGCACCGCACCGGCTGCCCGGCGGGGGAGCGGATGCGCGCGGACGGGCGGGCCGAGCTGGAGGTCCGCTGGCAGTCGGAGGGCGCGCCCGCCGCCGGGCACCGGGCCACCCTGCGGGCCGAGGCGCTGAACCGGCCCCGGCTGCTCGCCGACCTCACCGCGGCGATCTCCGGCGCGGGCGTCGGCATCGTCTCGGCCGAGGTCGAGCCGCCGCAGGAGTCCCGGGTCCGGCACACCTACACCGTCGAACTGCCCGAACCGGCCGCGCTGCCCGGGCTGATGCGGGCGATGCTCAAGGTCTCCGGGGTGTACGACGTGAGCCGGCCGCAGGCCCCGGAGGGTTCGTAGGGGCCGCCGTCCCGGGGAAAATGGGGATGACCGGCCCGCGCCGGGCGTGCGACCATCATGGGGAATTCACGGCCGGTCCACGGCGTTCTCCGGGCACAGGAGCCCGGGGGCACCCGGGGACCTGAGGGGTAGCTCACCCCGCCCGGACGGTAGCCGGGGCGGCAGCTGGGCAGACTCCGTACGGGACCGCCACCGCGGTCCCCGAAGGCCACCCGTACCAGCCAGCCAAAGGACAGAATGACCTCCACGTTCGACACCCGCGACCACGCCGACGCTCCGCGCCGCCTCGACGGTCTGCGGGCGGAAGCCCTCATGGACGAGGACCTCGCGGCCATCGACGAGGACCGCGGCCACCACTACGACGGCGACCAGTACGACCGCAGCGAGCGAGCCGCCCTGCGCCGTGTCGCCGGCCTCTCCACCGAACTCGAAGACGTCACCGAGGTCGAGTACCGCCAGCTCCGCCTGGAGCGCGTGGTGCTCGTCGGCGTCTGGACGGACGGCACGCTGGAGGAGGCGGAGAACTCGATGGCCGAGCTCGCCGCGCTCGCCGAGACGGCCGGCTCCCAGGTGCTGGACGGCGTCATCCAGCGCCGTGACAAGCCCGACGCGGCCACCTACATCGGCTCCGGCAAGGCGAAGGAGCTGCGCGACATCGTCGCCGCCACCGGCGCCGACACCGTGGTCTGCGACGGTGAGCTCACCCCGGGCCAGCTGATCCACCTGGAGGACGTGGTCAAGGTCAAGGTCGTCGACCGGACGGCCCTGATCCTGGACATCTTCGCCCAGCACGCCAAGTCCCGGGAGGGCAAGGCGCAGGTCTCGCTCGCGCAGATGCAGTACATGCTGCCGCGGCTGCGCGGCTGGGGTCAGTCGCTGTCCCGGCAGATGGGTGGCGGTGGCTCCGGCTCCTCGGGCGGCGGCATGGCCACCCGCGGTCCCGGTGAGACCAAGATCGAGACCGACCGGCGCCGGATCCGCGAGAAGATGGCGAAGCTCCGCAAGGAGATCGCCGACATGAAGAAGGGCCGCGACACCAAGCGCCAGGAGCGCAGGCGCCACCAGGTGCCGTCCGTGGCCATCGCCGGGTACACCAACGCCGGCAAGTCCTCCCTGCTCAACCGGCTCACCGGCGCCGGCGTCCTGGTGGAGAACTCGCTGTTCGCCACCCTGGACCCGACGGTGCGCCGGGCCGAGACCCCGACCGGGCGGCTCTACACCCTGGCCGACACCGTCGGCTTCGTCCGGCACCTGCCGCACCACCTGGTCGAGGCCTTCCGCTCGACCATGGAGGAGGTCGCCGACGCGGACCTCATCCTGCACGTGGTGGACGGCTCGCACCCCGAGCCGGAGACGCAGCTGGCCGCCGTCCGCGAGGTCATCGTCTCGGTCGACGCGCAGAACGTGCCGGAGGTCGTGGTGATCAACAAGGCGGACGCCGCCGATCCGCACGTGCTCCAGCGCCTGCTGCGCCGCGAGCCGCACGCCATCGTGGTGTCGGCCCGCAGCGGCGCCGGCATCGAGGAGCTGCTGCGGCTGATCGACGACGAGCTGCCGCGTCCGGCGGTCGAGGTGCGGGCCCTGGTGCCCTACACCCAGGGCGCGCTGGTCTCCCGGGTGCACGCCGAGGGCGAGCTGCTCTCCACCGAGCACACCGGCGAGGGCACCCTGCTGCACGCCAAGGTGCCGGCCGAGCTGGCCGCCGAGCTGGAGTACTTCGCGGTGGCCCTGCAGGGCTGAGCCCGAAGCGCACGCAGGGGCCCCGGGACGGATCGCCGTCCCGGGGCCCCTCCGTGTCTCCGGCGGTGCTACCGGACGTTCTTGGCGAAGTAGTCGAAGGCCTGCTTCGCCTGGTCCTGGAGGGAGGGGCCGGCCTGGTAGCCGGCCGGGTTGCGGTTGCCGACCGCGCCGACGCTGACCAGGTTGGGCTTGCCGTCCCGGATGACGAACCAGCCGCCGCCGGCGGCGCCCGCCGTCATGGTGCAGCCGATCACGTACATCGGCGGGCGGTCCCGGTCGAAGGAGAGCAGCCCGGGGGCGAGCGGGGAGTCGCAGTGCTCGAGCTCCAGGCCGTCGAACGGCCGCTCGGCCGGGTAGCCGTAGGCGGCGGTCCCGGTGATCTGGTCGCGCGGGGCGTTGAACCAGATCGGCACCGAGCCGCCGACCGTCTCCTCCAGGGACCTCCCGGAGCCGTCCTCGCCGCGCACCCGCAGGACGCCGTAGTCGTACTGGTGGTGGGCCCCGACGCCGCTCTCCTGGAGCCAGGTCGGCGAGACCAGCGCGCGCACCGCCGTCCACCGGCCGTACGGGGCGACCAGCCGGTCGGCGTTCGCCTTGCCGTGGACCGCCTGGCCGTCCCGGTTGAAGCCGGGCACGAAGACCGGGTTCTTCAGCCAGCCGCCGCCCTTGCCGTCGTGCAGGCAGTGCGCGGCGGTGTAGACGAGGTTGCTGCGGCCCGGGTTGACCGGGTCGGAGACCACGGTGGCTGAGCAGGACACGTCGCCCTGCGACGTGGTCGCGAAGAGCCGGCCGACCACCGAGCCGACCGGTCCGTACGGGTGCGGCTGCGGCCTGGCCGGGACGGCGGCGGGCGGGGCGTCCCGCTCGACGCCGGCCGCCGCGGGGGCGGTCAGCGAGTACTCCGGGGTGGGCCGGGGCCTGGCGGCGTCCATCCGGGCCGCCGTCCAGGCGCCGGGCGCCGCGTCGTTGGCGAAGGCGCTCTCGGCGACGTAGCGGGCCCAGTCGTCCACCTTCCAGCCGCTCAGGTCGCCCGGGCTGGTGGGCGACGACCTGGGCAGGGCGAGGGGCGCGGTGGCGGGCCGGGCGGGGCCGTCCGGGCCGCACCCGGCCGCGCCCAGCGCGAGCGCGGCGAGCAGCGCGGCGCCGCCCGTCGCGGCCCGGCGCCGCCGGCTGGTGGTTCTCGGCATGCTGGCTCGTCCCCCCGTGCTGTGCTGGTGGTTCCCTACCGCCCCCCGTCGGCGGCGGCTACTTCTTGGAGATCCAGTCCAGCGCCTGCCGGGCGACCGCCTCCAGGTACGGGCCGCTCAGCGAGGTGTGCTCCTGGGTGCCGATCGAGGTGTTGCTGACCAGCGCGGTCCGGCCGTCCGGCATGGTGGCGAACCAGCCGCCGCCGCTGGCGCCCTGGGTCATGGTGCAGCCGATGGTCAGCATGGTCGGGCGCTTGGCGTCGAAGGAGAGCCGGGTGGGCTTGCCGCCGTCGCACTTGTACAGCTCCTGGCCGTCGAACGGCTTGGCGAGGGGGTAGCCGACGGCCGAGACCTTGAGCTGGTCGCGCGGCGCGTCGAACCAGACCGGGACGGCCGAACCGACCGTCTCCTCCAGGGACTTGCCGGTGTCGTTCTGGTTGTGCACGCGCATCACCGCGAAGTCGTACTGGTTGGCGGCGTCGCCGGTGCCGCCGCCCTCGACCATCCACTGCGGCGAGGTGGTGACCTGGTCGGCCCACCAGGTGCCGAGCGGGGCCAGCTCGGACAGCGGGGCCCGCTTGCCGCCGCTGGAGGCGCCGGAGTTGTTGTAGGCGGGCACGAAGACCAGGTCCTTGTAGAAGTTCCCGCCCTTGCCCTCGTGCACGCAGTGCCCGGCCGTCCAGACCAGGTTGCTCTTGCCCGGGTGCTGGGGGTCGGCGATCACCGTCGCCGAGCAGTTGCCGCGGCCGCCCTGGGCGGAGAAGAACACCTTGCCGGAGGGCTGCTTCAGGTACGGGCGGGGCACCGTCACGGCCTTGACCGCCGCAGGATCGGGGTCGGTCACGCCGTCGTCGGTGGCCGGCTTGGGCGTGGCGGGGGCGGGCTTGGCGGTGGGCGGGGCCGGGTCGGCGGGCTTGGAGTCACCCATCTTGTCCGGGTCCCAGAAGTCCTTCACCACCGGGTTGTTGAAGACGTGCTTGGACGCCCACTTGTCCCAGTCCTCGTACTTCCACTTCTTCAGGTCGTCCCAGCTCCTGGGCAGTCCCTCCAGCAGGCTGGTCGGCAGCCCGGACGGGAGCGGGATCCCGCCGATCACGCCGCCCGAACCCGCGGCCTGGGTCGACTCGGTGGAGGGCGGCGGTGCGGGGCTCGTCCCGCCGCCCGCCGGGCCGTCCGGCCCGCAGGCGGTCACGGCGAGCAGGGTGCCCGCGGCCAGGGCGGCGGCCAGGGCTGACCGGTGGATCGTGGGCATCTGTGCGCTTCCCCCTGTGCTCGGTCGGTCGGTGCCGGTCGGTGCCGGGCCGCCCGGTGGTGTCACGGCCGGCGGTCGTGCACCGCGGTGGTGCGTGTCCGGCCGGTTCGCGGTGCGGCGGTTCGCCGCCATGGAGTCTTCCATCGCGGACGAGGACGGCGCTGCCCGCCCCCCGGGTTGCGGTGCGGGCCGGAGGTCACCGATCCGTGATCCGGGCCCGCCCGGTCCGCCGACGCAGCAGGGCATCGGGCCCCGTTGGTGGACAATCCCCGATCTTCACCCTGACGAGTGAGCCGTCCTTGTGATCACCCGTCAGGGATAGGTAACCCTTACCTGACGCGACGGTGCGAGCGCCCGCCGACCCCTCCACCACAGTGCGCGTCCGCACCCCCACGCGCCCCAAGGAGCAGCCTTGAGCACCGCCGCCCTCACCGTCGCCCCGCCCGTACCGTCGCCCACCGTGGAGCGGGCCCACGGGCACGACCTCCTGCTGCACCCCGACCCGGCCGTCGCCGCCGAACAGGCCGGACTGGAGGCCCTGCTGCGCTGCTGGACCCGGGAGACCGGAGCCCGGCCCGGCCCGGACGGCCGACTGCGGATCGCCGTCCTCGGCGGGGCCGCCCGGCTCACCGCCCCGGTCCGCTACTGGTCGCCCGGCGGCTGGCACCGCTTCGGACCCGCCACCCTCGCGGTCGGGGAGACCGGCCCGGCCGGGGACGTCCGCGAGGCCCCCGTCGACGCCGTCACCGCCGCCGCGCTGCTCGCCGCCGCGGCCGCCGAACGGCCCGACCCCGGCCAGGTCGCCGACCTGGCCGCCAGGGTCGGAGACTCGGTCGTGCGCACCGCCGAGATCCTCGCCCACCGCCGCACCGCCGCCGTGCCCGGCGGGCCGGAGCGCTCGCACTTCCTCGCCGCCGAGCAGTCCCTGCTGCTCGGCCACCCGCTGCACCCCACGCCGAAGAGCCGCGACGGCCTCGGCCCGGCCCAGAGCGCCGCCTACTCGCCCGAACTGCACGGCTCCTTCCAACTGCACTGGTACGCCGTCGACCGCGAACTGCTCGCGGCCGGCTCCGCCGTCGCCGAGAGCGCCGAACGGCTCACCGCCGGACTGCTCGACGGCGCCGTGCCGCTGCCGCCCGGCACCGCCGCCGTCCCGCTGCACCCCTGGCAGGCCCGCGAACTCGCCCACCGCCCGGCCGTCGCCGCCCTGCTCGCCGACGGGCTGCTGCACGACCTCGGCCCGGCCGGCGACCCCTGGTACCCCACCTCCTCGGTGCGCACCGTCTACCGGCCCGGCACCCCGTGGATGCTCAAGCTCTCGCTCGGCCTGCGGATCACCAACTCCCGCCGGGAGAACCTGCGCAAGGAACTGCACCGCGGCCTGGAGATGCACCGGCTGCTGGAGAGCGGGCTGGCCGCCGAGTGGCGGGCCGCCCACCCCGGCTTCGACATCGTCCGCGACCCGGCCTGGATCGGCGTCGACCACCCCGCCCTCGGCGACCCGGGCGGCCTGGACACCGTGCTGCGCGCCCAGCCCTTCGCGCCCACCGACCGGGCGCTGTGCGTCGCCGGCCTGGTCGCCGAACAGCCGCTCGGCACCGGCGACACCGTGCCCTCCCGGCTCGGCGACACCCTGCGGGCCCTGGCCGTCCGCTGCGCCCGCCCGCTGCCGACGGTGGCCGCCGAATGGTTCCTGCGCTACCTGGACGCGGTCGTGCTGCCCATCCTCTGGCTGGACGGCCGGGGCGGCATCGCCCTGGAGGCGCACCAGCAGAACAGCCTCGTCCTGCTGGACGCCGAGGGCTGGCCCTGCGGCGGCCGCTACCGCGACAACCAGGGCTACTACTACCGGGAGAGCGCCGCCGCGCGGCTCGCCGCCCGGCTGCCCGGACTCGGCGCGGACAGCGACACCTTCCTGCCGGACGACGTGATCGACCACCACTTCGCCTACTACCTCGGCATCAACCACGTGCTCGGCCTGATCGGCGCCCTCGGCTCCCAGCGGCTCGCCGACGAGACGGTGCTGCTGGCCGCGCTGCGCCGGTTCCTGGCCGGCCCCCGGGCCGCCGCCACCGGCTCGGCGCTGCCCGCGCTGCTGCTGGACGCGCCCGCGCTGCCCTGCAAGGCCAACCTGCTCACCCGGGTCAACGGCATGGACGAACTGGTCGGCCCGGTCGCCAGCCAGTCCGTGTACGTGGACATCCCCAACCCGGTGGCGGGTGCCTGATGACGGACGACGGGTGCCGGGTGCCGGACGGCCTGTCCGGGTGGGGCGCCGTCCCCACCCCGGCCGGCGAGTTCCGGCTCGGCCCGGTCCGGCTGCCCGCCGACCTGGCGCTGCTCGCCGGGTGGATGAACGATCCCGAGGTCGACGCCTTCTGGGAGCTCGCCGGGCCGCCGGAGGTCACCGAACGGCACGTCCGGGCCCAACTGGACGGCGACGGCCGCAGCCTCCCGTGCCTCGGCCTGCTCGACGGCGAGCCGATGAGCTACTGGGAGGTCTACCGCGCCGACCTCGACCCGCTCGCCGCGCACTACCCGGCCCGGCCGTACGACACCGGCGTGCACCTGCTGCTCGGCCCCGCCGCCAGCCGCGGCCGCGGCCTGGGCGCCGTCCTGCTGGCCGCCCTCGCAGAATTGATTCTCCGCCGGAATCCGCGCTGCGAACGGGTGGTGGCCGAGCCGGACGTCCGCAACCGGCGGTCCGTCCGGGCCTTCGAACGGGCCGGATTCCGGGCCGCCGCCGAACTCGACCTGCCCGACAAGCGCGCCGCCCTGATGGTCCGCGACCGGGCCGACGGGCCCGCCGCGCAGGCCCAACTCCCCGCCTAGGACGACCCTGTGGACACCTCGACACCCCCTCCGTACGACCTGCTCGGCGTCGGCATCGGCCCGTTCAACCTCTCGCTCGCCGCACTCGCCGAACCCGTCCCCGGCCTGCGCACGCTCTTCTGCGACCAGCGCCCGGAGTTCCGCTGGCACCCCGGGATGCTGGTCGACGGGGCCCGGATGCAGGTGCCGTTCCTCGCCGACCTGGTCTCCCTGGTCGACCCGACCAGCCCGTGGTCCTTCCTCAACTACCTGCGCGACCAGGACCGGCTGTTCCCGTTCTACTTCGCCGAGCGCTTCCAGCTGCCGCGCCGCGAGTACGACCACTACTGCCGCTGGGCCGCCGAGCGGCTGGCCAACTGCCGCTTCGGCACCGAGGTCACCGCCCTGCACTGGGAGGCGCCCTGGTACCGCGCCGAACTGACCGACACCGCGACCGGCCGGCGCTCCGAGGTCAGGGCCCGCAACCTCGCCCTCGGCGTCGGCACCCGGCCGGTGCTGCCCGAGGCCTTCGCCGCGCTGGCCGGCCACCCGCGGGCCTTCCACTCCGCCGAGTACCTGGACCGCCGCGCCGACCTGGCCGGCGCCCGCGACATCACCGTGGTCGGCAGCGGGCAGTCCGGTGCCGAGGTCTTCCTCGACCTGCTCCGGCGCCACGAGGGCGACGACGTCCGGCTGCGCTGGCTCACCCGGACCAGGGCGCTCGCCCCCATGGAGTACTCCAAGCTCGGCCTGGAGCACTTCACCCCCGACTACACCCGCTACTTCCACGGCCTGCCCGCGGCCGTCCGGGACGCGCTGGTCACCGCCCAGTGGCAGCTGCACAAGGCCGCCAGCGCCGAGACCCTCGCCGAGATCCACGACCACCTCTACGAGCGCACCATCGGCCGCCCGATCGACGCCGCCCCGGTCGAGATCACCCCCGGCACCGCCGTCGACGCCGCCCGCCCCGGCCCCTGCGGCGGCCTCGAACTGCACTGCCGGCACACCGACTCCGGCGCCGAACACCTGCTGCGCACCGACGCCGTGGTGCTCGCCACCGGCTACCGGGCGGCCCGCCCGGCCGCGCTCGAACCGCTCGCCGAACTGATCGACTGGGACGAGGCCGGGCGCTACCGGGTCGACCAGGACCACCGGGTCGCCACCCGGCCCGGACTCACCGGCGGGCTGTACGTCCAGAACGCCGAACTCCACACCCACGGCGTCGGCACCCCCGACCTCGGACTCGGCGCCCACCGGGCCGCCGTGATCCTCAACGCCGTCACCGGGCGCACCGTCCACCGGCTGCCCGGCCGCACCGCCTGGACCGGCTTCGCGCCGCCCGGCCCCGCCGGGCCCGCCGACCAGCCCACCCCCGCCGGTCCCGTGGAACAGCCCACCCCCGCCGGTCCCGTGGAACAGCCCACCCCCGCCGGTCCCGTAGAACAGCCCACCCCCGCCGTCCCCCGCCCCCAGGAGTTGACCCGTGCCGCAACCGTCGGCCGCTGAACCGCCGCTCCACCTGCCCCCGCACCTCACCGCCGGGCACTGGCAGCGGGCCGGCCGCGCCCTGCTGGCCAAGATGCTGGGCGAGTTCGCCTACGAGGAACTGCTCCGACCCGTCCCCGGCGACGAGCCCGGCGAGTACCGGCTGGAGCTGCCCGAGGCCGAGTACCGCTTCACCGCCCGGCGCGGCTCCTACGACAGCTGGCAGGTCGACCCGGAGTCCGTCCGCTGCTCCCGCCCGGACGGCCTGGACCCGCTGCGCTTCCTCCCGTACGCCCGGCAGACCCTCGGCCTGCGCGGCGAGACCACCGGCCACCTGATCCGCGAGCTCTCCGCCACCCTCACCGCCGACGCCCGCCAGCTCGCCACCGCGCTGACCGCCGCCGAACTCGCCGACCTCGACCACGCCGCGCTGGAGGGCCGGCAGACCGGCCACCCCTGGATCGTCCCCAACAAGGGCCGGATCGGCTTCTCCGCCGCCGACGCCGCCCGCTGGGCCCCGGAGGCCCGCAGCCCGCGCCCGCTGCCGTGGATCGCCGTGCACCGCCGGCTCGCCGAGTACCGCGGCGTGCCCGGCCTGGAGCGGCCCGAGCAGCTGTACGCCCGCGAGCTCGACGACGTGGACGCGCTGCGCGCCGCGCTCGGCCCGGACGCCGAGGACTACCTGCTGCTGCCCGTCCACCCCTGGCAGTGGGACGAGACGGTCCTGCCGCTGTTCGCGCCCTGGATCGCCTCCGGCGAGATCGTCCCGCTGCCCTCGGACGGCGACCCACGGCTGCCCCAGCAGTCCATCCGCTCCTTCTTCAACACCGCCCACCCCGAGCGCTGCACCGTCAAGCTGCCGCTGTCCATCCTCAACACCCTGGTCTGGCGCGGCCTGCCGGTCGAGCGCACGCTGGCCGCGCCCGCCGTCACCGCCTGGCTGCTCGGACTGCGCGACGCCGACCCGTACCTGCGCGACGAGTGCCGGGTGATCCTGCTCGGCGAGATCGCCTCCGTCACCGTCGACCACCCGCTCTACCGCGAGCTGCCCGAGGCGCCGTACCAGTACAAGGAACTGCTCGGCGCGATCTGGCGCCAGCCGCTCGGCCCCTTCCTGGACGGCGGCGAGCGCGCCCGCACCCTGGCCTCGCTGCTGCAGACCGGCTCCGACGGGCGGGCGCTCGCCGCCGAGCTGATCGACCGCTCCGGCCTGCTCCCCGGCGACTGGACCGCCCGGCTGTTCGCCGCGATGATGCCGCCGCTGCTGCACTTCCTCTACCGCTACGGGCTGGTCTTCTCCCCGCACGGCGAGAACGCCATCGTGGTCTTCGACCCCACCGACGCGCCGGTCCGGCTCGCGGTCAAGGACTTCGTGGACGACGTCAACCTCAGCGCCCAGGACCTGCCCGAACTGCGCGGCCTGCCCGACGAGGTGGCCGAGGTGCTGCTGCGGGAGAGCCCGCAGGGGCTCTGCCAGTTCATCCACTCCGGGCTGTTCATCGGCGTCTTCCGCTTCCTCGCCCCGCTGCTGGAGGCGCAGACCGGACTGCCCGAGACCGAGTTCTGGGCCCTGCTGCGCGCCGAGGTGCTGCGCTACCAGGACCGCTTCCCCGAGCTGCGCGAGCGCTTCGAGCTGTTCGACCTGTTCCGCCCCCGGATCGACCGGCTCTGCCTCAACCGCAACCGGCTGCTGATGGACGGCTACCAGGACCGCCCGCACCGCCCGCACGCCGCCCGGTACGGGACGGTGCCGAACGCGCTGGTCGCCGTGGACGTGCGGATGCCCGGGCAACGGGACCGGATTGTCACCCCCGCCCCGTAGGCTGGGAGGGTCATGACGAACGACTCCGAATCCCACGACTCCGAATCCCAGCGGGCGGCAGTCCTCGGCGACGAGGCCGAGGAAGCCGTCGCCGTCCCGCGCTCGCGGATCCCCGAACTGCTGCACGCCGCGGTGGCGGCCGTCGGCGGTGTGGAGCGCCCCGGCCAGGTCCGGATGGCCGAGGCCGTCGCCGACGCCGTCGACCACGCCGAGCACCTGCTCGTCCAGGCCGGCACCGGCACCGGGAAGTCCCTGGCCTACCTGGTGCCCGCGCTCGCCCACGGCGACCGGGTGGTGGTCGCCACCGCCACCCTGGCGCTGCAACGCCAGCTGGTGGAGCGGGACTTGCCGCGCACCGTCGAGGCGATGCACCCGGTGCTGCGCCGCCGCCCGCTGTTCGCGATGCTCAAGGGCCGCTCCAACTACCTCTGCCTGCACCGGGCCAACGAAGGCACCCCGAGCGACGAGGGCGAGGGCCTGTTCGATCCGGTGGACGCGCTCGGCGGGCCCACCGGGAAGCTCGGGAAGGACGTGCTGCGGCTGCGCGACTGGGCCGACGAGACCGACACCGGGGACCGCGACGACCTCAGCCCCGGCGTCTCCGACAAGGCCTGGGCCCAGCTCTCGGTCACCTCCAAGGAGTGCCTGGGCGCCACCCGCTGCCCGTACGGCCAGGAGTGCTTCGCGGAGAAGGCGCGGGAGCGGGCCAAGCTGGCGGACGTCGTGGTCACCAACCACGCGATGCTCGCGATCGACGCGATCGAGGGCGCGCCGGTGCTGCCCGAGCACGGGCTGCTGATCGTGGACGAGGCGCACGAGCTGGTCAACCGGGTCACCGGCGCGGCCACCGCCGAGCTGACCGTCGGCGCCGTCAACCGGGCGGTGAAGCGGGCCGCGCGGCTGGCCAACGAGAAGGCGGTGGACGCGCTCCAGGCCGCCGCCGAGAACTACCACGGCCTGATGGAGACCGCCCAGCCCGGCCGGGTCGAGGAACTGCCCGAGTACCTCGCGTACGCGGTCACCGCGATCCGGGACGCCTCCCGCCAGGTGATCACCTCGCTCGGCGAGACCAGGGACAAGGGGCTCAGCGACGAGGACGCCGTCCGCAAGCAGGCGATGGCCTCGGCCGAGGCGCTGCACGAGACGGCCGAGCGGCTGCTGGAGGACTCCGAGTACGACGTGGTCTGGATCGAGCGCAGCGACCGCTACGGGCTGGGCACCGCCTCGCTGCGGGTCGCCCCGCTGAGCGTCTCCGGACTGCTGCGCGAGGGGCTGTACAAGGAGCGCTCGGTCGTCCTCACCTCGGCCACGCTCAAGCTCGGCGGGGACTTCAACGGCGTCGCCGCCTCGGTCGGCCTGCCCTCCGAGACGCGGCTGCCGGACGTCCGCACCGCCGGGGACAACCCGGACGCCGAGGCGGGCTTCGGCGAGGACGCGGTGCCGCACTGGCGCGGGATCGACGTCGGCTCGCCGTTCAAGTACCCCAAGCAGGGCATCCTGTACGTCGCCAAGCACCTGGCCGACCCCGGGCGCGATCCCGAACGGCCCGACATGCTGGACGAGTTGGCCGAGTTGATCGGCGCGGCCGGCGGTCGGACGCTGGGCCTGTTCTCCTCGATGCGCGGCGCCCAGACGGCCGCCGAGGCGATGCGCGAGCGGCTGGACCACCGCGTCCTGCTCCAGGGCGAGGACACCCTCGGCGAGCTGATCCGGGAGTTCGCCTCGGACGCGACGACCTGCCTGTTCGGCACGCTCTCGCTCTGGCAGGGCGTGGACGTGCCCGGCTCGGCCTGCCAGCTGGTCGTGATGGACCGGATCCCGTTCCCCCGGCCGGACGACCCGCTGATGAGCGCCCGCCAGAAGGACGTCGAACAGCGCGGCGGGAACGGCTTCATGGCCGTCGCGGCGACCCACGCGGGGCTGCTGATGGCGCAGGGCGCGGGCCGGCTGGTGCGCGCGGCCGACGACCGGGGCGTGGTCGCGGTGCTGGACCCGCGGGTGGAGACCAAGCGGTACGGGAGCTTCTTCCGCTCCTCGATGCCGGAGTTCTGGTACACCACGGACCGCAACCAGGTGCGCCGCTCGCTGGCGTCGATCGACGCCTCGGCGGCGCCGGTGCGGCCGGTGGTGAAGCGGGGCTGAGGGCACCGGCCGCCCGGCCCGTGGAACGCCGGAGGGGCTCCCCGCACTGTGCGGAGGAGCCCCTTCCCGGTGTGTGTGGTGGTGCGGTGCGTGCTGGTGCTGCGGGTGCGCTCAGCGGCGCCGGACCGCTCAGAGGCGGCGCAGGACTGCGACGACCTTGCCCAGGATGGTCGCGTTGTCGCCGTTGATCGGCTCGTACGCCGGGTTGTGCGGCATCAGCCAGATCCGGCCGTCCTCGCGCTTGAGCCGCTTCACGGTGGCCTCGCCGTCGATCATCGCGGCCACGATGTCGCCGTTCTCGGCGACCGGCTGGCGGCGCACGGTGACCCAGTCGCCGTCGCAGATGGCCGCCTCGATCATCGAGTCGCCGCGCACGGTGAGCGCGAACAGCTCGCCCTCGCCGACCAGCTGGCGGGGCAGCGGGAAGACGTCCTCGACCGTCTGCTCGGCCAGGATCGGCCCGCCGGCGGCGATCCGGCCGACCAGCGGGACGTATGAGGTGGAGGGGCGGCCGGCCGTCTCGGCGGTGTTCGGACGGGCCACCTCGACGCCGCGGACCTCGTAGGCGCGCGGGCGGTGCGGATCCCGGCGCAGGAAGCCCTTGCGCTCCAGGGCCATCAGCTGGTGGGCGACCGAGGAGGTGCTGGACAGGCCCACGGCCTGGCCGATCTCGCGCATGGACGGCGGGTAGCCGCGGCGCTGGACGGAATCCCGGATGACCTCGATCACCCGGCGCTGGCGCTCGGTGAGACCGGCCTCGTCGGTGCGGATGCCGGGGGGGCGACCGGGCATCGCCCGGGCGGGGGAGGTGTGGGAGTCGTCCATGGCGGTGGAGTGTTCGATCGGCTGGTCGGGAACGCGGGTCGCCCCGGAAAGGGCCGCGCCGGAGAGGCGGTGGTCTTCGCTACGGTCCATGCTGCTGTCCACACCCTGCTGATTCGTGGTGCGCTGCCCCACCTTGAACTGGGAGTGTTCCTGCACCGGGATGGTGTTGCTTTCGATCGTGTTCACGGCGGCCCCTCTCGACGGCTGTCCTCTCCCCTTTTCCAGCCCAACGCGCCTCCTATCGAAAGGTTGCGCCAAACACACGTTCGAGTGAATTATTCGGGAGTTGACTGACTCGATCAAGGCTTTGTTGTACATCGAGTAAATGTTCGAGCGAAACTCGACCCCGGCAGTCTAATCGGGCCCCTCGCGGCATCGACACGCCAAGGCGCTCACCTCCCCCAGACTCCTAGATGTAGTGGCTACAGTCCTCTCCGTGCCCAGTACTAGTGGTCGCCCCGCATGATCAGCTTGCCCAGGCCGGGGGCGCATCGCATAGACTCAACAGGTCCGAACGTTCTGCCAGGGAGGGATCCCGAGGTGCACTGCCCCTTCTGCCGGCACTCCGACAGCCGTGTTGTCGACAGCCGGACCACCGAGGACGGCAGCTGCATCCGCCGTCGTCGGCAGTGCCCGGACTGCGGACGCCGCTTCACCACGGTGGAGACGGCCGCGCTGATGGTCATCAAGCGCAGCGGCGTCACCGAGCCGTTCTCCCGGCAGAAGGTCATCACCGGCGTCCGCAAGGCCTGCCAGGGCCGCCCGGTCACCGAGGACGCGCTCGCCCAGCTCGGCCAGCGGGTCGAGGAGTGCGTGCGCGCCAGCGGCAGCGCCGAGCTGACCACCCACGACGTGGGGCTGGCCATACTCGGCCCGCTCAAGGAACTCGACGTGGTCGCCTACCTGCGCTTCGCCTCCGTGTACCAGGCGTACGACGGACTGGAAGACTTCGAGGCCGCCATCGCGGAGCTCCGCGCAGAACGGCCCCGCACCCCCGAGGCGGACGACACCTGCGTGTCCGTGTCCGCCGCCGCGCCCTAGGAGGCGCCGGGCCCCTCGCGGGCCCAGCCACCCGCACCACCACGGCCCCGCGGGGCCCACGCGTGCCCGAAAACGGGGCACAGAACACTACAAACCGTGCGTAAGCAGGCAGGGTTCCTGCCTGCCCGCACACCGGAAGAACGAACCAGCAGTGCCCGGACTTTTCAGGGCACTTCGGGCGTTTGCCCAGGAGGAGGAGCGAGAAGTGACAGACACCACGAGCGGTTCCGCACGCGGGTCGAAGTCCGAGAAGGCCGCGGCCAAGGGCGCCAAGGCCCCGAAGGGCGGTCTCCGGATGGAGCGCATCTACACCACTCCTGGCGTGCACCCGTACGACGAGGTCCGCTGGGAGCGGCGGGACGTCGTCATGACCAACTGGCGTGACGGCTCGATCAACTTCGAGCAGCGCGGCGTCGAGTTCCCCGACTTCTGGTCGGTCAACGCCGTCAACATCGTCACGTCCAAGTACTTCCGCGGCGCCGTCGGCACCCCCCAGCGCGAGTGGAGCCTCAAGCAGATCATCGACCGCGTGGTGCTCACCTACCGCGCCGCCGGCGAGAAGCACGGCTACTTCGCCTCCAAGGACGACGCCGAGATCTTCGAGCACGAGCTGACCCACGCCCTCCTCCACCAGGTGTTCAGCTTCAACTCGCCGGTCTGGTTCAACGTCGGCACCAAGCAGCCCCAGCAGGTCAGCGCCTGCTTCATCCTGTCCGTCGACGACTCCATGGACTCGATCCTCGACTGGTACAAGGAAGAGGGCATGATCTTCAAGGGCGGCTCCGGCGCCGGCCTGAACCTCTCCCGGATCCGCTCCTCCAAGGAACTGCTCTCCTCCGGCGGCAACGCCTCCGGCCCGGTCTCCTTCATGCGCGGCGCCGACGCCTCGGCCGGCACCATCAAGTCCGGTGGCGCCACCCGCCGCGCGGCCAAGATGGTCGTGCTCGACGTGGACCACCCGGACGTCGAGGCCTTCATCGAGACCAAGGTGAAGGAGGAGGAGAAGATCCGCGCCCTGCGCGACGCGGGCTTCGACATGGACCTCGGCGGGGACGACATCACCTCCGTCCAGTACCAGAACGCCAACAACTCGGTCCGCGTCAACGACGAATTCATGACCGCCGTCGAGAACGGCACCGAATTCGGCCTGCGCGCCCGGATGACCGGCGAGGTCATCGAGACCGTCGACGCGAAGAAGCTGTTCCGCAAGATGGCCGAGGCCGCCTGGGCCTGCGCCGACCCCGGCATCCAGTACGACACCACGATCAACCACTGGCACACCTGCCCGGAGTCCGGCCGCATCAACGCGTCCAACCCCTGCTCCGAGTACATGCACCTGGACAACTCCAGCTGCAACCTCGCCTCGCTGAACCTGATGAAGTTCCTCCGCGACGACGACTCCTTCGACGCGGCGACCTTCGCCAAGGTCGTCGAGCTGGTCATCACCGCGATGGACATCTCCATCTGCTTCGCGGACTTCCCCACCGAGAAGATCGGCGAGACCACCCGCGCCTACCGCCAACTCGGCATCGGCTACGCCAACCTCGGCGCCCTGCTGATGGCCACCGGCCACGCCTACGACAGCGAGGGCGGCCGCGCCCTGGCCGGTGCCATCACCTCGCTGATGACCGGCACCGCCTACCGCCGCGGCGCCGAACTCGCCGGCGTGGTCGGCCCGTACGACGGCTACGCCCGCAACGCGGCCCCGCACCAGCAGGTCATGAAGCAGCACGCCGACGCCTCGCTGGACGCCGTCTCCCACGACGACCTGGACGCCCCGGTCTGGCTGGCCGCCAACAAGTCCTGGCAGGACGTGCTCCGCCTCGGCGCCCAGAACGGCTTCCGCAACGCCCAGGCCTCGGTGCTCGCCCCGACCGGCACCATCGGCCTGATGATGGACTGCGACACCACCGGCGTCGAGCCCGACCTGGCCCTGGTCAAGTTCAAGAAGCTGGTCGGCGGCGGCTCGATGCAGATCGTCAACGGCACCGTCCCGCGCGCCCTCAAGCGCCTCGGCTACCAGGACGAGCAGATCGAGGCGGTCGTCGCCCACATCGCCGAGCACGGCAACGTGGTGGACGCCCCGGGCCTGAAGCCGGAGCACTACGAGGTGTTCGACTGCGCGATGGGCGAGCGCTCCATCTCGCCGATGGGGCACGTGCGGATGATGGCCGCGATCCAGCCCTGGATCTCCGGCGCCATCTCCAAGACCGTGAACATGCCGGCCGCCGCGACCGTCGAGGACGTCGAGGAGATCTACTTCGAGGCGTGGAAGATGGGCGTCAAGGCGCTCGCCATCTACCGCGAAAACTCGAAGGTCGGCCAGCCGCTCTCGGCCAAGAAGAAGGACTCCGAGGAGAAGACCGAGGCGGCCGCCCCGGTCACCCCGGCCGCCGTGGTCGAGAAGGTCGTCGAGTACCGCCCGGTCCGCAAGCGCCTGCCCAAGGGCCGTCCGGGCATCACCACCTCCTTCACGGTCGGTGGCGCCGAGGGCTACATGACCGCCAACTCCTACCCGGACGACGGCCTGGGCGAGGTCTTCCTGAAGATGTCCAAGCAGGGCTCGACCCTCGCGGGCATGATGGACGCCTTCTCCATCGCCGTCTCGGTCGGCCTCCAGTACGGCGTGCCGCTGGAGACCTACGTCTCGAAGTTCACCAACATGCGCTTCGAGCCGGCCGGCCTGACCGACGACCCGGACGTGCGGATGGCGCAGTCGATCGTCGACTACATCTTCCGCCGCCTGGCGCTCGACTTCCTGCCGTTCGAGACCCGCTCGGCGCTCGGCATCCACTCCGTCGAGGAGCGCCAGCGCCACCTGGAGACGGGCTCGTACGAGCCGCTGGAGGCCGAGGAGCTCGACACCGAGTCGCTCGCCCAGTCCGCCCCCGTCGCCGCCAAGCCGGCCGCCGTCCCGGCCCCGGCCCCGGCCCCCGTCGTCGTCGAGGCACCCAAGGCGACCCCGAAGCAGGCCCACAACTCCACGGAGCTGATGGAGATCCAGCTCGGCCTCAACGCCGACGCCCCGCTCTGCTTCTCCTGCGGCACCAAGATGCGCCGCGCCGGCAGCTGCTACCTCTGCGAGGGCTGCGGCTCCACCAGCGGCTGCAGCTGACCGCGCCCGACCCCGGTGGTCGCCTCCTGAGGTGAACCCCTGAAGCGGGGCGAGGACCTTCAAACGGTCCTCGCCCCGCTTTTTCGTGTGCCCTTTCCCGAGCCCCCGGGCGTGCCGATGTCACGTTCCGGGGTGGTGTCCGGTCTGTAGGGGGTGACGGGTTTCCTCAGGGAAGGAGTGGCGCGGTGGTGGGAACAGTGCTGGTGACCGGGGCGACGGGGACGTTGGGGCGGGAGGTGGTGCGGCTGCTGGTGGCGCGCGGGGTGGCGGTGCGGGGGCTGAGCCGGCGGGTGCGGGACGGGGGCGACGGGGTCGAGTGGGTGGTCGGGGACCTGGTCGGCGGGGCCGGGGTGGCGGAGGCGATGGCCGGGGTCGACGTGGTGGTGGACTGCGCGACCACGCAGAAGAAGGCGGACGTGGCCGGGGTCCGGACGCTGGTGGCCCGGGCCCGGGAGGCCGGGGTGCGGCACCTGGTGTACGTGTCGATCGTCGGGATCGACCGGGTGCCGTTCGGGTACTACGCGACGAAGCTCGCCTGTGAGCGGGTGGTGCGGGAGTCGGGGCTGGGCTGGACGGTGTTGCGGGCGACGCAGTTCCACGACCTGGTGCTGAAGGTCTTCGACGCCTCCGTGAAGCTGCCGGTCTTCCCGGTGCTGAGCGGGGTGGCGTGCCAGCCGGTGGACGTACGGGAGGTGGCCGCAGCAGTCGCGGGCCTGGCGGGGGAGGAGCCCGCCGGCTTCGCCCCGGAGGTCGGCGGCCCGCAGGTGCGTTCGTACCGGGAACTGGCCGAGGCCTACCTGCGGGCGGCGGGCAGGCGCCGGTTGCTGCTGCCGCTCCCCCTGCCGGGAGCGACCGGCCGCGGACTGCGGGCGGGCGGCAATCTGACGCCGGATCGGGCGGTGGGCCGGGGGACCTTCGAGGAGGCACTGGAGCGACGGTTCGGCGGCCGCTGAGGTCGGCGGCCGCCGGCACAGGACGGGCGCCCACGGTGTGAGGCGTGGTGCTCGGGTGGGCGTCGGGGCGTCGTTGTGTGGTGTGGGCGGCGTGAAGGTAGGAGATTGGCCGTCAACTGGCCGCTTGAGGCCTATGTCTGAATCGATATGATCGGCCGAAAGCGTGAACCGATCAGACGCCCGGAGACGTTTCGCTACGTCGCCGGGCGGACTGGTATGCGCCCGACCAGCTGTCGGCGGCCGCAACCGTCGCCGACCCGCCGCCCGCGCCGCCGCCCGCCGACGTTGCCGAGGACCGCACCGATGAGAGAAGCCACCAGCCCCGACGGCCGATCGCGCCGACGGCCCGCGCCGCGCACCGTCGCCCTGACCGCGGCCGCCGTGCTGCTGGCGCTGGTCGCCGCGCCGGTCGGCGTGGCCAGGGCGCTCGGCGCGCACCAGCCGCTCACCGCCCTCGCGGTGGGCGCCGTCACGGTGCTCTGGCTGATTGCCGTCGGCCTCGCGGCGACCGGCGTCGAACGCTCCCGCGGGCTGGCCGAGGACCTTGCCGCGCAGCACGAGGAGACCCGGGCGGCGCTGGTCGCCGCGGGCACGGCCCGGCAGGCCGAGACGGCCGCCGTCGACCGCACCGCCGCCGCGCTCGCCGAGCGGGACGCCGCCCGCGCCGGGCAGGTCCGGGCCGAGGCCGACGTCACCACCGCGCACGCCGAGCTGGCCCGGCTGCGGGCCGAACTCGACGCCGAGCGGGCCGGGGCGGAGGCTGAGCGGACCCGGGTCGAGGCCGAGCGCGCCGAACTGGCCCGGATCCCCGAGGGCGTGCTGCCCGAGGTGGTGGCGAAGCTGCGGGCCGGCGCGGCGGTGGACAGTGCGCTGGCCGTCCACCGCAAGCACCCCCAGTACCCGCTGCTGCGTGCCGTCGGCGAGGAGATCGGCCGCGGCGAGCGGCTGCGGGCCGCCGCGCTCGCGGTGTGCGCGACCGCCGCCGGGCGGGTCCAGGCGCTGGCCACGAGCATGCACGCCGAGCTGCGCGAGATGCAGCACCGGCACGACGAGGAGGTCCTCGGCGACCTGCTGAGCCTGGACCACTCGACCGCCCAGGCGGGCCGGATGGCCGACAGCATCGCGGTGCTCACCGGCGCCCGCTCGGGCCGCCGTTGGGCCAAGCCGATCGCGGTGGAGTCGGTGCTGCGCGGCGCGCTCGGCCGGATCGGCGCCTACCAGCGGGTGCGGCTGCACAACGCCAGCACCGCCGCGGTCGCCGGGTACGCGGCCGAGGGCGTGATGCACGCGCTGGCCGAACTGCTGGACAACGCCACCAACTTCTCCGCCCCGCCGGCCGAGGTGCACGTCTACGTCGAGGAGGTGCCCGCCGGGCTGGCGGTCACCGTCGAGGACAGCGGGCTGGGCCTGAGCGACAGTTGGCTGCGCCGGGCCGAACGGGCCGTCTCCGCCGAACCGCTGGACCTCACCACGCTCTCCGCGGGTACCCGCCTGGGGCTGGCGGTGGTCGGCGTGCTGGCACGCAAGCACGGGCTGCAGATCTCCTTCCGGCCCTCGGCGCGCGGTGGTACCGGCGTGGTGATGCTGATCCCGCATCAGCTGGTCACCCACCCGGCACCGGCCGCGGCCCCGGCGCCCGTCCAGGTGTCCGTACCGGTACAGGCGTCGCCCGCGGAGACCGCACGCCCCGCGCTCACCTCGGCGCGCCCCGCCCCGGCCTCCCTGCCTCCGGCGCCCTCCGCGCAGCGGACCCGCGTCGGGACGCAGGCCGCGGCCGGGACGCGGACCGCCACCGCGCCCGCGCTGCCGGCCGCGCCCGGCCGGACGACCGACAGCGGCCTGCCGCAGCGCCGCCGCGGACAGACGCTGGCCACCGCCGCCCCCGCGACGGACCGGGCGGCGAAGCCCGCCGGCACCGATGCGGCGGGTGCGGCCGGCCGGTTCGGCGCGTTCCGCCGGGCCGCCGCCCGTCCGGCGGCGGCCGGGCAGCCCGCCGCCGGGGCTCCGACCGAGGGCCCTGCCGGGGTGCCGGTCACGGACCGCGCCGGGGCTCCGGCCGCCGACCCAGCCGGGCCGCCGGCCACCGACCCTTCCGGGGTGCCGACCACAGCCCCCGACACCACGCCCGACGCTTCCCCCGTCACCGAGAAGGACACCTGATGAGCAGTGCCACCGACCGTGACCTCGACTGGCTGTTGGAGAACCTGCTGGCGGCGACCCCCGGCACCCGGCACGCCCTGGTGCTCTCCGCCGACGGGCTCAAGCTCTGCCACACCGCCGGACTGAGCACCGACCAGGCCGACCAGCTGGCCGCCATCGCCTCGGGTCTGCAGAGCCTGGCGCACGGCGCCTCGATCGAGTTCGGCGACGGCAGCGGCGGCGTGCGGCAGTCGATGACCGAGTTCCACGGCGGCATCCTGTGCATCGTGGCGGCCGGCGAGGGCGCGCACCTGGCGGTGGTCACGGACGACGACGCGGACGTCGGCGTGGTCGGCCACAACATGCACGGCCTGATCGAGCAGATCGGGGTCCACCTCAGCGCGCCCGCCCGGGCGGCGGAAGGCGAGGCCGCGCAAGAGAGCGCGGTCATATGAGCGCGCGGAGCGAGCGGACGGTCGCGGGGGTCGCGGGGGTCGCGGGGGTCGACGCCCCCGCCGCGCGGAGCGAGGTGGGCGCATGAGTCCGGGACCGGTGCTGCCGGGGCGCGACGACGACCCGGACCGCCTCTACACCATCACCCGGGGCCGCAGCCGTTCCCCGGAGAACGCCTTCGACCTGGTGACCCTGATCGTCGCCGAGCGGCAGCCGGCGCCCGGGATGCAGTCGGAGCACGCCCGGATCCTGCGGATGTGCGAGGCCCCGACCGCCGTGGTGGAGGTGGCGGCGGAACTGGCGCTGCCCGTCTCGGTGGTGAAGATCCTGCTCGGCGACCTGCTGGAGTCCGGGGCGGTCACCGCCCGCCACCCCCGGTTCGCGCCGAACAAGGCCCGGCTGCCCGACCTCGACACGCTGAAGCAGGTGCTGCATGGCCTTCAACAGCTCTGACGTCTCGCCCGCCGGCGGCGTCCGGACCGCTGTGGAGGCCCGGCCCGCCGGCGCCGTTCAGGCTGCCGCTGACGTCCGGCCCGCCGGTGCGCGCACCCCGCTGCGGGCGACGGCCGACAACGCGCTGAAGATCGTCGTGGTCGGCGGCTTCGGCGTGGGCAAGACCACCCTGGTCGGCTCGGTCAGCGAGATCCGTCCGCTGAACACCGAAGAGGTGATGACCAAGGCGGGCGAGGGCATCGACCCGGCCGGCGCCTGGGGCAAGCGCTCCACCACGGTCGCCTTCGACTTCGGCCGGATCACCCTTTCCGAGCGGCAGGTGCTGTACCTGTTCGGCGCGCCCGGGCAGGAACGTTTCTGGTTCCTCTGGGACCGCCTGTTCAGCGGCGCCCTGGGCGCGGTCGTCCTGGTGGACACCCGGCGCCTGGAGGACTCCTGGTACGCCATCGACCGGCTGGAGCACCACGGCACGCCGTTCATCGTGGCCCGCAACAACTTCGGCGAGCCGGGCCACACCCTGGAGCAGGTCCGCGAGGCGCTGGACCTGCCGGCCGAGGTGCCGCTGGTGGACTGCGACGCGCGCGACCGCGAGTCCGGCAAGCGGGTGCTGATCGCCCTGGTCCACCACCTGGCCGCCCTGGCCGGGGCCGACGAGGCCGTCCTGGCCGGAGCCGACGGAGCCGCCCTGGCCGGTGCCGACGGAGGCGTCCCGGCCGCTGCCGCCGGGGAGGACGAGACGGCCCCCGCCGCGCGGCCAGCCCCGGCAGGGCCCCGCACCGCGATCTACGAGGAGAGCACCCCGTGACCGAGCCCGCCGCCACCCCGCCCCCGGGCTGCCCGGCGCACGCCGGCGCCACGCCGCTGTACGGGCCGCGCTTCCAGACCGACCCGTCCCAGCTCTACCGCGAGCTGCGCGCCGCGCACGGCCCGGTCGCCCCGGTCGAGCTGGCCGGCGGCGTGCCCGCCTGGCTGGTCATCGGCTACCGCGAGCTGCAGCAGGTGACCGGCCGGCCGCAGCTGTTCGGCCGCGACTCCAGCCGCTGGCACGCCTGGGCGACGCTGCCCGCCGACTGGCCGCTGAAGCCGATGATGGCGCCCGTCCCCTCGATCCTCTACGCCGAGGGCGAGGAGCACGTCCGGCGTTCGCGCGCGGTCACCGACGCGCTGGCCGGGATCGACCCGTACGAGCTGCGCAAGCACGCGGAGGAGATCGCCGACGGCCTGATCGACGAGTTCGCCGGGCGCGGCGAGGCCGACCTGGTCGCCGAGTACGCGCACCGGATGCCACTGCTGGTGCTGTGCCGGGTGCTCGGCCTGGACGAGGAGCAGGCGCCGCAGCTGATCGCGGCGCTGCTGGCCATGCTGGACGGCGGCCCGGACGCGCCGGCCGGCGCCCAACGGCTGCTGGAGCTGATGCTCGCGCTGGTCGAGGAGAAGGCCGAGTACCCGGGCGCCGACGTCGCCTCGCGGATGCTGGCGCACCCGGCCGGGCTGACCCACGACGAGGTGATGCGCGACCTGCGGGTGCTGCTGATCGCCGGCCACCAGCCGAGCTCGTACTGGATCTCCAACACGCTGCGGCTGATGCTCACCGACGAGCGGTTCGCGGCCTCGCTGGCCGGAGGCCGGCGCAGCATCAGCCAGGCGCTGAACGAGGCGCTCTGGGAGGACACCCCGACCCAGATCTTCGCCGGACGCTGGGCGGTCCGCGACACCCAGGTGGGCGGCCAGCGGATCGGCGAGGGGGACATGGTCCTGCTCGGCATCGCCGGGGCCAACGCCGACCCGGCCGTCCGGCAGCCGGACGGCCGCCCGGCGGAGGGCAACCGGGCGCACCTGAGCTACTCGTACGGCGAGCACGGCTGCCCGTTCCCGGCCCAGGAGGCGGCCGAGGTGATCGCCACCACCGCGATCGAGGTGCTGCTCGACCGGCTGCCGGACCTGCGGCTGGCGGTGGCCGAGCACGCGCTGGTGTGGCGGCCGTCGGCCTGGGTGCGCGGGCTGGTGGCGCTGCCGGTCTCGTTCACCCCCGGCCACCCGGCCTGATCCACCCGCACCCGCCGTTCGAAAGAGCCGCGAAACCCCTCGAACGCCCTCGAAACCTCCGAAAGGCTTCGGCTGTTTTCGAATGGCTTCGAATGGCTTCGAATGGCTTCGAAAGGCTTCGAGAGAGCTTCTCCAGAGCTTCGAAAGAGAGACGTCGATGACCGCTGCCCCGGCCCGAATCGCCCTCGACCCGCTGGCCCGCGACAACGCGGCCGAGGGCGCCCTGCTGCGGGCCGCCGGCCCGGTGGTGCCGGTCGAGCTGCCCGGCGGGGTCGCCGCCTGGGCGGTGACGCGGCACGCCGCCGCACGTGACCTGCTCACGGACGCCCGGCTCGTGAAGGACGCCGCGCACTGGGCGGCCTACCAGCGCGGCGAGGTCCCGAAGACCTGGCCGCTGATCGGCCTGGCGGTGCCCGGCCCGAGCATGGTGACCACCGACGGGGCCGAGCACCGCCGGCTTCGGGCGCTGGTCGCGCAGGCCTTCACCCCGCGCCGGGTGGAGCTGATGCGTCCGCGCGTCGAGGAGATCACCCACGCGCTGCTGGACGCCCTGGAGGCGGGCGAGCCGCTGGTGGACCTCAAGACGGCCTTCGCCTTCCCGCTGCCGATGACGGTGATCTGCTCGCTGCTGGGCGTGCCGGAGTCGGACCACGGCCTGCTGCGCGACCTGTACGAGCGGTTCTTCGGCATCAAGCCGAACCCGGAGGGCATCCAGGCGACCGTCGCCGGGCTGAACGCCTTCGTCAACGGCCTGGTGGCGCAGCGTCGTTCAGCTCCCGGCGAGGACCTGGCGAGCGTGCTGCTGGCGGCCGACACGGAGGGCGGGGCGCTGAGCGACGCGGAGGCGGCGGCCACCCTGCGGGTGATCATCGCGGCCGGCCACGAGACGACGGTGAACCTGATCGGCAACGCGGTGCGGGCCCTGCTGGCCCACCCGGACCAGCTGGAACTGGTGCGTTCGGGACAGGTGTCCTGGGACGCGGTGGTGGAGGAGTCGCTCCGCTGGACACCGCCGACCAGCAACTTCCTGTTCCGGTTCGCCGCCGAGCCCATACCGGTCGGCGAGGTGGTGATCCCGGCCGGTGAACCGGTGCTGGTCTCGTACAACGCGATCGGCCGCGACCCGCTCCAGCACGGGGTGACCGCCGAGGTCTTCGACATCACCCGGGACCCGTCCCGCCACCTGTCCTTCGGCCACGGCCCGCACGTCTGCCCGGGCTCCCCGCTGGCCCGACTGGAGGCGGGGGTCGCGCTGCCCGCGCTGTTCGAGCGCTTCCCGGGGCTGTCGCTCGCGGTGCCGGACGCGGACCTGCGGCCGAGCCCCTCGCTGGTGGTCAACAGCCTGCTGGAGCTGCCGGTGCGGCTTTTCTGACGTTCGGTCATATCGCAAGGCCCTGACTGGATTTACGGCGGATGTCCGGTTGGACGTCCGGGTGGACGTCCGGTCGGGGCCTTCGGCTTCCGGTCGCGGGTCACGGTCGGGACACCGGCTTGTGAAGGTCGAACGGGGACCTTGGCGGGGGGCGGCGGCTGCGTTAACGTCTTCGATCAGTCCGGCCGCCGTCCGCTCGTGATCCCGCTCGTGATCCCGTTCCGCGATTCCGTTCCCGTGAACCTGTCCGCGATCCCCGTGTAGGCCCATCTCCGGTACAGCGCAATGTCGTTCAGCCCACCGTCGGCAGCATGCCCTGGCGAGGAGAACCGCATTGACCCTCAACCCGACCGCGCCGCAATCGAGTTCCCGCCGCCGTCTGGCCGCCGTGCCCGTCCTGGTGGCGGCACTGGCGCTGACCGCGGCCTGCTCCAACAGCTCCGGCGGTTCGGGTGGCGGCGGAGGCGGATCGGCCGCCTCGCTGTCCGGCGACTGCGCCAGGTACCAGCCGTACGCCGGACACTCGGGCACCACCGTGACGATGTTCGCCTCGATCCTGAGCCCGGAGTCGGACAACCTGGAGAAGTCCTGGGCCGAGTTCAGCAAGTGCACCGGGATCAGGATCAGCTACGAGGGCTCGAACGACTTCGAGTCCCAGCTGCCGGTCCGGGTCTCCGGCGGCAACGCCCCGGACTTCGCGATCATCCCGCAACCGGGCCTGCTGGCGCAGATGGTGAAGAGCGGCAAGGTGGTGAAGCCGCCCGCCCAGACCGTTGCCAACCAGGACAAGTGGAGCCCGATCTGGAAGACGTACGGCTCGGTCAACGGCACCTACTACGCGGCCCCGATGAGCGCCAACATGAAGTCCCTGGTCTGGTACTCGCCGAAGGCCTTCACGGCGGCCGGCTACGACGTGCCCAAGACCTGGACCGACCTGATGGCGCTCAGCGACCGGATCGCCAAGGCCGGCGGCGCCAAGCCGTGGTGCGGCGGCATCGCCTCCGGGACGGCCACCGGCTGGCCGGCCACCGACTGGCTGGAGGAGGTGGTGCTCGGCTCGTACGGCGGCGAGGTGTACGACCAGTGGGTCGGCCACCAGGTGAAGTTCTCCGACCAGAAGATCACCACCGCGATGAAGACGGTCGCCGACTGGATGCAGAACCCGGCCTGGGTCAACGCGGGCTTCGGTGACGTGAAGTCGATCGCCACCACCACCTTCCAGGACGCGGGCACGCCGATCCTGAGCGGCAAGTGCCTGATGCTCCAGCAGGCCTCCTTCTACGAGGCGCAGTGGCCCAAGGGCACCAAGGTCGGCCCGGACGGGGACGTCTTCGCCTTCCACCTGCCCGCGGTGAACCCGTCGGTCGCCAACCCGGTCGAGGGCGGCGGGGAGTTCCTGGCGGCCTTCTCCGGCCGGCCCGAGGTGCAGGCGGTGCAGAACTACCTGTCCAGCTCGGACTGGGCGAGCAGCCGGGTGAAGACCGCGAGCGGCTGGGTCTCGGCCAACCAGGGCGTGGACAAGAGCCTCTACACCGACCCGATCGACAAGCTGTCGGCGGAGGCGCTGACGGACCCGTCGGCCACCTTCCGATTCGACGGCTCCGACCTGATGCCGGCCGCCGTGGGCGCCGGGCAGGAGTGGAAGTCGCTGACCGCCTGGTTCGCCGAGGGGCAGTCGATCCAGAAGACCGCCGCCGACATCGACGCCGCCTGGCCGCAGTAGCCGGGCCGTCCGTCCTGCTCGGTTCCGGGGCTGGTTCCGGGGCTGGTCTCGGAGCCGGAGCCGGAGTTGGCCCCGGAGTTGGCCCTGGCCCCGGTTTCGGTCCTGGGCCCGGCGCCGGCCTCCGGGGCCGACACCGAGGAGCCGGTTCCCGGGGGTCGGGCACACCGAGGACCACCTGTCGAGGGCGGTGCGGGGCCACCCACCCGCACCGCCCGCCCCCCTTCCCACCACACCCGAAGGGAAGCGCAGCCATGTCCGTAACCGGATTCCCGTCACCCGTCGCCGAATCGGCCGCTGGGAGGCTGGTCGCCGAGAACCTGGCGGTCGGCTCCTGGAACGACGCGGCGGTCAAGTTCGGCAACACCTTTGGCGCCGTCGCGGGCTTCCTGGGCATCCTGCTGGTGGTCTTCCTGGCCGCCGGTCGGGCCCGGGGCCGCCTGGCCCGGCCGCTGGCGGTCGCGGTGTTCCTCGGCCCGGCGGTGCTGCTGCTGGCCGTCGGCCTGGTCGTGCCGCTGGTCCGCACGGTCTACCTCAGCCTCCAGAACGACGACGGCACCCGGTTTGTCGGCGGTGAGAACTTCGGCTGGGCCCTCACCTCCGACTCGGTGCAGAAGGTGCTGGTCAACACGCTGCTCTGGCTGGTGGTCGCGCCGCTCGTGGCGACCGGGCTGGGGCTGGTGCTGGCGCTGCTGGTCGACCGGATGCGCGGCCAGTCGGTGTACAAGTCGCTGATCTTCATGCCGATGGCGATCTCGCTGGTCGGCGCGTCGATCATCTTCAAGTTCGTCTACGAGTCGCGCGGGCCGGGCCAGCCGCAGATCGGCCTGCTCAGCCAACTCGCCGTCGCCGTGGGCTGGGACGATCCGCCGAACTGGCTGCTCTCGCAGCCGCTGAACACCTTCCTGCTGATGGCGGTGATGGTCTGGGTGCAGACCGGCTTCGCGATGGTGGTGCTGTCGGCGGCGATCAAGGCGATCCCGGACGAGGTGGTGGAGGCGGCCCGGCTGGACGGCGCGAGCGGGGTGCGGCTGTTCTGGTACGTCACCGTGCCGATGATCCGCACCACGGTGATGGTCGTACTGACCACCGTCATGATCATCACCCTGAAGGCCTTCGACATCGTCCGCACCATGACCGGCGGCAACTTCGGCACCCAGGTGCTGGCCAACGAGATGTACTCGCAGTCCTTCGTGCAGTTCAACTCCGGCCGGGGCAGTGCCCTCGCGGTGCTCCTCTTCCTCGCGGTGCTGCCGCTGGTGGCCTACAACATCGTGCAGCTGCGGAAGGAGCGTGAGGTCCGGTGACCGGGACGGGCGGCCGGGAGCGGCCGGCGAAGTCGGTGCGGTCGGTGAAGTCGGCGCGGTCATCGCGGCCGGTGAAGTCGGCGCGGTCGGTGCCGCCGGTGCGGAAGGCCTTCAGCAGTCCGCTGGCCTCGGTGTTCGTGATCGCGATGACGGTCCTCTGGACGATCCCGACGCTGGGCCTGCTGGTGACTTCTCTGCGCCCCAAGCAGGACGTGACGGCCAGCGGGTGGTGGAATGCCTTCCTCCATCCGGACCTCGGCCTCGGCAACTACCACTCGGTGCTGTTCGAGGGCGGGTCCGGCGCCTCCACCGGCCTGATGCCCTTCCTGGTCAACTCGCTGGCGATCGGCGTCCCGGCGACGGTCTTCCCGCTGGCACTGGCGGCGATGGCGGCGTACGCGCTGGCCTGGGTGCGGTTCCGGGGGAGCGACGCGGTCTTCTTCACGGTGTTCGCGCTCCAGGTGGTGCCGCTCCAGATGGCGCTCATCCCGCTGCTCCGGCTGTTCGCCGGCGGTGCGCACCTGGGCTCGCTGACGCTGATCCCGGCGGTGGACCTGAAGGGCAGCTACGCGCCGGTCTGGCTGGCGCACACCATGTTCGCGCTGCCGCTGGCGGTGTTCCTGCTGCACAACTTCATCGCCCAGCTGCCGCGCGACCTGATGGAGGCCGCGGTGGTGGACGGCGCCTCGCACTTCAAGATCTTCCGCTCGATCGTGCTGCCGCTGTGCACCCCGGCGCTGGCCTCGTTCGCGATCTTCCAGTTCCTGTGGGTCTGGAACGACCTGCTGGTGGCGCTGACCTTCGCGGGCGGCACACCGGAGGTGGCGCCGATGACGGTGCGACTGGCGCAGCTGTCCGGCTCCCTCGGCGGGCGCTGGGAGCTGCTCACGGCCGGGGCGTTCCTGTCGATCATCGTTCCGTTGATCGTCTTCTTCAGCCTCCAGCGCTACTTCGTCCGGGGGCTGCTGGCCGGATCGGTGAAGGGGTAGCCAGGGGAGTCCTGTGGTGGAGAGGGCGTTCTGAACGCGTTCGAAACCGATTTTTGAACTTGTTCAGAATGGTCTACAGTCGGCAGCGGCCGGGCGCTGAGCGCGCCGGTCCGCGGACCGCCCGATGGGTGCCGTCCGCATGCCTGCCGACCACTGAGGGGGACTCATGCCAGGCCCGTCCACGCCTGCCCCGTCCGATTCGCCCGGTCCGACCGAGTCGCCCGACTTGATCGCGCCGGGGTCGACTGAGTCGCTCGATCCGACTGGGTCACCTGACTTGACTGGGTCACCCGACCTGATCGCGTCGGGGGCGATTGGGTCATCCGACTTGACTGAGTCGCCCGACCTGACCAGGTCGCCCGATCCGGTCACGCCGAGGCCGACTGGGTCACCCGACCCGACCAGGTCGCCCGATCCAGTCGCGCCGGGGCCGACCGAGTCGTCCAACCCGTACGACGCGTTCGACCCGTACGGTCCGTACCGCCCGGCGGGCACCCGCCCGCAGAGCAGGCCGGGCCCGGGCCGGGCGCCCGGCGTGGCCGTGCCCTCGCCCCCTGCGTGGCTGGGCCCCAGCGCCCCCGAGCGCCGGGCGGGGGCCACCCCCAAGATCCTCCTGGCGGCCCTGCTCACCGGCCTGCTGACGGCCTGGCTGCTCTACGACGGCCTGGGGCCCAACCTGCTGCTGCTCGGCGCCGCCACCGCCGTCGGGGCGGGGATCGCAGCCCGGACGGCCGGGCGCCGGATCCGACCCTGGACGGCGGTGTGGAGCCTGCTCGCCCTCGCCCTGCTCGCCGTCCCGGCCCGGTGGGACGCCGGCTGGCCCGCGGTGCCGGCCGTGGTCGGTGCGCTGGCGCTGGCCTCGCTGGCGCTGCACGGCGGCCGTCGCTGGCCGGGTGTGCTGTTCCCGCTGCCCGGCATCGTGTGGCAGTTGGTGTCCTCGGTGGTCTGGGTCTGGGAGAGCATGGACCGGCGGCCGCTGCCCGGCCGCGACCGGATCGTCCCGGTGCTCAAGGCGCTCGGGGTCGCGGCCGCCCTGCTGACCGTCTTCGGCCTGCTGTTCGCCAGCGCCGACGCCGCCATGGCGGATCTGCTGGGCGGTCTCAGCCCGGATCTCGACCTCGACCAGCTCCCGGGGCGTGGCGCGTTGTTCGTGCTCGGAACGGTGACCGTGCTGGGCTTCGCGCACATGGCCGCCGGCCCGCGCCGCTGGGACCGTACGGTGATCCGGCCGGGCCGGGAGCGGCGGCGGCTGGAGTGGGCGCTTCCGCTGATCGCGCTGAACCTGATGTTCGGTGTCTTCGCGGTGATCCAGGCCGTGGTGGTGCTCGGTGGCGCGGACGCCGTGCTGAGCAACACCGGGATGAGCCGCTCCGAGTACGCCCGGCAGGGCTTCTGGCAGCTGAGCGTGATCACCGTGCTGACGCTGGTCGTGGTGGCGGTCGCCAACCGCTGGGCGCCGCGCACCACCGTGGCCGACCGCCGGGTGGCGCGGATCCTGCTCGGACTGCTCTGCCTGCTGGCGCTGGCCGTGGTGGCCTCGGCGCTCGGCCGGATGTGGTTCTACGTGGACGCCTCCGGGCTCACCCGGCTGCGGCTCTGGGTGCTGGTGGTCGAGGTCTGGCTGGGTGCCGTCTTCCTGCTGCTGATCGCCGCCGGGCTGATCCGCCGTGCCGGTTGGCTGCCGCGCGTCGTCGTCCTCAGCGGGATGCTCACCGTCGCGGTCTACGGCCTGATGGGCCCGGACGCGATCGTCGCCGAGCAGAACGTCACCCGGTACGAGCAGGCCCTGCGGGGCGACCCGCGCGCCGCGGCCATCGACCTGCGCAACGTCCGCGGGCTCTCGGCGGACGCGGTACCCGCCCTGGACCGGCTCCCCGAGCCGCAGCGGAGCTGTGCGCTGCAGCTGATCGGGCAGGGCCTGGGGGCGGGGTCGAAGCCCTGGTACGCGACCAACCTCGCGGCCACCCGGGCCCGGGAGATCCTGGCGGAGCGGCCGAGGGTCGACTCGACGACGGTCGGCCGTACGGCCTGCGATCAGGCGGGGCTGGCGTACGAGGCCTGGTAGGCCGCCCGAGGGTGGAGGCGGGGGCCGCGGACAGCGGTAGGGCCGGCCGGGAGCATGCTGCTCCCGGCCGGCCCTTGGCGTCGTGCGGCGCCGGTCCGTCACCTACGGCGTCGGCGCACGGTGACGGTGACGGTGTCAGTGCATCGCGACGGCGGAGGAGCCGCTCGGCAGGTCGCTGGCCTTGGCCTTGATCACGAAGACCGCGACGAGCAGGGCGACCGCCGCGAGCGCGGCGCCCACGATGAAGCCGTGCGAAATGCCCTGGGTGAGCACGGTGTTCGCGGCGTCGGTGCCCTGCGGGAACTCGTGGTGCTGCTGGAGGTAGGCCAGCTGCTCAGGCTTCGCGCTCTCCATGAACTTCGGCAGCTGCACGGCGGCTTCGGCCGTGGCGTAGTGCGCGAAGACCGTGGTCAGGATCGACAGGCCGAGCGAACCGCCGATCTGCTGCATCGAGTTGAGCAGGCCGGAGGCGGCGCCGGTCTCCTCGCCCGGGACGCCCGCGACCGCGAGCAGCATCACCGGGACGAAGATCAGGCCCATGCCGAAGCCGAACACCACCGTGGGGCCGAGGACCCCGTCCAGGTAGCCGCTGTCCTTGCTCATCTGGGTCAGCCAGGTGAGGCCGACGGTGACCAGCAGCGCGCCGCCCGCCATGAAGGGCTTCGGGCCGTACTTGGCCTGGAGGTTGGAGGCGATCTGCGCGGCGATGATGATCGCGACGCTGATCGGGAGGAAGGAGACGCCGGCCTTCAGCGGGCTGTAGCCGAGCGGACCCTGCACGAACAGCACGACGTAGAAGAAGATGCCGAACATGGCCGCCGCCAGGCAGAGCATCATCACCAGGCCGCCGGTGCGGTTGCGGTTGGCGAACAGGTGCATCGGGGTGATCGGCTGGTCGGTGCGGCTCTCGACCACGAGGAAGGCGGCGAGCAGGATCGCGCCGGCCGCGAAGGAGCCGAGCGTGATGCCGTCCGACCAGCCGTCCGAGGCGGCCCGGATGAACCCGTAGACCAGGCCGACCAGGCCGAGCGTCGAGGTGAGGGCACCGGGGAGGTCGAAGCGGCCCGGGTGGCGCTCGGACTCGGCGATGTGGCGCGGCGCGGCGATCGCGATCAGGATGGCGATCGGCACGTTGACGAAGAACACCCAGCGCCAGTTCAGGTACTCGGTGAGCAGACCGCCGGCCAGCAGGCCGATCGCGGCGCCGGAACCCGCCACCGCCGAGAACACGCCGAACGCGCGGTTGCGTTCCGGTCCCTCGTCGAAGTTGGTGGCGATCAGGGCGAAGGCGGTCGGGGAACAGATCGCGCCGCCGATGCCCTGGAGCGCGCGGGCGGCCAGCAGCAGGCTGCTGTCCTGCGCGAAACCACCGAGCAGTGAGGCCAGGCCGAACAGCAGGGTGCCGAAGATGAACACCCTTCGGCGGCCGAGGATGTCACCCGCGCGACCGCCGAGCAGCAGCAGCCCGCCGAAGGTCAGGGTGTAGGCGTTGATGACCCACGACAGGTCGGTGGTCGAGAAGCCCAGGGCGTCCCTGATGTGCGGCAGTGCGATGTTCACGATGGTCGCGTCGAGGACCACCATGAGCTGGGTGGCGGCGATGACGGTCAGGGTGATGCCCTTGCCCCGCCCCTGGTTCGTCCGCGGTGGTGGGTTCTTGCTGAGCGTGTCGGAGATAGCCACGAATGTGCCCCCTGCTGGCTATGTGCTCGGCGGTGCGGGGCCGGCGGAGTCGCCGGTCCGGGCATGGCACTGCGCCCTTGCGCAGGCCGAGAAGGAACGGGATCGTTCACTAAGCGGGACGATATCCTGGCCGTGATTGTGAACGCAAGCGTTCCTTAAGGGTGGTGGCGATGGAGCGGTTGGTGCGACGCCTGGTGGCGGACCGGTCCGGTCGGTCGCCGGGTGGTTCGGCGGGGCCGGCGCCCGGAGAGGCGGCTGTTCGGCCCGAGGTCCTTCGGCCTGAGGCCGTGCGGTCCGGGGCTGTCCGGTCCGGGGTCGTTCGACCGGGGGAGGAGGGTGTCGGGGTGGCGCCAGGGGGGTCGGGCGCCGGGTCGGGCTCGGGGCCGGGTGGCGAACCGGGCTTCTGTCCGGTGCGGGCCGCCCGCCAGGCGCTGACGCGGCCGGCGCGGCGCCGGGGGAAGGAACTGGAGAACGCGATCTTCGAAGCCGCCCTCGACCAGCTCACCTCCGGCGGATACGCGCGGCTCACCATGGAAGGGGTCGCCGGCGCGGCGCGGACCGGGAAGGCCGCGCTCTACCGGCGCTGGGCGTCCAAGGACGAACTCGTCATCGACGCCCTGGACGCCACTCTTCCACACCCTTACGACACTCCCGACCTCGGGTCCGCGCGTGATGAACTCCACCGGCTCATCGAGGGGTTCACGCAGGCGATGGGCTCCCCGACGGGCTCCGCGCTCAACGCGCTGATGGGCGAGATCGACCAGGAGCGGGCCGAGGTCTTCAAGGCCTTCATCACCGACCGGGTCATCGAGCCGATCGCGCGGACCATCCTGGAGATCCTGCGTCGCGGTGCCGAGCGCGGTGACGTCCGGCCCGGTGCGGCCACCCCGCTGGTGGCCGACGTCATTCCGGCGGTGCTGCTCTACCAGGTCAAGATCCGCGGGCTGGAGAACATGGGGCCGGGGTTCGCCGGTCGGCTGGTGGACGAGGTGCTGGAGCCGATGATCCGGGCCTGAGACGGTCGCTGCCGGGCCCGGGGGCTGCCGGACCCGGCGCCTCCCCCGGACCCGGCCTCCCGGGAGGCGGATTCGGCGGTCGTGAGCGGGCTTAGGCTGGAGGCTGCCCCCGCTGAACGGATTACGCCATGCCCATCGTCCCCCCGACGCACTCCGTCGAACGCTCGCTCCGCCGGGCCGGCGCCAAGATCGTCGTCGGTCTCGACGAGGTCGGGCGCGGCGCCTGGGCCGGGCCGGTCACCGTGGGCGCGGCCGTCACCGGTCTGCGCAAGGCGCCGGAAGGGCTGACCGACTCCAAGCTGCTCACCGAGCTGCGCCGCCGCGCGCTCGCACCCGTCCTCGCCGACTGGGTCACCGCGTACGCGCTCGGGCAGGCCACCCCGCAGGAGTGCGACGAGCTCGGCATGACGGCGGCGCTGCGGCTGGCCGCCGTCCGCGCGCTGGAGGCGCTGCCGGTCGAACCCGACGCGGTGATCCTGGACGGCAAGCACGACTACCTCGGCGGACCCTGGCGGGTGCGCACGGTGATCAAGGGCGACCAGTCCTGTATCTGCGTCTCCGCCGCCTCGGTGCTCGCCAAGGTCCACCGCGACGGCCTGATGGCCGAACTGGGCGAGGGGTGCCCGGACTACGGCTTCGCCGACAATGCCGGCTACCCGTCCCCGGTGCACCGTGCCGCACTGGAGGAGTTCGGCCCCACCGAGCACCACCGGCTCTCCTGGGCGTACATGGACGGACTGCCGAAGTGGCGCCATCTCAAGCGCGTTCGGGATGGTGCGGGCGACGGCCAGGGGTCCGCCGACGAACAGTTGACGCTCGGTTTCTGACGGTCCGTCTGGAATTGCCCAGGGAGGGGGCGGCAGGAGGCCGGCGCCCAAGGGGTGGGGTGCCCGTGCGCGTCCGACCGGCATTTGATAGATATCCGGGTATGCCTGTCTTCCCCGAGGAGCCGGAGATTCACGAGAGCCTCCCGGGCCCCGGCGTTCCCTTCCTCCGCGAGTCGGACGCACAAGCCCCCGCCACCGCACCCACCACCGTCGTCGCCCCGGCTCCGGTGCCCGGACCCCGTCCGGCGCCCCCGCGCCCGGGCCCGCCGCGCGCCGCCCGTCCGGGCCCGCCGCAACTGGTCCCCAAGCCCGGGCCGGCACCGCGCCGCCCGGCCCCCGCCGAACCGCGGGTGGAGGTCCAGCGGATCGCCGCCACCCCGGCACAGGCGGTGGAGCGCGCCGACGACGCGGTCGACCTGCTGCTGGAGTCCGGCCGCAACCCGGGCGACATCCTGGTGCTGACGGTCGGCGAAGCGCACCCCTGGCAGCAGCACGAGCTGTCCTTCGGTGAGGAGCGCTACTGGGCGCAGCTCGCGGAGGGCGGGGACGTGTTCTACGCGGACGCTGCGCTGACCCGTCCGGTCCGTCGCGAGGTGGTCGTCCTGGTGGTCAACGGCGGACCATCCGCCCGAGCCGCCGAGGCGTACGCCAAGGCGCTCGACCACGCGACCGCGCTGCTGGTGGTCTGCGGCGACGCCGGCCCGGCTGCGAAGGGCGCGGCCGGAACCACGCCGGGCCGCCCGGGCAAGGCCTGACCACAGCCGTCCACTTCGGGCCCGGCGCCGCCGTACGGTGCCGGGCCCGAGGTCCGTCCCGCGGCCCCCGGTGGCTGACGGCCGTTGTCGAAGGCCGGTGTTGACGGCCCGACGGCCGAGGGCTGCCGCGGACTCAGCGTGTGCCGGTACGGCGGGTCGGTTCGGCCGCCGCGGCCCGCGTCGCGGCCCACGGGGGCTCGGACTGCGGGGAGCGCGCCGTGTCCTCGCCGCGCTTGGCCTGGTCGGCCGCCAGCAGGCGGGTCCGCTGGCCGCGCGGGGCCTCCAGGGCCGAACGCGGCGGCAGTTCCGTCACGGTGTGCACCGGCCCCTCGGCCCAGGAGCCCGAGTGCGGCTTGCGCCCGCCCCGACCGTCCCCGAGGACCTGCCAGCCCGCCGGGGTGAGTCCGATGTACGCCCCGCAGCGCAGTCCGTGCAGTGCGGACGCGTCCCGCAGCGCCCACATCCAGGCGCCGTCCTGCGCCGTCCAGCCGGGTGCGCCGTCGCGGCAGCGCAGCAGTAGGGCCGTCCGGGTCGGCTCGGGCAGTCGCAGGTCGTGCGGGATGATCCGGCGCAGGTTCGCCAGCAGCGCGTTGCGGTGCTGCCATCCGTCGGTGTCGTGCGGCCAGGGGGTGAACGAGGCCGAGGCGGCGAGGTGGTGGAGCGCGTCCAGGACGGCGACCACGACGGTGCCCGGCTGGGGCAGGTGGCGCTGGTGCAGTTCCACGACGAACTCGCGCGGGTCGCGCAGCAACGGGATCCCCGAGGCGGTCCAGGTCTCCAGGTCCAGCACCCGTCTGGGTTCCGGGCTCCCGGAGAAGGGATTCTGACCTCGGCCGATACCGTTGATCACGATCCTCCTTCCTGGCCCGTGGGCAGGCGGGTGCCTGGGTACGCCGAAGGGCGGGTCCAGCGGACCGGATTTCGGGTACCCCCCAATTCTCGGGGCATCGGGGGCGGAGCGGCAACGATGAAATGATGAACGCCATCCGATAGCCCATGGTCTGCCGGATATGTTCCACGGTCGCCCGAACGCCGTGGAGGTGCCGCCGAGCCTTGATCCACAGCGCCCGGAGGGCAGGGTGAGCCGTCATCGGCACGGTGACCACTCCTTTCTCGGGCCGTTCGACCGGTGTGATCGAAATCGCTTCGCTTGATCCTTTCTGTTGGGCCATTCGAGTGAACGAGAGGGCTCCTTCGCCGGTTTTCCGGCTTCGGGTCACCCCTGCACGGCCAGCACCAGCGGCAGCACCGCGCTCGCCCCCGCCCGGCGCAGCAGCCGGGCGGCCACGGTGACCGTCCACCCCGAGTCGACGAGGTCGTCCACCAGCAGCACCGGCCCACCGGCGGCTGCCACCGCCTGCTCGACCTCCGGTGGCAGGACCAGCGCGCCGGCCAGCGAGTGCAGCCGCTGAGCGCTGTTGCTGCGGGCGCCGTGCGGGGGCAGCCCGCCGGCGTACTCGATCCGGCCGAGCAGCGGCAGCCGCCCGATCTCGGCGATCCGCGTGCCCAGGCTGCCGACCAGCCGGGGCCTGGCCGAGGAGGCCATCGTCACCACGCCGACCGGCCGGTCCAGCCGGGCCCCCTCCGTGGTCGCGGGCCCGGCCCAACCGCCCGGACCGCGGGCCCAGTCGGCGAGCACCGCCACCAGGGCGTCCACCGCCTCGCCGGGCACCGGCACGTCCGGCGCCTGCTCGGCGAGCAGGGTGCGCAGCCGGTTGCCCCAGCCGATGTCGGACAGCCGGCCGAGCGCACGGCCGGTCTCCGCCTGCTCGCCCGCCGGGATCCGGCCCTTGAGCGGCACCCCGAGCGCGTCCATCCCGGTCGGCCAGAGCCGTCGGGGCTCGAAGCTCACGCCCGGGCGGCCGAGCGCGGCCCGGGCGGCGGCCAGCGCTTCGGCGGAGACGTCCGGGGTGTGCAGCGGCCCCGCGCAGTTGTCGCACCGGCCGCACGGCGCGGCCTCCTCGTCGTCCAGCTGGCGGCGCAGGAACTCCATCCGGCAGCCGGTGCCCGCCGCATAGTCGCGCATCGCCCGCTGCTCCGCCTCCCGGGAGGCGGCGACCTTGGCGTAGCGGGCGGTGTCGTACTCCCAGCTCTGGCCGGTGGCCGTCCAGCCGCCCTTGACCCGGCGGACGGCGCCGTCCACGTCGAGCACCTTGAGCATGGTCTCCAGCCGGGCCCGGCGCAGGTCCACCCGGGGCTCCAGAGCGGCGGTGGAGAGCGGCCGGCCGGCCTCGGCCAGCGCGTCGATGGTGCGGCGCACCTGATCCTCCGGGGGGAAGGCCAGCGAGGCGAAGTAGCGCCAGATCGCCTCGTCCTCGCGCCCGGGCAGCAGCAACACCTCGGCCCGGTCCACTCCGCGCCCGGCCCGGCCGACCTGCTGGTAGTAGGCGATCGGCGAGCTGGGCGAGCCGAGGTGCACCACGAAGCCGAGGTCGGGCTTGTCGAAGCCCATGCCGAGCGCGGAGGTGGCGACCAGCGCCTTGACCCGGTTGGCCAGCAGGTCGGCCTCGGCGGTGCGGCGCTCGGCGTCCTCGGTGCGGCCGGAGTAGGAGGCCACCGGGAAGCCACGTTCGCGCAGGAAGGCCGTCACCTCCTCGGCGGCGGCCACCGTCAGGGTGTAGACGATGCCCGAGCCGGGGAGCCGGTCGAGGTGGTCGGCCAGCCAGGCGAGGCGGTGCGCCGGGTCGGGCAGGGAGAGCACGCCCAGGGTGAGGCTCTCCCGGTCGAGCGGCCCGCGCAGCACCAGGGCGTGCTCGTCGGTGGTACCGGTGCCGAGCTGCTCGGCTACGTCCGCGGTGACCCGGGCGTTGGCGGTGGCGGTGGTGGCCAGCACCGGGACGCCGGGCGGCAGGTCCGCGAGCATGGTGCGCAGCCGGCGGTAGTCGGGGCGGAAGTCGTGCCCCCAGTCCGAGATGCAGTGGGCCTCGTCGACCACAAGCAGGCCGGTGGAGGCGGCGAGCTCGGGCAGCACCTGGTCGCGGAAGTCCGGGTTGTTCAGCCGCTCGGGGCTGACCAGCAGGATGTCGACCTTCCCGTCGGCGACCTCCTCCTGGATCGCGGTCCACTCGTCGGTGTTGGCCGAGTTGATCGTGCGGGCCTGGATGCCGGCCCGGCCAGCCGACTCGACCTGGTTGCGCATCAGGGCGAGCAGCGGTGAGACGATCACCGTCGGCCCGGCGCCGCGGGCCCGGAGCAGGGCGGTGGCGATGAAGTAGACGGCGGACTTCCCCCAGCCGGTGCGCTGGACGACCAGGGCGCGGCGGTGGTCGACCACGAGGGCCTCGATGGCCGTCCACTGGTCCTCGCGCAGGGTGGCTCCGGGGCCGGCGAGCTCGCGCAGGACGGCCTCGGCCCGCGCCCGGACCTCGGCGCGGTCGGCGGTGGCGGTGGTGTGGATGTCGGGCTGCTGCATGGCGTCCATGTAACCCCGTACCGCCGACAAGCGACGAATGCCGGGGAGCGGAGACGGGGGAAGGCGGGGTGTATTTCATCCGCTGATCCGCTGAACGGCGGTCAAAATCCACTCGCGGGAGGGAGTGTCGCCTGCTCCGAATGAGTGAGGGAAAATTCGGGGGCGGAGTTATCCACAGGAAAAAAGTCGGTTCCGACATCGTTCGCGGATTGCGTCCACTCTTGCGGCCATGAACGCGATGAACAACGAACACGTCATTCTGTCCCTCGGACCGGCCTCCGACCACCGGCAGGTCGTCATGCGCGGCCCGGCCGACATGGCCGAGCTGCTTCCGTACTTCCTGGGCTTCTACCCCGACGACAGCATCGTCGCGGTGGGGCTCCACGGCCCCGGCCTGCACCAGGGCGGGGTGATCCGGGCGGACCTGCCGCGGTCGCCCGCGCAGTGGCCGGCCGCGGCGGAGGAGACGGCCGCCCTGCTGGTCGCCCTCTCCGAGCGGCACGGCGCCCGGCCGCTCCAGGTGCTCCTCTACCTCTGCCAGGACCGCGGTACGGCCCACGCCCCGCCGGTGGTGGACGGGCTGCGGCCGCTGGCGGAGGTCCTCCGGGCGGCCTTCGGGCGCCGGGGCGTGGCCGTCAAGGAGGCGCTGTGCGTCTCGGACGGCCGCTGGTGGTCCTTCCTCTGCCGCGGCGACGGGTGCTGCGACGCGGCGGGCAATCCGGTGCGGCGCAGCCCGGAGCCCGGTCCGGCGGCCGCCGCCGCGACGGTGGCCGGCCTGGTGCCGCGCGGCAGCCGCAAGGCCATCATCGGCGGGCTGGACCCGGTCGGTCCGCCGGCGGACGCCGCCCAGCGCGAGGCGCTCGCCCGGGCCGAGGCCGTGGACGCCCTCGCCAGGGAGCAGCGCCTCGCCCTGCTCGACCAGGCCTTCGCCGAGTTCCGGGCCGGAGCCAGGGAACTCGACGCGGACCGGACGGCCCAGCTGCTGCTCGCCCTGCGGGACCGCCTGGTGCGGGACCGCGGCGTCGAGTACGCCAGGCCCGACGAACTGGCCCCGGCCGAGCGGCTCTGGCGCTTCCTCGCCCGGAGGGCCGTGCCGCCGTACGAGGGCTGTGCGGTGGCCCCGCTCACCCTGCTGGCCTGGACGTCCTGGGTCGCCGGGGACACGGCGACGGCCCGGGTCGTGCTCGGGCACGTCCTGCGGCTCGCCCCGGGCTACCTGCTGGCCGAGCTGCTCTACGAGTCGCTCAACGACGGCATGACGCCCCAGGGGCTGCTGGCCGCCGTCGAGGCCCAGCGCCGGCGGCGCGAGGAGCCCGGGGACGCCACGGTCCCGGGCGAGGAGCCGCGGCCTCCGGCGGGCGGAGCGCCGAACGCCGAGGTGCCGCCGCCCGCCCAGGGGGCGCCCCTCCGCGACGACGCGGGTCCCGGGCCCGCCGCCCCGGGCGCCGGCGAGGCCCCCGGTGAGCGGCCCGGGCGGTCGGCCGGCGCGCGGCGGCACCGGCGTGGCGGTCGCCGGAAGGGCTCGTCCACGGCGTCGGTACCGACGGATCCGGGTCAGGGCGCCCCGGACGGCTCGGGAGGCCCGGAGCCGGACGGCGGTGGTGCCGGGGCGGTCGCCCTGCTGTCGGCGCCCGGACGGGCCGTGGCGCCCGGGCACGCCAGGGTGGCCGGGGAGCGGTTCGCCCGGGGCCTGCGGCTCGGCCGGGCGGCGGCCTGCGTGCCCGCCGCCGCCCGGACCGGCCACCACCGCTGCCGGGGCGTCCGGCGGGCGGCGGGAGGAGGCCACCGTGCGCACTGAGCCGCTCCGCGCCGCGGCGCCGGCCCGAGGGCCGCTACGCCTCGCCGTGCGCCATCTTGATCAGGCGGTCCAGCACCGTGCCGCCGCTCATCCGAAGGCCGTCGTGCTCCCACTCGTTGGTGATCCAGGTCCGCAGGCCGCGCACCGCGCGGGCGGTCTCCAGCGAGTCGGCGGTGTCCACGTACATGTCGTCGTGGTACACGGCCGCCACGACCGGCACGGTGTTGGTGGCCAGCCGCACCCGGTCGTACAGGTCGGGCCAGTCGGTGCGGGCGGCGAGCAGGTCCGCGGTCTCCTTCAGCGGGCGCAGCGCCGGGTCGGTGTCGAACATCCAGGGGTAGATCATCTCCCCGGTGAACAGCACCGGCGCGTCGGACTCCAGCGCGGCCCGGGCGTCGAACTGCGGGAACTCCTTGCGGACCCGCTCGGCCGCCCAGGCGGTGCCGCCCTGGTCCACCGACCGCTGGCCGTAGATCGACTCGTGCAGCACCGCGTAGAGCGGGCCGCCCGCGAAGGAGAGCTGCGCCTGGGCGCCGGCCAGGAAGGTGTCGGAGAGCTCGGGCCCGGCCGCGCCCTCCACCCAGGCCTCCTCCAACAGGTAGTGCAGCGTGCCGGAGCCGCTGCCGCCGCCGAGCAGCATGCCGAGCGCCTGGAACGCCTCGACGGTGAGCAGTCCGCCGTCAGGCAGGGTCGCGGGGGAGTCGGCGAGGTGGGCCGCGATCCGGCGCACCGCCTGGACGTCCTGCGGGAACCGGGCGTAGTGGCCCTCGTTCTTGCCGACCACCCGCGGGTAGGCGGCGCGGTAGACGTCGTCGGCCGAGCTGCCGAGGCCGGAGAGGCCACCGGTGATGAAGGCCTCGGTCAGGCCCTCGGGGGCGATGGAGAGGTAGGTGAGGGTGCAGAAGCCGCCGAAGCTCTGGCCCAGCACGCTCCAGCGCCGGTCGGCGCCGAGCAGCCGCTCGCGGATCAGCTCGGCGTCCCGGACGATCGAGTCCGCGCGGAAGTGGGCCAGGTAGTCCGCCTGCTCCTGCGGACCACCGCGCCGGGCGAGGGTCTGCCGCGTCGCGGGGGTGGACCGCCCGGTGCCGCGCTGGTCGAGCAGGAGCACCCGGTAGTCGTCCAGGGCGCGCTCCAGCCAGGAGTCCCGGCCGAGCGGCCGGGCGGCCTTGCCGCCCGGCCCGCCCTGGAGGTAGACCAGCCAGGGCAGGTCGGCCCGCTCGCGGCCTGCGGCGACCACCTCGCGGGCGTACACCTCGATCTGCTCGCCCTGCGGGGCGGCGTGGTCGAGCGGCAGCTGGAACACGTGGTCGGTCGTGACAATCCCGGGCAGCCGGCTGATGGTGGACATGCAACTCCTCGGTCTCTGCTGGTCACAGCGATGGCGTCGCGGTTCACGGGGTCACCGGGTGCGGGGGCCGCGACCCCCGCACCGTATCCTGGCGGCGGTCGAGCACCGGTTCGACCGCCCCGTCCGTCCGACCGGTCGGCCGACCCCGGCCGACGACCGCCCCGAGCGGGCCCGACGGCGGCCCGCAAGACGAGTGCCGGCCCCGGATCGCGGACGGTGACGCGCCCGCGCCGAGGCCCCGGTGACGTTCCGACGGAAGCTGTACGGCCGCCCGGCAGAACTGTCCCGACCAGCGGCGCAGCGGCGGGGCGTGACCTGGTGGCGGTGCGCGGCGTTCACTCCGGGGGTCTCCGCCCGGTTCGGGCGGGCCGATCACCGGGCGGTGCGGACCAGAGCGCCCGGACACCGGCAGCCGTCGGCGGCCGCGTGCGGCACCATGACCGGTGGCCACCAGGGGGCCGAGCGTCACGGCGGGTGCGGGCCGCGGGGGAAGGGCGTCACCGGCCGACCGGGCCGCCGGACCTGACGGCGTGCCGGGCCACGGCGAGGGGCCCCGGGAACGAAGGCGCGGCGCGCCGGTACCGGCCCGGTACCGAGCACCGCATGGCACGACCCGTCACCGGGTACGGCCAGAAACGGCACACCCGCCGACGGGACGGCCCCGCCGGCCCGGCATCATCAGCACGCGATCGAGCATGCTCGCGGCCCACCGGCCTGACCCGGCCACCGGACCGCCGAGGGGAGGAGAGTCCGGTGACCGCCATGAGGCCACCACAGGCCATGCCGGCCGAGAGCGTGGTCGGCGCGCCGCCCAGGCCGGTGGGCCGCCACGACCAGGCCCCGGCAGCCGGGCCCGCGGGCGCACCGCTCGGCCCGGGCCGAGCCGCGGCCCCGCCGCGGCCGCAGCCGCCCGCCGTCCACCACGCGGTGATCTGCGTCAACGCCCCGGCGATGGCCGCCTCCGGCCCCGACGGCCAGCTGCGCGGCCACGGCCTGCACGGCTTCTACCGCAACGGCGTCCGGGTGCTCGCCCGGATGGAGCTGCGGCTGGGCGGCATGGAGCCGCTGCCGCTCCAGGGCACTCTGACCAGCACCGCCCAGGCCCGCTTCCTCGGCGCCGTCCGCATCCCCGGCGACCTCGACCCGGATCCGGCACTCACCGTCGAGCGGCTGCGGCACGCGGACGGCGTGGAGACCGTGGTCGTGCGCAACACCGGTCCCCGGCCCGCCCGGCTGCCACTGGAGATAGCCCTCGGCACCGACCTCGGCCCGGTCGCCGAGATCGCGGCCGGGCACCGCCAGCCCGACCTGCCGGGGCAGGTGCAGTCCGCCGGACTGCGCTGGACGGGCCCGGTGCACAGCGCCGTGGTCAGCGCCCAGCCCTCCCCGCACGCCGTCCTGGCCGGCGCCGGCGTGCTCCGCTGGGACCTGGAGGTCCAGCCGGGCGCCCGCTGGTCGGTCGAGCTGCACACCGAGCTGGAGACCGCCGCCGGCGGCCCGCGCCCGCCGGGCGGCCGCGGCACCGGCGCGCCACTGCCCTGGTCCGAGCCGGAGGTCCGCAGCGACGACACCCGGGCCGCCCCACTGGTCTCCCGCTCGCTGGACGCCCTCGGCGGGCTGCTGTTCGCCGACCCGGACCGCCCGACCGACCTCTACCCGGCCTCCGGAGCGCCCTGGCGCTTCGGCCTCGCCCCGGCCGACGCGCTCTGGGCCGCCCGGCTGACCCTGCCGCTCGGCACCCGGCTGGCGGCCGGCACCCTCCGGGCGCTGGCCCGCCGTCAGCAGCTCGCCCCCGCCCCGGGCCGCACCGAGGGCCTGCTGCCCGGCGCCCTGCGCCACGGCGGTCCCGAGCTGCCACCCACCTGCACGGCCACCGAGGCCACCCTGCTGTTCGTCACCGTGCTGGCCGAGGCCTGGCGCTGGGGCCTGCCCCCGGCCGAGGTCGCCGAGCTGCTGCCGACCGCCGAGCGGGCCCTGGCCGCCCTGCGGGAGGGTCTGGTCGACGGCTTCGTCACCGACCTGAGCCGCCCGGCAGAGGAGCGTTCCGCCCACCCGGTCGCCGCCCGCGCCGAGGTCCAGGCGCAGGCCCACCGCGCCGCCCTGCACGGGGCCGAGCTGCTGGAGGCCTTCGGCCGACCGGGCGCCGAGGACTGGCGCGGCTGGGCCGCCGCGCTGCGTCGGCGCTTCCGCGAGCGGTTCTGGGTCGACGACCTCTCCGGCGGCCGCCCCGCGGCCGGGCTGGCCCCGGGCGGCCAGCCGCTGCCCGCCGTCGCCTCCTCCCTGGTGCACCTGCTGGACACCGGGCTCGCCGTCGACGGCGGCCGGCACGAGAGCCTGCTGGACCGCGAGCAGACCCGGCTGCTCGCCCAGCGCCTGGTCGCGCCGGAGCTGGACAGCGGCTGGGGCCTGCGCACCCTGAGCGCCAAGTCCCTCCGCTTCAACCCGCTGGGCCACCGCGGCGGCGCGGTGCGGGTCCACGAGACGGCGCTGGCGGTCGCCGGACTGGCCGAGGCCGGTCACGAGAACGAGGCCGGCACCCTGCTGGAGGGCCTGCTCGCCGCGAGCGCCCACTTCGAGGGGCGCCTGCCGGAGATGTACGCGGGGGAGCAGCGCACCCCCGGCTGCCCGCCGGTGCCGCACCCGGCCGCCTGCCGTCCGGCGGCGGTCTCCGCGGCCGGTGCCGTGCACGCGGTGTTCGCCCTCGCCGGGGTCCGGCCCGACGTCCCGGGCGGCCGGGTGCTGGTCCGCCCGGCCAGCACCGCACCGCTCGGCGAGCTGGAGCTGACCGGTCTGCGGGTGGCGGGCGAGCCCTTCTCCGTCCGGGTGAGCCGGATCGGCGTGGCGATGGTGGAGGAGGCGTCCGAGGACCTGCAACTCGTCGCCCGCTGAGCCCGCCGCGGCCCGCCACCGCCCGTCCGGGCCCGGCGCCGGTGACACCGGGTCACCGGCACCGGTCCCGTCCGCTCCCGGCCTGGCGCGGCCCGTATACGAACCGCGCCGGGTCGGGCGGGGGCCACCGGCCAGGAGCGGCCACGCACGGGCCTGTGCTTATCGTCAGAGAGACGACTATGATCGTCGCCATGTCGCGCTACGATCCGTCGGCCTTCCCCCCGTTCGCTGTCACGGTTGACCTCGTGGTGCTGACGGTGCGCGACCACTCGCTCTGCGCCCTGCTGGTCAGACGAGGCGAGCCGCCGTTCCAGGGGTACTGGGCGCTGCCCGGCGGCTTCGTCCGCCCGGACGAGGGCTTGGCCGAGGCCGCCTCCCGTGAGCTGGCCGAGGAGACCGGCCTGCGCGCCCACACCGCCCCCGGCCAGGACGCGGTCGGCCCCGGCGCGGCCGGCGCCCACCTCGAGCAGCTCGCCACCTACGGCCACCCGCAGCGCGACCCCCGGATGCGCGTGGTCAGCGTCGCCTACCTGGTGCTCGCCCCCGACCTGCCGACGCCCCGGGCCGGCGGCGACGCCAGCGGCGCCCGCTGGGCCCCGGTCGGCGAACTCCTCGGGGAGAACCCGGCCGACGGCGTCCCGCTCGCCTTCGACCACGGCCTGATCCTCGCCGACGGTGTGGAACGCGCCCGCTCCAAGATCGAGTACTCCTCCCTCGCCACCGCCTTCTGCCCGACCGAGTTCACCGTCGGCGAGCTGCGCCGGGTCTACGAGGCGGTCTGGGGCGTGGTGCTGGACCCGCGGAACTTCCACCGCAAGGTCACCGGTACCCCCGGCTTCCTGCTGCCCTCGGGCGGCACGACGACCCGTCAGGGCGGTCGCCCGGCCCAGCTGTTCACCGCCGGCGGTGCGACCGTCCTCAACCCGCCCATGCTCCGCCCGGAGTCCTGACCCCCTCGGGCCCTGTGCCCGGTCCTGTCCCCAGCCCTCCGCCAAGCCCTGTGCCCGGTCCGCCCGGACCGGGTACCGACCCGCCGTTGCGCGGTACCGGGCAGCCGAATGGCCTGGTCTGGCTGCGGACCCGGGGGCGTCGGCGCAGAGTGTCGGTGGACGCTCCGACCGCCTGGGCCGGAGGCCTCCGGCCCAGGGAGTCCCGCGATGGCCATCAAGGACTGCGCCAACCAGCGAATCCTCATCGAGGGGCTGGCGGCGGACTACCGGAGCCTGGACAGGACCACCACCGCAACGGAGAAGGAACTGGCCGAGCTGCAGGCCGAGCACGCGGCGCCCGAGTCGATCGCCGCCGTCGAGGAACGGCTGGCCGCCGAGCGGGAGCGGTTGGGCGAGATCGTGGTCGAGGGCCAGGCCGCCGTCGACGACTTCCACGCGGAATGCGGCGGTGAGCAGCTCCCGCCACCGCCCTGGCCTTCCCGGTAGGAGCCGCACCCCTCATCGGACACGGAGCCCCGCCCGTCCGGCACCACCGAGACCACCGGAGCTGCCGAAGTCACCGAAGCAACCGACTCCTCCGGGACCCGGAACGGACCGGTCGACCGTGAATCGCAGGATCGGATTGTCCCCTGATCGGGTGAGGTGGGCAGCCGGTGGGCCCGTGCCGTTCCCGTAATGCCCGGAATAGCCGTCGCCGCCCCCTAATGTGCTGGCGCGGAGCCGCGCGGGTGCATGCCCGCCCGTCAGGGGTGCTCCGCGTCGAACAGCTCGGCCGAGGGCACGGGAGCAGCCAGCGATGATCCAGATCACCGGACTGACCAAGGTCTACCGCAAGGGCGCTCCGCCCGCAGTGCTCGACCTGACCTTCGACGCCCGGCCCGGCACGGTGACCGCGCTGCTCGGCGCCGAGGGGGCGGGCAAGTCCACCGCCCTGCGGCTGATGCTCGAACTCGAACGCGGCCAGGGCGTCACGCTCTTCGACGGCCGCCGCTACCGTCGGCTGCGCCACCCCGAGCGCGAGGTGGGGGTGCTGCTGCCCGGCACCGGGGAGGCCGCGGTGGCCGGACATCCGGGCCGCAAGGCGCGCAGCCACCTGCGGATGCTCGCCGCGGCCGTCGGCGTCCCGGCCCGGCGGGCCGACGAACTGCTGGAGCAGACCCGGCTGGCCGCCGTCGCCGGGCAGCGGCTGCGCACCTTCTCGCCCGGCATGCACCGCCGCCTGGCCCTGGCCGCCGCCCTGCTCGGCGACCCCGGCGCGCTGCTGCTGGACGGGCCCGCCGACGGTCTGTCACCGCGCAACGTCGAGTGGTTCCACTCCTTCCTGCGCTCCTTCGGGGCCGCCGGCGGAACGGTCCTGGTGACCACCCGCACGCCGCAGGAGGCCTCGCAGCTCGCGGACCGGGTGGTCACCCTGGACCGCGGTCGACTGGTGGCCGACCAGCCGGTCGCGGAGTTCCGGCGGACCAGGCTCAGCCCCGAAGTGGCCGTCCGGGGGCCGCAGATGGCACGGCTGGCGGACCTGCTGGTCAGCCAGGGCGCGGACGTCCGACGGGACGGCAGCGTGGGCCTCGCGGTGGCCGGCATCGACCGCACCGAGATCGGCGAACTCGCCTACCGCCACGGGATCCTGTTGCACGAGTTGGCGGACCGGGTGGTCGAGCAGCCGGCGCCGCGGGTCGTCCTGCCGGCCGGCTCGGGCCGCTCCGGCCACCTCCGCCTCCACCCGGAACCCGGGGCGGGGCCGAGCCCGGAGCCGGCCGAGCAACCGAACCCGGAACCGGACCCGGCACTGAACCCGGAACCGAAGTCGGAGCCAGGCCCGCAGTCGGCCGCGGAGCGGATCCCCGAACCGGCCGCCGAGCCCACCCCGGTCGGAGCCGTGACGACTCCGGCCGAACCGGCCACCGTCTCCGCCCCCGAAGCCTCCGTCCCCGAAGCCACCGCCTCCGTCCCCCGTGCCGCCACCGCCCCGAAGCGCAACGCCCCCCGCCGCCGGGAGGACGGCTCCCTGCCCACCCGCGCCCTGCCCGCCGTGGCAATCGCCGCCGCGCTCCCCGCCGCCGCGCTCCCCGTCCTCGGTTCGGCGGGCCGCCGCCCCGGGCCCGTCGGCCGTCGCCCGGAGCCGACCGCGGAGGCCGGGTCCGACGCCCCCGCCAGGCCCGCCCCCGCGCCCACCGTCGCCGTCGACCGGCTCTTCCGCGACGACCCGGCCCCGGCCCTGCCGCATCCGCCCGCCCGGGTCCGGCCGCCGGGCCGCCGGGTGAGCGCCGACGACCTGCTCACCGACGACACCGTCCGCCTCCGTCGCCCCGTCTCGGGCACGGGCGCCGTACGGGTCTCCACCGCCCAGCCCCCCGCCGCCCCCACGGCCCCCGCCATCCCCGCAGCCCCCGCCCCCGCCAACCCCGACGACCACCGGAGCGAGTGAACCGTGCGTGTCCTGGCCTACGAGCTGCGCCGCCTGCGCGGCCTGCGTTCCACCTGGCTGCTGCTCGCCGCCGTGCTGCTCGGCGACGCCGTCGTGGCCGCCGTCCTGGCGGACCAGGCCCCGGACGGCCCGCTGGCCGCCCCGGCCGGGGTGCGGCTGCTGACCGCCGCCGTCCCGTTGGTCCCGCTGCCCTTCGCGGCGCTCGGCGCCGGGGTGCTGGGCGCGCTCTCGTACGGGCACGAGGTGCGCCACCCGGGGCTGCCGGCCTCGCAGGTGTCGTACCCGCGCCGGGTGCGACTGCTGCTGGCCAAGCTGCTGGTGATCGGGCCGGTGGCGGCCCTGCTGGCGCTGGCCACCCTGCTGCTCGACACGCTGGCCGTGCACCTCGCGCTGCCGGACGGCGTCACCGTGGCGGCCTGGGCGGACCCGGCCGCGCTGTCGGACCGGGTGTCCGCGGCGGTGACCGGCGCCGGGCTGTCCGGGCTGTCCGACCTGCCGGGCGTGTTCTCCCCGCTCGGCCTGACGGCCGGTCACGGGGTGCCCGCCGCCCTGCTGGCCTTCGTCCTGCTCACCGTGGTGGCGGCCTGGACCGGGGTGCTGACGGCCTCGCTGACCCGCAGCGCCGCGGCCGGGGTGCTGTTGCTGTGCGCGCTGCCGCCGCTGCTGGAGTCCGGCGTCGCCCTGCTGCTGCGTCACACCGGCAGGCCGTGGCCGACCCGGGCGGCCGAGCTGCTGCCGTTCCAGTCCGGGATCGAGTGGGCCTACGGCTGGGTGTACGGCGGTGCGCACGAGGCGGTGGCCGGGAGCGCGGCGCTGACCGATCCGGCGCTGCTCGCCGCGGTCGCGGCCCCCGCGGGGCTCCTGCTGCTCGCCGCCCTGCTGGCCCAGGCCCGCCGCCGCGCCCTGTAGGCCCGTGGCTGCGCATCGCGCAGGGCCTCCCGCACGGAGCCGCACCAGTGGGCGGCCCTGTTCGGTCCTGCGGAAGCCCCGGGGTGCGGTCCTGCCCGTGGCTACCAAGATCGACCAGCAGTGACCGTAATGCGCGGTTCTTCCTGATAAGAAGTCAATTATCCAGTCACGGTCGATCACCCTTTCGTGTGCTTTTCACGAGAATTCTCAAGCCACGCCTGCGGATCGCCGACAAAGGAGGCGTGAGTACCCTTGCGCACCCCACCATGACCCCCGCCCGTTCCGCCGATGGGCCCATCCACGGTCCCGGCGACCTGGACCGCTTCTCGTACGCCGACCGGCCGACCCCGCCGGCGCCCCGCTGGGAGGGCGCCGAGTCCGACATCGGCCGGGTCGGCCGCAAGACCACCAGCAGCCGCGGCCGCGGTCTGCACGGCCAGCTGGTCCAGCAGCTCGGCCAGATGATCGTCTCCGGCGATCTCGGTGCCGACCGCCCGCTGGTGCCCGAGGAGATCGGCCAGCGGTTCGAGGTCTCCCGGACCGTCGTCCGCGAGTCGTTGCGCGTGCTGGAGGCCAAGGGCCTGGTCAGCGCCCGGCCGAACGTCGGCACCCGGGTCCGTCCGGTCGGCGACTGGAACCTGCTGGACCCGGACATCATTGAGTGGCGCGCCTTCGGTCCGCAGCGGGACGAGCAGCGCCGGGAGCTGTTCGAGCTCCGCTGGGCGATCGAGCCGCTGGCCGCCCGGCTCGCCGCCGGCCACGGCCGGGAGGACGTCCAGCAGCGCCTGGTCGAGCTGGTCGAGATCATGGGCCACGCCGCCTCCCAGGCCGACCTCTCCACGTACACCCGGGCCGACGCCGAGCTGCACGGCCTGATCCTCCAGATGGCCGGCAACCGGATGCTGGAGCACCTGTCCGGGATCGTCGCCTGCGCGCTGCAGGTCTCGGGCGGCCCGGCGATCTCCTGCGAGCGGCCCTCCGAGTCCTCGGTCGGCCTGCACGCCCGGCTGGTGGACGCGCTGGGCGCCGGCGACGGCACCGCGGGCGAGGTCGCGATGCGGGCGCTGCTCACCGTCCATCCCGAGGTCGAGCCGTCCGTCCCCGCGCCCAGGGAGCACTGAACGGGCTGTTTCCACGAGCGGAGGCGCCGGCTGGCGGCGGTCCGCTCCGCCAGGGCCCTCCGGTCGCATCGTGCGGCGCAGCCGGGGGGCCTCCGCATGCCGTCACCCCTCGGGTCGACCGGAGCCGGGAGAACGTGGGGAACGCCGAGGGCGGGAGAAGGACGGGGAAGCCGGAGCTGGGGGAGCCGGGCCTGCCGGCCGCGCCCGGGAGGGGTCGCCGGGCCCGGGAGGGCGGCCCGGCGAAAGGCGAGCCCATTTCGCGGCTTGTCCATGACAACAGTTCACCTCGCGAGTGCGCGATGATGGAAGCGGCCCCGGGTTGCGGGCGCCGGGTCGGTGTGACCCGCGACACGAAGGCCATGCGTAACACTTGACGAGTAGCAGCGATGTGTCCTGAGCGGAAGCAGCTCCGGAATACTCCAACATGTCAGAATGCTGTGTTGGTCCGCGGCGCTGCTGCCGTCCTGCAAACCCAGTCCTCAAGCCCGAGTCGGTCGGAATCGACACCGCGCGTCCGACGCGCGATCTCCTTCCCCGCCCGCTCGGGCGGCCGGTACGGGTTCGAGATCCACTCATCGTCCGAGAGGTTGTTCGTGTCGGCCAGCACATCCCGTTCGCTTCCCCCCGAGATCGCCGAGTCCGCGGCTCTGCTGGCGCTCATCGAGCGGGGCAAGGCCCAGGGGCAGATCGCCGGTGACGACGTGCGCCAGGCGTTCGAGGCGGACCAGATCCCGGTCACCAAGTGGAAGAACGTCATGCGCAGCCTCAACCAGGTGCTGATTGAGGAGGGGGTGGACCTCATGGTCAGCGCGGCCGAACCGGCCGGCGCCAAGCGCAAGAGCGTTGCTGCCAAGAGCCCCACCAAGCGCACCGCCACCAAGGCTGTCACCACCCGGACCCCGGCCGCCTCGTCGGCCCCGACCAAGCCGCCCGTGCGGATCGCCCCCGGCGCTCCCGTCGCGGCTCCGGCCGTCGCGGCCGCCACGGCCTCGGCTCCCACCGTCTCCGCCGAGATCACCGCCGAGGGGAGGACCGCGGTCGGCTCCGAGCTGAAGGCGGCTCCCGCGAAGAAGGCCGCGCCGGCCAAGAAGGCTGCGGCGAAGAAGACCGCCGCGCCGGCCAAGAAGACCGCCGCCAAGAAGACCGCCGCCGGCAAGACCGCCAAGGGCGACGAGGAGCTGCTCGGCGAGGAGGAGCTGCTCGAGGACGTCGCGCTGCCCGGCGACAAGACCGAGGCCGAGGGCACCGCTCCGGAGGAGGAGTCGGAGGGCTTCGTCCTCTCCGACGACGACGAGGACGACGCGCCGGCCCAGCAGGTCGCCGTCGCCGGTGCCACCGCCGACCCGGTCAAGGACTACCTGAAGCAGATCGGCAAGGTCCCGCTGCTCAACGCCGAGCAGGAGGTCGAGCTCGCCAAGCGCATCGAGGCCGGCCTGTTCGCCGAGGACAAGCTCTCGGCCGCCGACAAGCTCGCCCCGAAGCTCAAGCGCGAGCTGGAGATCATCGCCGAGGACGGCCGCCGGGCCAAGAACCACCTGCTGGAGGCCAACCTCCGCCTCGTGGTCTCGCTGGCCAAGCGCTACACCGGTCGCGGCATGCTCTTCCTGGACCTGATCCAGGAGGGCAACCTCGGTCTGATCCGTGCGGTCGAGAAGTTCGACTACACCAAGGGCTACAAGTTCTCGACCTACGCCACCTGGTGGATCCGCCAGGCGATCACCCGCGCCATGGCCGACCAGGCCCGCACCATCCGCATCCCGGTGCACATGGTCGAGGTCATCAACAAGCTGGCCCGCGTCCAGCGCCAGATGCTCCAGGATCTGGGCCGCGAGCCCACCCCGGAGGAGCTGGCCAAGGAACTCGACATGACCCCCGAGAAGGTCATCGAGGTCCAGAAGTACGGTCGTGAGCCGATCTCGCTGCACACCCCGCTGGGCGAGGACGGCGACAGCGAGTTCGGTGACCTGATCGAGGACTCCGAGGCGGTCGTCCCGGCCGACGCGGTCTCCTTCACCCTGCTCCAGGAGCAGCTGCACTCGGTGCTGGACACCCTGTCCGAGCGCGAGGCGGGCGTGGTCTCGATGCGCTTCGGCCTGACCGACGGCCAGCCGAAGACGCTGGACGAGATCGGCAAGGTGTACGGGGTCACCCGTGAGCGCATCCGCCAGATCGAGTCGAAGACCATGTCGAAGCTGCGCCACCCGTCGCGCTCCCAGGTGCTGCGCGACTACCTGGACTGATCGACGGCAGTCGTTCCACGCGAAGGCCCGGAGCCGCACGGCTCCGGGCCTTCGCGGCTGTCCGGGCCCGGGCGCGTCAGCGTACGGGTGGTGGTTGTCCCTCGTCCGGGTGGCGGCGCGGCGGGAAGCGGTCGCACCGTGTAGCCGGTCACCTACGCTGTGCCGGTTGCCCGCTTCCGAGCCTCCTGGAGTCACGGTGCCGACCGAGCCGGACCGCACAGACCTGCCGACGCCCGCCCCGTTCCCGGCGGACCCCGCCGACCCGGCCGCCGACCGGGCGGGCCGCCGCTGCAGGGCCGCCGTGCTGGCGCTGCTCGCTGCCGTTCCCGTTCCGCTGGTCGCCCTCGGCACCGCGGCGCCGGCCGAGGCACAGCGCCGGGTGGTCGGCGGCAGCGCGGTGAGCACCGCGGACCACCCGTGGATCGTGGCGCTGTCCAGCCGCCAGCAGTTCGGCAGCGGCCGTTCCGGCCAGTTCTGCGGGGGTGCGCTGGTCACCCCGACCAAGGTGGTGACGGCCGCGCACTGCTTCTACGACGAGGCCAGGGGTCGGGTGGACCGGCCGGGCCTGAAGGTGATCGTCGGCCGGGACGACATGCGCGGCACGTCCGGCCGGGAGGTGGCGGTGCGGTCGGTCTGGATCCACCCCGACTACTCCTTCGCCGCCAACATGAACGATGTCGCGGTGCTCACCCTCGCCGAGTCCCAGGGCGCCCTGCCGGTGGTCGAGCTGGTCGGCCAGGGCGAGACCGAACCGTACGCGGCCGGGACCACGACCCAGGTGTACGGCTGGGGTGACACCACGGGGCGGGGCGACTACTCGCCCGTGCTGCGCGGGGTGTCCGTGCCGGTCGTGCCGGACCAGGTCTGTGCGCAGGCCTATCCGGGCGGGCAGGACGGGAGGTTCGACGCCCGGGGCATGGTCTGCGCGGGCGAGGAGAGGGGCGGCAAGGACGCCTGCCAGGGCGACAGCGGCGGCCCGATGATCGTCGACGGCCGGCTGGTGGGCCTGGTCTCCTGGGGGACAGGCTGTGCCGAGGCGGCCCACCCGGGCGTCTACACCAGGGTGTCCTCGGTCGCGGACGCGGTGCGCTCGGTGCTGTGACCACTCGCGACCACCCGCGACCACCGGTGAACGCCCGCGAACGCCGGTGGCAGCCGCGGACGTGGCACCTCCGGCGCCGCGATCGTCGCGGCGGGTGAGCGGCCGGTCACGTGCCGACACCGGGTTCTGACGCCGCGTCGGACGCCGCCGGGGCCACGGCCCGGGGCAACGGCGGGGGCCAAGAGGGCGGCCCGGGGTACAGCAGAGCCGGGCGACCGGCCCCCGAAGGGGTCCGTCGCCCGGCTCACCGGTCGCGCATGGTGCGCGACCGGACACAGCTCGAGGCCGGCTGCTGTTGGTGGCGCCCTGTATCAGCGCTCGTCGTCGGTGGCCGTCACGGTGGTCGCGGTGGTGAGACGGCCGCTCTCGTCCTGTATCTCCACGGCGATCTTCTTGAGCTCGGGCTCGAACTTCCGGCCGTGGTGGGCGCAGAAGAGCAGCTCTCCGCCGCTGGCGAGTACGACGCGCAGGTAGGCCTGGGCGCCGCAGCGGTCGCAGCGGTCAGCCGCGGTGAGCGGGCTCGCAGGGGTCAGAACAGTAGTCACGTCGCCTCTTCTCTAGCTCGACGAGCTGTCGTACCAGGGTCAACATCCAACCAGGCCGAAAACGTTCCCGCTCGTGGCTTTTCTTCTCTGAGGATTCTGCTGTGTTGATGAGGACGTGCCCCGGGCGCCGGTGGTTCATGCGTGCCGGATTCCGGGATCCGCCCTTCGCTCGAACGCCCGATCGGGATCGGGTGCGAGGTCCGCGTAGCATAATCCTCTGCCGGGTTGGAGCATAAGCCCCGTCCCGGGCCCCGGTAGCCTGCATAACGGCAGTTCCGGAGCCTGCGCCGGGCCCCACGATCCGCCAGGACCGGTGGTACCGGGAGGAGATGGCGCCCCCGGGGCCCACACCCGGGTGCGGTGCTTGTTCGCGCAGCGCGTACAAGCTGCGCGGGGCCGGTCCGTCGTGCTGTGCACCCGACGCACGGGTTCGGGCACGCAGGGCGACGGGTGTCGGTGCGGCGTGCTGCACTGGCGTTTGGTCCGGATGCGTCCGGATGTGACCGATGAGACAGATCTTCACCGAGGAGAGTGCCGCGTGAGTGCCGAAACGACCGTGCCGTCCGCGCTGCTGGCCGGCGACGACGGTTCCAACTACACCGCGCGGCACCTGCTCGTCCTGGAGGGCCTGGAGGCGGTCCGCAAGCGCCCCGGCATGTACATCGGCTCGACCGACAGCCGCGGTCTGATGCACTGCCTCTGGGAGATCATCGACAACTCCGTCGACGAGGCGCTCGGCGGCTACTGCGACCGCATCGACGTCGTGCTGCACCCCGACTCCTCGGTCGAGGTCCGGGACAACGGGCGCGGCATCCCGGTCGACGTCGAGCCCAAGACCGGGCTGTCCGGCGTCGAGGTCGTGATGACCAAGCTGCACGCCGGCGGCAAGTTCGGCGGCGGCTCCTACGCGGCCTCCGGCGGTCTGCACGGCGTCGGCGCCTCGGTCGTCAACGCGCTCTCCGCCCGCCTCGACGTCGAGGTCGACCGCAGCGGGCACACCCACGCGATCAGCTTCCGCCGCGGCACCCCCGGCATTTTCACCGAGACCAGCCCGGATGCGCCCTTCGAGGCCGGCAACGGCCTGACCAGGACCCGCAAGGTGCCGAAGACCCGCACCGGCACCCGGATCCGCTACTGGGCCGACCGGCAGATCTTCCTCAAGGACGCCAAGCTCTCCCTGGAGACGCTGCACAGCCGCGCCCGGCAGACCGCCTTCCTGGTCCCCGGCCTGACCATCGTGGTGCGTGACGAGCGGCTCACCGAGAGCGAGCAGATCGACGAGACGGTCTTCCGCTACGACGGCGGCATCGCCGAGTTCTGCGAGTTCCTGGCCCCCGACAAGCCGGTCTGCGACGTGCTGCGGCTGCGCGGCGAGGGCACCTTCAAGGAGACCGTGCCGGTCCTGGACGACCTCGGCCACATGACCCCCACCGAGGTCACCCGCCACCTCGGCGTGGACATCGCGCTGCGCTGGGGCGCCGGCTACGACACCACCCTGCGCTCCTTCGTCAACATCATCGCCACCCCCAAGGGCGGCACCCACATCACCGGCTTCGAGCGCTCGCTGGCCAAGACGGTCAACGAGGCGCTGCGCGCGAGCAAGCTGCTGCGCGTCGCCGAGGACGACATCACCAAGGACGACGCCACCGAGGGCCTCACCGCCGTCGTCACCGTCCGGCTCGCCGAGCCGCAGTTCGAGGGCCAGACCAAGGAGGTGCTCGGCACGTCGGCGGCCAACCGGATCGTCGCCGCCGTCGTCGCCAAGGAGCTCAAGGCCTTCCTCACCTCGGCCAAGAAGGACCAGAAGCTCCAGGCCCGGGCCGTGCTGGACAAGGTCGTCGCGGCCGCCCGCACCCGGGTCGCCGCCCGGCAGCACAAGGAGGCCCAGCGCCGCAAGACCGCGCTGGAGACCAGCTCGCTGCCCGCCAAGCTGGCCGACTGCCGCAGCGACGACGTCGACCGCAGCGAACTGTTCATCGTCGAGGGGGACTCCGCGCTCGGCACCGCCAAGCTCGCCCGCAACTCCGAGTTCCAGGCGCTGCTGCCGATCCGCGGCAAGATCCTCAACGTGCAGAAGGCGTCCGTGAGCGACATGCTCAAGAACGCCGAGTGCGCCGCGATCATCCAGGTGATAGGGGCCGGCTCCGGCCGCACCTTCGACATCGACCAGGCCCGCTACGGCCGGGTCATCTTCATGGCCGACGCCGACGTCGACGGCTCGCACATCCGCACCCTGCTGCTCACCCTCTTCCACCGCTACATGCGGCCGATGGTCGAGCAGGGCCGGGTCTTCGCCGCCGTGCCGCCGCTGCACCGGATCGAGCTCACCAGCCCCAAGCGCGGCCAGGAGAAGTACCACTACACCTACTCCGACGCCGAACTGCGCTCCACGCTGCTGGAGTTCCAGCGCAAGAACCAGCGCTGGAAGGAGCCGGTGCAGCGCTACAAGGGCCTCGGCGAGATGGACGCCGACCAGCTGGCCGAGACCACCATGGACCCGCGCCACCGCACGCTGCGCCGGATCAACCTGGGCGACCTGGAGCAGGCCGAGCGGATCTTCGACCTGCTGATGGGCAACGACGTCGCCCCGCGCAAGGAGTTCATCGTGGATTCGGCGGCCACCCTGGACCGCTCCCGCATCGACGCCTGATCCCGGCCGGACGCGAGGGCCCTCCACCCACGGGTGGAGGGCCCTCGCGCCGCCGGTTCCACCCGTGCTCCACCCCGGCTCCGATCAGCGGGAAGCGGCGGATCCGTAGCGTCGGAGAGGTCAGCAACAAGCCTCTCCTCGGGACGGAGAATCCGATGAGTTCCATCGCCAACATCCTCGTGGTCATCGCGGTGGTGGTCCTGGTGGTCCAGCGCCAGATGCGCGTCCAGCGGCTGGACACCGAGCGCCGGTTCTGGCTGCTGCCGCTGGTCCTGGGCGCGCTCGCGCTGCGCGACCCGCAGCTCGTCGACCACCAGCACACCGCGCTCTCCGCCACGCTGCTGGTCGCCGGCCTCGTCGCCGTGCTCGCGATGGGCACGGTCTGGGGCTGGACCGTACGGATCTGGCGGGCCCCCGACGGCGGCGTCCTGGTCAAGGGCACCAAGGCCACCGTGGCCGCCTGGTGCGGGATGATCGCCATCCGGATCGGCCTGTACGCGGTCGGCTCGGCCCTGCACGTCCACCAGGCGGGCAGCACGCTGCTGCTGGGCATGGCGGTCCTGCTGCTGGTCCGCTCCGTCGTGGTGAACTGGAGGGCCCGCACGCTGGAGCCCGCGCGGACCGCCGCCGGACTGCGCTGACCCGCCGCCGTGAGCATCGAGGAGGCCCCCGTGGCCGGGTGGTACTGGACCCGCTGGCCGTCCCGGGAAGGGATCGGCCGCGAGGACGAGAGCCGGCCGCGGCGGGTCCTCACCGTGTTCGGCCGGACCGTCCTGGTGGTCGTCGTCGGCTGGGGGACCTTCTCCGGCGGCCGGTACGCCGGCTGGGCCGCGGCCGCCGCGGCGGCCGGGCTGGCCGCGGCCTTCGCCCTCAGCGCGGGGTACCTGCGGGTCACCCGGGAGCAGCGCCCGGCGGCCTCGTACCTGCTGGCCGCAGGCCTGGTCGGCGCGGGCTGGCTCGCCAACCAGGGGTTGGCCTACACGCTGGCCGACTTCCTCTGGATCGGGCTGGCCGTGACGGCCCTGATCCGGTTGCCGCCCGCGCCCGCGCTGTGCGCCGCGGCGGTCGCGCTGGGCTCGTACACGGCGGCCTCCCCGGCGAGCTGGCTCAGCATCGCCGCCACCATCGGAGGGTCCGTCCTGGTCGGCTTCCTGCTGCGGCTGGACATCGAGGCGCGCGGCACCGCCCGCCTGCTGCTCGCCCAGGAGCGGGCCGCCCGGGCCGCCGAGGCGGAGAGCGCGGCGCTCGCCGAACGGGCCAGGATCGCCCGGGAGATCCACGACGTGCTCGCCCACAGCCTCTCCGCGCAGCTCGTCCACCTGGAGGCGGCGCGGCTGATGCTGGACGCCGGGACGGACCGCGAGCAGGTCCGCGAACGGGTCGTCGCCGCCCGGCGGATGGCGCAGGACGGGCTGGCCGAGACCCGGCAGGCGCTGTCCGCGCTGCGCGGGGAGTTCACCCCGGTCGGGGAGTTCCTGGTGGAGCTGACCGGGCGGGAGCGGGCCGCCCTCACCGTCACCGGCACGCCCCGGCCGCTCGCCGCCGAGGCCGCCCTCGCGGTGCGGCGCACCGCGCAGGAGGCGGTGACCAACGTCCGCAAGCACGCGTCCGGCGCCCGCTGCGCCGTCGAACTGCGCTACCTGGACGGCGCGGTGGAGCTGGAGGTGCGCAACACCCGGCCGCCGCGCGGCCCGTCCGCGGCCGAGCCGGCGTCGGGGGAGCTGGCGGCCAGCGGCAGCGGGTACGGTCTGCTGGGGATGCGCGAACGCGCGGAACTGCTCGGCGGCACGCTGCTGGCGGGCCCGGAGGACGGAGGGTGGCGCGTGCTGCTGCGGGTGCCGGCATGACGGAGCCGGCGATCAGGGTGCTGGTCGCGGACGACCAGACGGTGGTGCGCGAGGGCATCGTGATGCTGCTGGGGCTGCTGCCCGGCATCGAGGTGGTCGGTGCGGCGGGGGACGGGGAGGAGGCCGTCGCCCTGGTGGAGCGTCATCACCCGGACGTGGTGCTGATGGATCTGCGGATGCCGCGCTGCGACGGCGTCGAGGCGACGAGGCGGATCCGCACGGCGCACCCGGAGACCGAGGTGGTGGTGCTCACCACCTACGCCGACGACGAATCGCTGTTCCCGGCGCTCCAGGCCGGGGCGCGCGGCTACCTCACCAAGGACGCCGGCGGCGAGGAGATCGCCCGGGCCATCGCGGACGTTCGCTCGGGCGCCGCCGGGCTCTCCCCGCAGATCCAACTCCGGTTGCTGGAAAGGCTTTCGGAGCAGCCCGGCGGCTCCGGGCCGGCCGCCGGGCCGCCGGTCGGCCGGCCGGGGGAGCTGCCCGACGGGCTGACCGTCCGGGAGGCCGAGGTGCTGGCGCTGATCGCCCAGGGGCTGTCCAACGCGGAGATCGCCCAACGGCTGTTCGTCAGCCAGGCCACCGTGAAGACCCACATCAACAATCTGTTCGCCAAGACCGCGGTACGGGACCGGGCTCAGGCGGTCGCCTACGCCTTCCGACACGGAATCACCGGGACGCAGCAGTAGTCCGATGAGTGTCTGTCGGATGATCGATCACCTCATCGAGTGAACGTATCTGCGATGGTCAGAGGCGTTGTCCTAGGGCCGCCATCATGGTTCGGGTCAGAACATCCGGCCGTCCAGGAGCATCAGTGCCACAGCAGCAGACGAGCAGCCCCGGCCAGGGGCAGCGATTCGACTGGTGGGCCGCTCCGGCCGCCGGCACCCCCGTTGAGCCCGCCGAGCCATCGGCTGCGCACCGCCGGTCGGCGGTACCGGCGCAGTCGGGCCCCATCCGTACGGAGCACACCCGTCCGGACCGGTCGGCAGAGGCAGTCGGCGAGCCTGTGGCCGTCGGCGCACCGATCCACGGGCCCGCCGTCGAGCCGTTCGCCCAGAGCACCCCCGTCGACCAAGCGGCCCCGGCCGCACCGCACGCACCCCTCGGGTCCCTCGCGCCACGGGACGAGGAACCGGTCGCCGACCGGACCGAGGTCTACCGGGAGGTCCAGGCCAGCGCGGCCTTCCGGCAGATCCGCCGCAGCTACCGGACCTTCGTCTTCCCCATCACCGGCGGCTTCCTCGCCTGGTACCTGCTGTACGTCGCCGCCCAGGCCGGTGCCCCCGACCTGATGCGCCGCGCGGTGGCCGGCCCGCTCAACGTGGCCTGGCTGCTGGGACTTCTGCAGTTCGCCTCGACCTTCCTGCTCGCCTGGCTCTACGCCCGCAACGCCCGGACCAAGCGCGACCGCGCCGCCCTGGGCCTGCGCTGGGACACCCAGGACCAGCTGCGATGACGACCCTGATGGCCACCGTGCCCACCGACGCGGCCGTGGCCGCCGTGAGGACCGCCGCGCGGACCGTGGTGTCGACCGCCACCCCGCCCCCGGTCGCCCCCACCGGCGACCACCACTCGCTCGCCATCGCGCTGTTCGCCGTCGTCGTCCTGGTCACCCTGGGGGTCACCCTCTGGGTCGGCCGCCAGGGCAACGCCGCCGAGGACTTCTTCGCCGGCGGCCGCGACTTCACCCCGCTGCAGAACGGCTTCGCGCTCTCCGGCGACTACCTGTCCGCGGCCTCCTTCCTGGGCGTCGCCGGGCTGATCGCGCTCTACGGCTACGACGGCGTGCTCTACAGCATCGGCTTCCTGGTCGCCTGGCTGGTCGTGCTGATGCTGGTCGCCGAACTCGTCCGCAACGCCGGCCGGTACACCCTCGCCGACGTGCTCGCGCTGCGGCTGCGCCGCCGCAAGGTGCGCGCCGCGGCCGGCGGCGCCAGCGTCGTGGTCACCCTGCTCTACCTGGTGGCCCAGATGGTCGGCGCCGGTTCGCTGGTCGCCCTGCTGCTCGGCACCGGCAGCCCGCACGCCCGCACCTGGACCATCATCGCGGTCGGCGCCCTGATGATCGTCTACGTCACCATCGGCGGGATGCGGGCCACCACCTGGATCCAGATCATCAAGGCCTTCCTGCTGACCGGCGGTTCGGTGCTGCTGACGGTGCTGCTGGTGGTCCGCTTCCACGGGGACCTCGGCGAGCTGATGCGCCAGGCCGCCGACCACAGCGGTGCCGGGCACCGCTACCTGGAGCCCGGGCTCAAGTACGGCGGCAGCCTCACCAGCCGGCTGGACTTCGTCAGCCTCGGCCTCGCCCTGGTGCTCGGCACCGCGGGCCTGCCGCACATCCTGTCCCGCTTCTACACCGTGCCCACCGCGCGGGCCGCCCGCCGCTCCACGATGTGGGCGATCGGCCTGGTCGGCAGCTTCTACCTGATGGCCATCGTGCTCGGCCTCGGCGCCACCGCGCTGATCGGCTCGGCCGAGGTGCGGCACGCCAACTCGGCCGGGAACACCGCCGTTCCGCTGCTCGCCCTGGTGCTCGGCGGCGGCAACGGCAGCACCGGCGGGGTGGTGCTGTTCGCCCTGATCTCGGCGATCGCCTTCGCCACCATCCTCGCCGTGGTCGCCGGGCTCACCCTGGCCTCCTCGGCGGCCTTCGCCCACGACGTCTGGGCCGGCGCCTGGCGCGCCCGGCCCGCCCGCGAGCAGGCGAAGAACGGTCGCGGGCGCCGTCGTCGGGGCGAGACCGTCCCGGCCTCCCGGTCGGAGGAGTCGGTGTCCGGGATCAGCGAGCAGCAGGAGGTGGTGGTCGCCCGGTTCGCCGCCGCCGGGATCGGTGCGACGGCGATCGTGATCAGCCTCTTCGCCCAGCAGCTGAACGTCGCCTTCCTGGTCGGCCTGGCCTTCGCCGTCGCCGCCTCCTCGAACCTGCCGGTGCTGCTGTACAGCCTGTTCTGGTCGCGGTTCACCGCCCGCGGCGCGGTCTGGGCGGTGTACGGCGGGCTGGTCCCGGCGATCGTGCTGGTGTTCTTCTCGCCGGTGGTGTCCGGCTCCCACGAGGCGCTCTTCCCCGGCCTCGACTTCCACTGGTTCCCGCTGGAGAACCCGGGCCTCGTCTCCATCCCGCTCGGCTTCCTCGCCGGGTGGCTCGGGACGGTCACCTCGTCCGAGCCCGCCGACCCGGACCGGTTCGCCGAGCTGGAGGTACGCGCTCTCACCGGTGCGGGCGCGGCCTGAGCCGTCGCGCCCGGGGAACCCCGGCGGGCCTGGGGCCGCCGGGGTTCCCCCCTGTCCGGGCCCGGTCCGGCGGTCATCGGCCCCGACCGGAACGGCTACGCCCGGGCCGCCAGGCCGTAACGGTGCTCCGGGCGGCCGGTGTCGCCGTACCGCAGGGTCAGCCGCAGCCGGCTGTCCCGTTCCAGCTGCTTGAGGTAGCGCTGCGCGGTGGAGCGGCTCAGCCCGGTGGCATCGGCGACCTCCTGGGCGGAGAGCGGCCGGCCGGCCCGGCGCAGGACGCCCATCACCAGGTCGGTGGTGGGCGCCGAGTGGCCCTTGGGGAGCGGCCCGGCCGGGGCGGCGGCGCTGCGCAGGGTCGCGAACAGCCGGTCCACCTCGTCCTGGCCGGCCTCCCGGGCCGGGGCGGCGAGCGCGTGCCGCAGCTGGGCGTACGCCACCAGCTTCTCCCGCAGTCCGGCGAAGGTGAACGGCTTGACCAGGTACTGGAGCGCGCCGTGCTGCATCGCGGCGTGCACCGTCGACACGTCCCGGGCGGCCGTCACCATCATCACGTCGCAGGCCACCTGGCGTTCCCGCAGCCGGCGCACCAGGGCCAGGCCGGTCTCGTCCGGCAGGTGGTGGTCGAGCAGCAGCAGGTCCACCGGTCGGCGCTCCAGGGCGGCCAGTGCCTCCCCGGCCGAGTGCGCGGTGCCGGTCACCCGGAAGCCGGGGACCTTGGCCACGTAGGCGGCGTGCACGTCCGCGACCCGGAAGTCGTCGTCCACCACGAGTACGTCGATCATCACGCCTCCACGAGCTGGGTGGTGAGCAGGGCCTCGGGCAGCTCGACGGTGAACCGGGCGCCGCCGAGCGGCCCGGTGTCGAGCACGATCCGGCCACCGGTCCGTTCGACCAGCCGCCGCACCATCGCCAGCCCCAGCCCGCGCGGACGGTGCGCGGGCGCGTCCTTGCTGCTCCACCCCTCTTCGAAGACCTGCTCGCGCAGCTCCTCCGGCACGCCCGGGCCGCTGTCCGCGACCTGCAGCAGCAGCGTCGGGCCGGCCGCCGCCAGGCTCACCTCCACCCGGCCCCCGCCGCCGGCGGCCAGAGCGTCCACCGCGTTGTCGATCAGGTTGCCGAGCACCGTCACCAGCGCCCGGGCGTCCACCACGGCGTCCGGCAGGTGCGCCGCCGGGGCCAGCGCCAGCCGCACCCCGCGCTCGCCCGCCACCGCGCTCTTGCCCGCCAGCAGCGCCGCCACGTGCGGGTCCTGCACCTGCTCGGCGATCCGGGCCGCGACCACCGCGTGCGAGCCGGACTGCTCCGAGATGAACGCCACCGCCTGCTCGTGACGGCCCAGTTCCAGCAGGCCCAGCAGGGTGTGCATCCGGTTGGCGTGCTCGTGGTCCTGGGCCCGCAGCGCCTCGGTCAGGCTGCGGGTGGTGTCCAGCTCACGGACCAGTGACTCCAGCTCGGTGCGGTCCCGCAGGGTCACCACGGCGCCGCCCTCGGGCGTGGCCGTCCGGTTGACCACCAGCACCCGGTCGTCCCGGACGGCCGGCAGGTCGGCGCCGGCGATCCGCCCGGCGAGCACGTCCGCCAGCCGGCCCGGCGGCAGCACCGCGCCGATCGGGCGGCCGGCGCAGTCCTCGGGCAGGCCGAGCAGCCGGAACGCCTCGTCGTTGGCCAGCCGGATCCGGCCGTGCTCGTCCAGCGCCACCATGCCCTCGCGGATGCCGTGCAGCATCGCCTCCCGTTCCACCAGCAGCGCGGAGATGTCGGCCAGCGCGATGTTGTGGGTGCGGCGCTTGAGGCGGCGGGCCAGGAGGAGGGTGGCGAGCGTCCCGGCGGCGAGGCCGGCGGCCGCGCACAGCAGGATCCCGGTGAGCATCTTCAGCAGCCGGCGGCGGATCGAGTCGTCGCTGATGCCGACCGAGACCTCGCCGACGATCCGGCCGTCCGCCATCCGCAGCGGCACCTTGCCCCGGGCCGTGCGGCCCAGGGTGCCCTGCTGGATGGCGGTGACGCTGCGGCCGCTGAGGGCGGGCTCCGGGTCGGTGCTGACCCGCTGGCCGATCCGGCCCGGGTCGGTGTGCGAGAGCCGGATGCCGTCCAGGTCGGTGACCACCACGAAGCTGGCGCCGGTGGCCAGCCGGATCTGCTCGGCGTTGCGCTGCGCGGCCACCACGTCGCGGCCGGCGGCGGCCCGGGCGATGTTCTCGTCGGTGGCGGTGGCCTGGGCGATCGACAGCGCCCGCTGCATCGCGTCGTGGTCCAGCTCGCTGCTGACCGGGGCCAGGAACAGCCCGGCGGTCACGGCGGTGACACCGACGGTGACGACGGTCTGGCTCAGCAGCAGCTGGGCGAAGACCCGGCGGGGCCGGCGGGCGAGCTTCATCCGGGCCTCCTCTCGGCGGCTGCGGGGGAATCGGATGTCCGGGAGCGGGGGTGGGAGCGGGGGGGCGGGGGGGCGGGGTGGGGGCGCCTCCGGTGGGGTGGGTCGGGACACCCTATGTTTCCGCGCTGTTTCTGTCAGCCGCGTCCCCGCAGTTGTAGCGCAAGCAAAACGAGCAGAACACCCCTCTATGCGGAGAAGTCGCACTACGCGAAGAAGGCTCCCGCCGGGGCCGGGCCCGCTCCTACCTTTCCGGGGCAAGCACAGAACCGGGAGGAATGCATGACCGAGACCCCGGCGATCGAGCTGACCGGCGCGACCAAACGCTTCCGCACCCCCTCGGGGGCGTTGCACACCGCCGTCCGCGATCTCGATCTGACCGTCGCCCAGGGCGAGTTCGTCGCCGTCGTCGGCCCCACCGGCTGCGGCAAGTCCACCACGCTGACCCTGGTCAGCGGCCTGGAGGAGCCCACCGAGGGCGAGGTCCGGGTGTACGGCGAGCCCGTGCGCGGGATCGACCCCAAGGTCGGGTTCGTCTTCCAGCAGGACGCCGTCTTCCCCTGGCGCACCGTCCTGTCCAACGTGATGGCCGGCCCGCGCTTCCGCGGCGTGCCCGCCGCCGAGGCCAGGGAACGGGCCCGGGACTGGCTCGGCCGGGTCGGCCTGGCCGCCTTCGAGGACCGCTACCCGCACCAGCTGTCCGGCGGCATGCGCAAGCGCGTCGCGCTCGCCCAGACCTTCGTCAACGACCCGGCGATCCTGCTGATGGACGAGCCGTTCTCGGCCCTGGACGTGCAGACCCGGGCCCTGATGTCGGACCAGCTGCTGGAGCTGTGGGCCGGCACCGGCTCGTCGGTCGTCTTCGTCACCCACGACCTGGACGAGGCCATCGCGCTCGCCGACCGGGTCGTCGTCATGACGGCCGGACCGGCCACCGTCAAGGAGGTCTTCACCGTCGACCTGCCGCGCCCGCGCACCGTGGAGGCCGTCCGGCTGGAACCGAGGTTCGTCGAGCTGTACCGCGAGATCTGGGCCTCGCTCGGCGAAGAGGTGCGCATCACCCGGGAGAGAGGAGCGGGTCGTGCCGCTTGAGACCGCGTCCGATTCCGTGCCCGAGTCCGTGTCGGGAGCCGCGCCGGGAGCCGCGTCGGCCGGCGCCGGGAAGCCCCCGGCCGTCACGACGAGGACCGAGGCCCGCGAACGGGCCGCCCGCAACCGCCGGTTGGTCGTCTACGGCGCCCGGGTCGCGGTGCTGCTCGCCTTCCTCGGGCTCTGGGAGGTCTGCGCCCGCACCGACGTCATCGACCCGTTCAACTTCTCCCAGCCGTCGAGGATCTGGGACCAGATCTGGCAGTGGGTCACCCACGGCACCGCGCAGGGCTCGCTCGGCGAGCAGATCGGCTACACCCTGTACGAGGCCCTCGCCGGCTGGGTGATCGGCGTCATCGGCGGCGTGCTGCTGGGCATCGCGCTCGGCCGGATCCGCTTCCTGGCCGACGTGTTCGGGCCGTACATCAAGGTGCTCAACGCGATCCCGCGGATCGTGCTCGCGCCGATCTTCCTGATCTGGTTCGGCCTCGGCCCGGCCTCCAAGGTCGCCTCCGCGGTGGTGCTGGTGTTCTTCCCGGTGTTCTTCAACGCCTTCCAGGGCGCCCGCGAGGTGGACCGCAACCTCGTCGCCAACGCCCGCATCCTGGGCGCCGACAACCGCAGGGTCACCCTCCAGGTGGTCATCCCCGCCGCCACCACCTGGATCTTCACCAGCCTGCACGTCAGCTTCGGCTTCGCGCTGATCGGTGCCATCGTCGGCGAGTACATCGGCGCCACCAAGGGCCTCGGCCTGCTCGTCGCGGCCGCCCAGGGCACCTTCAACGCGGCCGGCGTGTACGCGGCCATGACCATCCTCGCCGTCGTCGCGCTGCTCACCGAGGGGCTGCTGACCTTCGCCGAGAAGAAGCTGTTCCGCTGGAAGCCCGCCGACGCGGGCGACGGCCGCTGAACCTCCCCCGCCCGTACGAAGAGAGGCCCCCACCCATGCGCAGAACGGCTGCCGCCGCCCTCGCCGCCCTCCTGCTCCTCCCGCTCTCCGCCTGCGCCAACGACGCCGCCACCGCCGGACACGGCGCGGTCGCCGCCCCCGCCGGGCAGCAGGTCGACGGGCCCAAGGTCAAGATCATGGTCGGTGGCCTGGACAAGGTCATCTACCTGCCCGCGATGCTCACCCAGCGGCTCGGCTACTTCGCCGAGGCCGGCGTCAACGTCGAGCTGATGACCGAACCGGCCGGCGTCAACGCCACCACCGCGCTGCTCGCCGGGGACGTCCAGGGCGCCGTCGGCTTCTACGACCACACCATCGACCTCCAGGCCAAGGGCAAGAAGGTCGAGTCCGTGGTGCAGTTCGCCCAGGCGCCCGGCGAGGTCGAGGTGGTCTCCACCAAGCAGGCCGACGCGATCAGGTCCGGCGCCGACTTCAAGGGGAAGAAGCTCGGCGTCACCAGCCTCGGCTCCTCGACCGACTTCCTCACCAAGTACCTCGCGGTCAAGAACGGCACCGCCGTCAGCGAGTTCAGCCCGATCGCGGTCGGCGCCGGCCAGACCTTCATCGCCGCGCTCCAGCAGGGCAGCATCGACGCCGGGATGACCACCGACCCGACCGTCGCCGCCGTCCTGGACAAGGGCCTCGGCAAGGTCCTCTACGACATGCGCACCCCCGAGGGCTCGCGCGAGGCGCTCGGCGGGCTCTACCCGTCCTCGTCGCTGTACATGAACACCGACTGGGTGGAGAAGAACAAGGACACCACCCAGAAGCTCGCCAACGCCTTCGTGAAGACCCTCACGTGGATGTCCACCCACAGCCCCGAGGAGATCGCCGCGAAGATGCCCGCCGACTACGCCCAGGGCGGCGCCGAGCAGTACGCGGCGGCGATCAAGGCGACGCTGCCGATGTTCACCACGGACGGCGTGATGCCGGCCGACGGGCCGAAGACGGTGCTCTCGGTGCTCGCCGCGTTCCACCCGGACGTGAAGGGCAAGGAGGGGTCGATCGACCTGGCGAAGACCTACACCACGGAGTTCGTCGCCAAGGCCGCCGGCTGAACCCCGCCGCCGACAGCGGTCCCGCGCTCACCCCCACGGGCGCGGGGCCGCTGTGCGTCAGAGCCCTCGTACGGACAGCACGTCCATCCGCGACGGCGTCCCCGCCGCCTTGCCGCAGCTCTCCGGACGCGCCGGCTCGCTCACCGTCTCGATCACGTCCACCTCCCAGGACCGGCCGTCCCGGTGCAGCACCGTCACCAGCCAGCGGCGCTCACCGTCCGGCCGCTGGACGAGCGTCAACGCGTCCACCCCGGTCTCGCCGGTCGCCAGCCGCACCGCGTGCTCGGCCGCCTGGCCCGGACGCTCCCAGCCCGAACAGCCGCGCGACCACTCCGGCACCGTGTGCCCGGCCGCGGTCGCCGCCAGCACCTCCTTGGCGGTCTCCGGCGTCAGCCGCCCGTACGCGTAGCCGTACGGCAGCACCAGCATCGTGGGGGAGAAGCGGTGCCCGCCCAGGTGGGTGACCTCCCACACCTCGCTGTGCCCGGCCGCCGCCAGCTCCGCCGCGAGCGGACGGCCCAGCAGCGCGCAGCAGCGGTCCCGCCGCCCGTTGGTGCACACCAGGGCCACCGGGCCGCCGACGTGCTCCGCACCGAAGCCGGTGTGGTCCCCGGCGCCCAGCGCCGCGAAGTCCAGGCCCAGCAGCTCCGCCGGATCCGCCACCGCCGCCCGGCGCACCCAGTCGCGGCCCGGCACCGTGTGCGCCACGAGCACCTCGTGGCGCGGGGTCGGCAGGCAGTCGGCGTGCCGACCGGGCCGGCGGATCAGCGCCACCCGCACACCCGTCCCGGCCGCGGCCGCCTCCAGCGCCCGCCCCACCGCCGCGTCCAGATGGCTCTCGCCCAGCGCCTTCGCGCCCCACGGCCCGTTCTGCTCCACCAGCAGCCAGGTGCTCGCCACCGCCGCCGTCGCGGCCAGCGGCTCCGAAAGTTCACGCGACACGGTCGCACAAGTGCTCACGCCGGCAAGGCTACCCTCAGCTGATCACCCTCACTCGATCACCCGAAGGCGGCCTTCACCCGCTGCGCGACCTCCTCGTCCACCGTGTCGTACATCGGCTCGGAGACGGTCGGGAGGTCGGCGAACTCCAGGTGGATGCTGCGGACGACGTCCGCGAACAGCTCCGAGTACAGCACCCAGTCCTCCGGGCACGGGGTGCTCAGCTCCAGCGAGAGCAGCTGCGACTCGTTCGGCAGCGGCAGGTGCACCTGGATCACCGAGGTGGTCAGCACCCCGTCGACGAGCGGGACCGCCAAGCCGTCGAGCGGGGTCGACCCGTCGTCCACCGCGGTCGCCACCGCGTCGATCACCGCGACGGCCCGCCCGGCCGGTAGCTCGACCGCGGTCACCTCCGCCTCCGGACGGGACAGGGCCAGCCGGGTGAGCAGGAAGTCCACCGCGCCGGGGTAGTCGGTGCCCTCCAAGGGGCACAGCGAGGCGGTGATCGTGGCCATGCTCGGACGGCCGTCCACGTCCACCAGGCACATCCCGGCGTGGATCACCCCGGCCTCGGCCATCGACGGGATCAGCCCGGCCAGCATCATGGCCCAGGCGGCCCGGTCCTCCTCGGACCGGGCGGCCAGGACCTCGCAGACCATTTCCCAGAGCTCCTCCGCCACCTGTTCCTCGGTGCCGAACACGGGTACCTGGTGGAAGGCGGGCGGGACGATGAAGCGGATCTGGAGTGGTGCGTCCTCAGCGGGATCGGGGCGGTCGGCTGTCGGAGTGCCGGACATCGGGAGCCTTCCACTGAGGTCATGCGGGCTTGCGGATGCGGTTGCGGATGTCCAGCCAGGACGGCGGGACGGGGACCGGGACGCCGTACGTACGGGCCTCGATCAGCAGGTCGAGGTAGGCGTCGGCACGCTCGCGCAGGCCGGAGCGGCGCCAGGTCCAGAGCTCCTTCAGCGCGGGGACTGCAGCGAGCAAGCCGATGGCGATCAGGCCCGTCCCCAGGGAGACGAGCTGTCGGCGGTACTCGGCACCGGCGGGGTCCATGCCCATGGGAGCGACGACCATGCCGGCGACCACGGTGAGGAGGAACGTCCTGCCCCAGAGGCTGATCCACCGGCGGGACCGCTGCACGGCGGTGAGCAGTCCCCGGACCGCCTGTTCGTCCAGGAAGTCGACGCCGTGCGGAGCACTGAGTTCGCGGGCCCGGCCGGCCAGGGCCCAGTGGCGCGCGAGTGCTGCGGTCGGCAGTACCGGGAACTTCGGGTCGATCACGGCGTCGGCCGGCCACCACGAGGTCGGCTGTGTCGCGGCCGGCTGCGGGGGAGCCGGACTGGTGGAGGACGTGCCCCGGGCGGCCGGCGGCTGTGGTGGAGCGGTCGCGCCTTCCTCCCACGAGGCCCGCTCGGCGGCGACTCCCCACTCGGGGGGGATCGTGACCGTCAGACCGGCTCCCCGTGCCCGGTTCAACAGGCCCACGTACGTGGTGAAGTGCACGGAGGCGGTCTTCTTCTCCGCCTCCCAGGACATGCCGCGGATCCCGATCCAGATGCCGACGGGGATCGCAAGGACGGCCGCCACCAGGCCGGCCACCTGTCGTCCCTCGGCCGGCGAACTCATCGACGCGCCGAAGAACACGGCACCCGCGATTCCCCCGATGATGAACAGGCCGGCCAGTTCGGAGTACCAGTCCTGCTGGTTCCGCATCCGCAGGTGCTTGGTCACCACATCGCGGGCCACGTAGTCGTGCAGCAGGTTGATTCCGTAGAGCGTTTCGGCCCGTCGCGCGGCCTCGGCCACCTCGGGCACCGAGGCGATCCGTCCGCCCTCGACGGGGAGCGTGGCATGGAGGTCCTTGGCCATGGGTCTCTCCTCTCAGCCGACGGCGTTCAGGAACGGGGCGGACGCCGGCCGGACTGCGGGCCTCGCGAGCGGCCCGGGAAGCACGACGGGCTGCGCCGCCGCCCTTCTCTCGATTGCTTTGTCCACTTGCTTGTACGCGCCGTAGACGATCGAGGCCGCCTTCGCACTGGCCGTGACCTTCGCGGGATCGAGCGCCGACAAGTGGGACGCGACCTTGTCCGAGAAGACGCGGGCGACATTGGGCGCCCTTTCCGACTGGCTGAGCCAGCTCGCGCCTTTGGGTATCCACGTGGTGACGGCCTTGGTCGACATCGGAAGCCTGGCCATGGCGAGCGCGCTGCCGCCGGCGTTCGCGGCCCGGGTTCCCTTGGCGGCGGTGGCGAAGCCCTTGACCAGCCCGTAGCCGGGGATCAAGCCCAACGAGTCCAGTCCGAGGGTCATCCACGACACGTCCTTGCCACGGAGCTTGGCGATGCCGTGCCCGCTCAGCGCGCCCGCGCTCGTCAGCACGGCCCCGGCGACCAGCACCGGACCGAACGGGGTGAACAGCGCGGCGATCGTCAGTCCGGCCGAGATCATGGACAGGATGTCGGCATGGTCGGACAGGAAGTCCAACGACTTGTTCCAGGCCTTTTTCACGTTGTCCAGCATCCGCTTGAACAGGCCCGGGTCCGGCGGGTGGTGACGGGACGCCTCCACGATTGCCTTGGCGGCGGCCTCGGCCTTGTGCCGGTGGTCCTCCAGCTGCTTGTGGGCGCGCTTGATGACCTCGTCGAGCTGGTGGTGGCAGCGGGTGCTGGCCTCCCGGGCCGCGTCGAACTGCGCCTGGGCGCGGTTGATCACGTTGTCGGCGGTCTGCCCGCCGTTCTGCGCGTAGCCCTTCAGGGTGTTGCCGAGGGAGGTGACCTGGCCGTCCGTGTCGGCCAGCCGCGTGCGCAGCTCGACGGCTTCGGCCTCCATCGTGCGGCCGGTGGTGATCATGCCGGAGAGCTGGGTGTGCCAGGCCTTGAGGGCCCGCGAGCAGGCGGCCATCGACTCGTGGCCCTGGGTGAGGTACTTGGGCAGTTGGCCCAGCTTGTCGGCGAACTTGCGGGCCGCCTCGCCCTCCCAGGCGCCGCCGTCGGAGCCGATGCCGGCGAGTGCGCTCCGCAGTTCTTCCAGTTCCCGGGCTACGGCGTCGACGTCCGCGTACATCTTGGCGATGCCCGCCAGGTCCCCCGGGGCCGGGCAGAAGCCGAGGCCCGGCCAGTTCTTGTCACCCATGGTGGAGTCAGTCCCTGCTGCCGGCTGCGCTGTAGGCCTTCGCGACGCCCTGTTCGTTGTCCGTGTAGGCCTTGAGTGATTCGTCCAGGCCCTCGTGGAGGTTGTGGGCCAGCTTGCCCATCCGACCCATCGCTCCGTGCCAGTGGCGTTCGAAGCCCAGGCATGCCGAGTCGAGCCACGCGTTGCCGGCCTGGCGGGCGATTCCGGCGTTCTCCAGGCTCTTGGCGACCGTCTTCATGCGCTTGGCGCATTCGTCGAGTTGCTTGGACACCGTTCTCATCCGGTCCATGTCGATCTTGAATTGATCGGTCAACTCCCCATCCCCCCAAGGATTGTGACGCGGTGTGGAGCACCTGTTCGGTGAACCTAACCCATGGGAGGGCAAAGTTCAGGCCATGACCGGGAATTGGAGATCGCCGTTCCGCAATCCCGGCCGGGCGGGCACGAAAAAGCGGAGGGGCACCGGACATCGTCCGGTGCCCCTCCGCTCGGGCGGGAGCCGCTACGCCGGGCCGGCGACCACCGCGATCGGGGTGGTGACCGGGGTGCCGGAGCCGTCGCGGCGCGGGTCGCGCTCGGGCAGGTCGACCGGGGCGCCCTTGGCGGTGGCGGCGCGGGCCGGGGCGGCGCCGGCCCAGGCGAAGGCCAGGGCGTCCTCGCCGCGCAGGAAGCGCTGGCAGCGCACGCCGCCGGTGGCGCGGCCCTTGCGCGGGTACTGCTCGAACGGGGTGACCTTCCAGCTGGTCTGCTCGCCGTCGGAGAGCGTGCCCGTGGCCGTGGCCACCGAGACCACCACCGCGTCCGCCGCCGGGTCCACCGCCGTGAAGGACAGCACCCGCGTGCCGTCCGACAGCTTGATGCCCGCCATGCCGCCCGCCGGGCGGCCCTGCGGACGCACCTGGCCCGCGGGGTAGCGCAGCAGTTGGGCGTCGGAGGCGATGAAGACCAGGTCCTCCTCGCCGGTGCGCAGTTCGACCGCGCCCACCAGCTCGTCACCCTCCTTGAGGGCGATCACCTCGAACTCGTCCTTGTTCGCCGGCCACTCCGGCACCACCCGCTTCACCACGCCCTGCAGCGTGCCCAGCGCCAGCCCCGGCGAGGACTCGTCCAGGGTGGTCAGCGCCAGCGCCCGCTCCCCGTCCTCCAGTCGCAGGAACTCGCCCACCGCGGCCCCGCCCGCCAGCGTCGGCGACGGTGTCGGCGGCAGCGCCGGAAGGTCGATCACCGGCAGTCGCAGGACCCGGCCCGCGGACGTGACCACGCCGACGTCCGCCCGGGCCGTCGCGTGCACCGCCGAGACGATCACGTCGTGCTTCGCCCGCTTCTCCGACTCCTCGAACGGCTCGCCGTCCGCCGTCCGCGCCAGCAGGCCCGTCGACGACAGCAGCACCCGGCACGGGTCGTCCGCGACCTCCAGCGGCACGGCCAGCGCGGCCGAGGGCACCGCCCCCGCCTCCAGCAGCACCGTGCGCCGCTCGGTGCCGAACTGCTTGGACACCGCGCCCAGTTCGGACGACACCACGCTGCGCAGCTTGGTGTCCGACTCCAGGATCTCGGTCAGGTCCGCGATCTCGGAGGTCAGCTTCTCCTTCTCCTGCTCCAGCTCGACCCGGTCGAAGCGGGTCAGCCGCCGCAGCGGTGTGTCCAGGATGTACGCGGTCTGCGTCTCCGACAGCGAGAAGTGCTCCATCAGGCGTTCCTTCGCCTGCTGGGCGTTGTCACTCGACCGGATGATCGCGATGACCTCGTCGATGTCGAGCAGCGCGACCAGCAGGCCCTCGACCAGGTGCAGCCGCTCCTCGCGCTTGCGGCGGCGGAAGTCGCTGCGCCGGCGCACCACGGTGAAGCGGTGGTCGACGTAGACCTCCAGCAGCTCCTTGAGCCCCAGCGTCAGCGGCTGCCCGTCCACCAGCGCCACGTTGTTGATGCCGAAGGTCTCCTCCAGCGGCGTCAGCTTGTACAGCTGCTCCAGCAGCGCCTCCGGCACGAAGCCGTTCTTCACCTCGATGACCAGCCGCAGCCCGTGCTCGCGGTCGGTCAGGTCCTTGACGTCCGCGATGCCCTGGAGCTTCTTCGCGTTGACCAGGTCCTTGATCTTCGAGATGACCTTCTCCGGGCCGACGTTGTACGGCAGCTCGGTGACCACGATGCCCTTGCGGCGGGCCGTCACCGCCTCCACCGTCGTCGTCGCCCGGATCTTGAACGTGCCGCGGCCCGACTCGTACGCGTCCCGGATGCCCGACAGGCCCACGATCCGCCCGCCGGTCGGCAGGTCAGGACCGGGCACGAACCGCATCAGCGTGTCCAGGTCCGCGTTCGGGTGCTTGATCAGGTGCCGGGCCGCGGCCACCACCTCGGACAGGTTGTGCGGCGGCATGTTCGTCGCCATGCCGACCGCGATGCCCGTCGCGCCGTTCACCAGCAGGTTGGGGAACGCGGCCGGCAGCGCCAGCGGCTCCTGCTCGCTGCCGTCGTAGTTGGGGCCGAAGTCGACGGTGTCCTCGTGGATCGACTCCACCATCGCCATCGAGGCGGCCGTCAGCCGCGACTCGGTGTAGCGCATCGCGGCCGGCGGGTCGTCGTTGCCCAGCGAACCGAAGTTGCCGTGCCCGTCGATCAGCGGCAGCCGCATCGAGAACGGCTGCGCCATGCGCACCACCGAGTCGTAGATCGACTGGTCGCCGTGCGGGTGCAGCCGGCCCATCACCTCGCCCACCACGCGGGCGCACTTCACGTGCGCGCGCTCCGGGCGCAGGCCCATCTCGTTGGCCTGGTACAGGATCCGGCGGTGCACCGGCTTGAGGCCGTCCCGCGCGTCGGGCAGTGCACGCGAGTAGATCACCGAGTAGGCGTACTCCAGGAAGGAGCCCTGCATCTCGTCCACGACGTCGACGTCGAGGATCCGCTCCTCGAAGTCTCCGGGCGGCGGGGTCTGCGAACTGCGGCGGGCCATCGCGGCGGGGCTCCCTTACGTGTCGCTGGCTGTGTCTCGGTCGGTCGCCGAACGCCGGGGGGCGGTCGTCGCTCGTCTCCGCACCGTCCCGCCGCCGGACCCGTCAACCGGGCGCCGTCGACAGGGCGCGGCGCCCCCATTGTGGACCCTCGGGCCGACACTCCCGGTCAGCGGCCCTCTTCCGCCCCTGGCGAACGGCCCCGTCCGCGCGGACACGAACACGGCTCCCGCACGTTGCACCACAATGGGGGACGCCACACGAACCCCCGACATCGACGACGGGAAGGACCCGAGCGCATGGCCAACCCGGCCCCCGCCTCCAGCCGAGGCATCGCCATCACCGAGCACCGCCTGGCCAACGGCCTGCGCGTAGTCCTCTCCGAGGACCACCTGACCCCGGTCGCCGCCGTCTGCCTCTGGTACGACGTGGGCTCCCGGCACGAGGTCAAGGGCCGCACCGGCCTCGCCCACCTCTTCGAGCACCTGATGTTCCAGGGCTCGGCCAACGTCACCAACAACGGGCACTTCGAGCTTGTCCAGGGCGCCGGCGGCTCGCTCAACGGCACCACCAGCTTCGAGCGCACCAACTACTTCGAGACCATGCCCGCCCACCAGCTGGAGCTCGCGCTCTGGCTGGAGGCCGACCGGATGGGCTCGCTGCTCGCCGCGCTCGACGAGACGTCCATGGAGAACCAGCGCGACGTCGTCAAGAACGAGCGCCGCCAGCGCTACGACAACGTCCCGTACGGCACCGCCTTCGAGAAGCTCACCGCGCTCTCCTTCCCCGACGGCCACCCGTACCACCACACCCCGATCGGCTCCATGGCCGACCTCGACGCGGCCACCCTGGAGGACGCCCGCACGTTCTTCCGGACGTACTACGCGCCCAACAACGCGGTCCTCTCGATCGTCGGCGACATCGACCCCGAGCAGACCGTCGCCTGGGTCGAGAAGTACTTCGGCTCCATCCCCGCGCACGACGGCAAGCAGCCCCCGCGCTCGGGCGAGCTCCCCGAGACGATCGGCCGCGAGATCCGCGAGGACGTCCACGAGGACGTCCCCTCCCGCGCCCTGATGGCCGCCTACCGCCTCCCGCACGACGGCACCCGCGAGGCCGACGCCGCCGACCTCGCCCTCACCATCCTCGGCAGCGGCGAGTCCAGCCGCCTCTACAACCGGCTGGTCCGCCGCGACCGCACCGCCGTCGCCGCCGGCTTCGGCCTGCTGCGGCTGGCCGGCGCCCCCAGCCTCGGCTGGCTCGACGTCAAGACCTCCGGCGACGCCACCATCGAGCAGATCGGCACCGCCGTCGACGAGGAGCTCGCCCGCTTCGCCGCCGAGGGCCCCACCGCCGAGGAGCTCGAACGCGCCCAGGCCCAGATCGAGCGCGAGTGGCTCGACCGGCTCACCACCGTCGCCGGGCGGGCCGACGAACTGTGCCGCTACGCCGTCCTGTTCGGCGACCCGGAGCTGCTCAACGACGCCCTCCCCAAGGTCCTCGACGTCACCGCCGAGGAGGTCCAGGCCATCGCCAAGGCCCGGCTCCACCCCGACAACCGGGCCGTCCTCGCCTACGAGCCGACCGCCGCCGCCGAGACCGACGCCGACTCCGACGCCGCTTCCGAAGAGGAGGGTGCCGCCGTATGAGCACCGACTACGTCCCCGCCATGACCTTCCACCCGCAGCCCCGGCCGGGCACGCCCAGCCCCTGGGACTTCCCCGCCCCCGAGCGGGCCGCCCTCGGCAACGGCATCACCGTCCTGCACTGCCACCGGCCCGGCCAGCAGCTGGTCGCCGTCGAGGTCCTGCTCGACGTCCCGCTCGCCGCCGAGCCCGAGGGCCTCGACGGCGTCGCCGGCATCCTCGCCCGCGCCTTCAGCGAGGGCACCGACACCCTCAGCGCCGAGGAGTACGCCGCCGAGCTGGAGCGCGCCGGCGCCACCCTCGACACGCACGCCGACCACCCGTGCATCCGGATCTCCCTGGAGGTCCCCGCCTCCCGGCTCCAGCGCGGCCTGTCCCTGCTCGCCGACGCCCTGCGCGCCCCGGCCCTGCCCGAGGCGGAGATCGAGCGGCTGGTCGCCAACCGCCTGGACGAGATCGTCCACGAGCAGGCCAACCCCGCCCGGCGCGCCGCCAAGGCCCTGTACGCCGAGCTCTTCGACGCCGCCGACCGGCTCTCCCGGCCCCGCGCCGGCACCGCCGACACCGTCAAGTCGATCGACCGCGCCGCCGTCAAGGCCTTCTACGACGGCCACGTGCGCCCCGCGACCAGCACCGTCGTGGTGGTCGGCGACCTCACCGGCGTCGACCTGCCCGCGCTGCTGGAGAGCACCCTCGGCACCTGGACCGGAACGGCCGCCGAGCCGTCCGTCCACGCCCCGGTCACCGGCGACGACCACGGCCGCGTCGTCATCGTGGACCGCCCCGGCTCCGTCCAGACCCAGCTGCTCATCGGCCGGATCGGACCCGACCGCCACGACCCGGTCTGGGCCGCCCAGACCCTCGGCACCTACTGCCTCGGCGGCACCCTCACCTCCCGCCTGGACCGCGTCCTGCGCGAGGAGAAGGGCTACACCTACGGCGTGCGCGCCTTCGCCCAGCCGCTGCGCTCGGCCGCCGACGGCAGCGGGCGCGCCATGCTCGCCATCAGCGGCTCGGTGGACACCGCCTCCACCGCCCCCGCGCTGGCCGACACCTGGGTCATCCTGCGCACCCTCGCCGCCGAGGGCCTCACCGACGCCGAGCGCGACGAGGCCGTGCAGTTCCTGGTCGGCGTCGCCCCGCTGAAGTACGAGACCGCGGGCTCGGTCGCCGGCACCCTGGCCGACCAGGTCGAGCAGTACCTGCCGGACGACTACCAGGCCGAGGTCTACCGGCAGCTCGCCGAACTGCCCACCGCCGCGGCCACCGAGGCGGTCGTCGCGGCCTTCCCGCCGGACCGCCTGGTCACCGTCCTGGTCGGCGACGCCGCCGTGATCGCCGACGACGTGCGGGCGCTCGGCATCGGCGAGGTCACCGTCGTCAGCTGACGGCCCCTCCCGGAACACCCTCCGGCCCGGTGGAGCACCCGCTCCGCCGGGCCGGACGCGTTTTTAAATCCGTTGCGGGCCGCGCCCGTTCCGTGGATAGATGTTCCCCGACGCACAGCACGTGCGAACTGCGACGAAGGAAGGGAGGCGGTCACCATGCGGGTCGAGCAAGCCATACGACGCTCCCCGAGGCCGTATCCCTGCACCGTCGCCCCGGGCGCCTGAGCCCCACCCCCCCTGAACTTCCCCGAGCCGCGCCGGGATTCCTCGCGCGGCACCACCTTCCCCGAACCACCCGACCCCTGGAGGTCGTTCACCCATGTCGTACACCGAGGTACCCGGCGTCCGCGTCCCGATCCGGATGTGGACCGACCCGGCCACCGTCGAGGGCCAGGCCCTCCAGCAGCTGCGCAACATCAGCTCGCTGCCCTGGCTGCACGGCCTCGCCGTGATGCCCGACGTCCACCTGGGCAAGGGCGCGACGGTCGGCTCCGTCATCGCCATGAAGGACGCGGTCTGCCCGGCGGCCGTCGGCGTCGACATCGGCTGCGGGATGAGCGCGGTGAAGACCTCGCTCACCGCCGAGGACCTCCCGGACGACCTCTCCGCCCTGCGGAGCAAGATCGAGCAGGCCATCCCGGTCGGCCGCGGCCTGCACAGCGACCCGGTGGACCCGTCCAAGCTGCACGGCTTCCGCACGGCGGGCTGGGACGACTTCTGGCAGCGCTTCGACGGCATCGCGGAGGACGTCAAGTGGCGGCGCGGGCGGGCGATGCAGCAGATGGCGACGCTCGGCGGAGGAAATCACTTCATAGAACTGTGCGTTGATACGACTGACGCGGTCTGGCTGATGCTGCACTCCGGATCGCGCAACATCGGCAAGGAGCTGGCCGAGCACCACATGGGCGTCGCCCGCTCGCTGCCGCACAACCAGGGCCTGATCGACCAGGACCTCGCGGTCTTCCTCGCGAAGACCCCGGAGATGGGTGCCTACCGGCAGGACCTGTTCTGGGCCCAGGAGTACGCGAAGCTCAACCGCGCGCTGATGATGGCACTCTTCCAGGACGTCGTCCGTCGGGAGTTCACCAAGGCCGGGGTGACCTTCGACGAGGTCATCAGCTGCCACCACAACTACGTGTCGGAGGAGCGGTACGACGGCGTCGACCTGCTGGTGACCCGCAAGGGCGCGATCCGGGCCGGCTCCGGCGATCTCGGGATCATCCCCGGCTCGATGGGGACGGGTTCCTACATCGTCCGCGGCCTGGGCAACGCGTCGTCGTTCAACTCGGCCTCGCACGGCGCCGGCCGCAAGATGAGCCGCAACGCCGCGAAGAAGCGGTTCACCACCCAGGACCTGGTCGAGCAGACCAAGGGCGTGGAGTGCCGCAAGGACGGCGGCGTGGTGGACGAGATCCCGGGCGCCTACAAGAACATCGAGAAGGTCATCGAGCAGCAGAAGGACCTCGTCGAGGTGGTCGCGCACCTCAAGCAGGTCGTCTGCGTCAAGGGCTGACCAGGCCGGCCGGAGCACGGCGGCCGGAAAGCCGATCGGGGTGCCGCCGGAATCCCGCGGCCCCCCGCACGGGGGCGGGCTGCGCGGCG
>NZ_JBHJSJ010000032.1:0-15546 GCF_042268845.1 Kitasatospora sp. NPDC056273 | reverse complement strand
CTGTCGGTGTTGGCGCCCACCCCCACGCTGTTGGTGCGCTTCCTTGGTGCCCCCGGCGGGCCGGACCCGGCGGGCGCCACGCCTGTGGGGGGCGGCGCCCTCTGCCGCCGCCACCCCGATCGGGTGCGTGCTGCGCGGCTCAGGCCGCGGCGGGGAGCTCGTCGAGGCCCTCGGAGACGAGCTTGGCGAGGCGGTCGAGCGCGTCGTCGGCGTTCTCGGCGTCGGAGGCGAGGATGACCTCGTCGCCGCCCTGGGCGCCCAGGCCGAGGAGGCCGAGCATGGAGGCGGCGTTGACCGGGTTGCCGCCCGGCTTGGCGATGGTGATCGGCACGCCGGTGGCCGTGACGGCCCGGACGAAGACGGAGGCGGGACGGGCGTGCAGGCCCTCGGCCCAACCGATGGTGACGCGGCGCTCAGCCATGAGACGTGCCTTTCCGGTGAAGCTGGTCACGGCCGTGCTCGGTGAGCGGGGGGAAACGGCCATGTTGTCTAGACCAGTGTTGCACGCAGGCGGCCCCTGGGAACCGCAGCGTTCAGGACTTGTGATTGTTTCTTTTCGGGGCATAAACCCCGGTCGACGGCCCTGTCCACCCTGCCGTGAGCACGCGCCCGGCGCCATTCGGCTCGCCGCCGGATAACCTGACGAATGTGGAAGACCCCGCGGTGGCGAACCCCGCGCAACCCGACTATCCGCAGCACTGGGAAGCGGACATCCTGCTGCGTGACGGAGGTACGGCCCGGATCCGGCCGATCACCCCCGACGACGCCGGACGGCTCGTGGAGTTCTACGGGCAGGTGTCGGACCAGTCCAAGTACTTCCGGTTCTTCGCCCCCTATCCGCGGCTCTCCGACAAGGACGTCCGCCGCTTCACCCACCACGACTTCGTGAACCGGGTGGGCCTCGCGGTGGTGGTCCGCGACCGCTTCATCGCCACCGTCCGGTACGACCGGATCGACGCCGAGGGCCGCCCCTCCGAGACCGGCACCGACGCCGAGGTGGCCTTCCTGGTGCAGGACGCCCACCAGGGCCGCGGCGTGGCCTCCGCCCTGCTGGAGCACATCGCGGCGGTCGCGCAGGAGCGCGGCATCCGCCGCTTCCAGGCCGAAGTGCTGCCGGAGAACCGGAAGATGGTGAAGGTCTTCACCGACGCCGGCTACACCCAGCACCGCAGCTTCGCCGACGGCGTGGTGCACCTGGAGTTCGACCTGGAGCAGACCGACCGCTCGCTCGCCGTGATGCGCGCCCGCGAGCACCGCGCCGAGGCACGGTCGGTGCAGCGCCTGCTCACCCCGCGCTCGGTGGCGGTGATCGGGGTCTCCCGCACCCCGCAGACCGTCGGCCGGGCCATCCTGCGCGACCTGCTGGGGGACGAGGCCCCGGCCGACCGCCCGGTGTACGCCGTGAACCGCAACGCCGCGCCCGGCACCGAGCTGGACGGCGTCCCGGTCCACCGTTCGATTCTGGACATTCCCGGGCCGGTGGACCTCGCGGTGATCGCCGTCCCCGAGGGCGCCGTCCCGGCCGCCGTCGCCGAGTGCGGCGCCCACGGGGTGCAGGGCCTGGTGGTGGTCACCGCCGGCTACGCGGAGACCGGTCCGGAGGGCCGGGACCGGCAGCGCGCGCTGGTCCGCCAGGCCCGCGCGGCCGGCATGCGGGTGATCGGCCCGAACGCCTTCGGCCTGATCAACACCGATCCCGAGCGCCCGCTGAACGCCTCGCTCGCCCCGCGCCTGCCCGGCCGCGGCGGCTTCGGGATCTTCTGCCAGTCCGGCGCGATCGGCGTGGCCCTGCTGGAGGCCTCCCACAAGCGCGGCCTCGGCGTCTCCTCCTTCGCCTCGGTCGGCAACCGCTCCGACGTCTCCGGCAACGACTTCCTCCAGTACTGGGCCGAGGACGAGGCCACCCAGGTGGTGCTGCTGTACCTGGAGTCCTTCGGCAACCCGCGCAAGTTCACCCGGATCGCCCGCCGGCTGGCCGCCGTCAAGCCGGTCGTGGTGGTCAAGGGCGCCCGGCACACCGGCAGCCTGCCGCCCGGCCACGCCGTCCCCGCCACCGCCACCGGCCTGCGCGACGCCACCGTGGACGCGCTGTTCGAGCAGGCGGGCGTCATCCGGGTGTCGACCATCACCGAGCTGTACGACACCGGCGAGCTGCTGGCCCAGCAGCCGTTGCCGCCGGGGAACCGGGTCGCGGTGGTCGGCAACTCCGACTCGCTCGGCCTGCTCACCTACGACGCCCTGCTGAGCGCCGGCCTGCGCCCGTGCACGCCCGTCGACCTCACCACCGCCGCGACCGGCGAGAACTTCCGGATCGCCCTGGACGTCGCGCTCGCCGATCCGGCCGTGGACGCGGTGATCGCCGTCGCCATCCCGCCGATCGGCACCTCCGCCCACGCCTTCATGGGCGGCCGGCTGACCGGCGAGGACGACCCCGCGATGGGCTCGGACGACCCGGAGATCGCCGCCGCGCTGCTCGAAGCCGGTGGCCGCGCCCGGGAGCTGGGCAAGCCGCTGGTGCTCACCCACCTGGCGCTGACCGACCTGCCGGTCCGGCTGCGCCCCGGCGGCATCCCCGCGTACGCGGCGCCCGAGCGGGCCGTGCACGCCCTCGCCCACGCCGTGCACTACGCGCAGTGGCGCCGCCGCACGGCCGCGGCGGAGGAGACGGCGCGCGTCCCCGAGCTGGACCGGATCGACGAGCCCGGCGCCCGCCGGCTGGTGGAGGCGGCGCTGAGCACCCGGGCCGCCGTCGCCGCACGCACCCAGCCCGGTGGCGCGCGGATCACCCTGTCCGAGGCCGAGGCGCAGGAGCTGCTGGCCCGCTACGGGATCGACGTCTCGCCGGTGCGGCCGGCCCCGGACGAGGAGGCCGCCGTCGCAGCCGCCGCGGCGCTCGGCTACCCGGTGGCCCTCAAGGCGACCGCCCCGCACCTGCGCCACCGCCCCGACCTGGGCAGCGTCCGGCTGGACCTGACCGATGAGGCGGGCCTGCGCCGCGCCCACCGCGAGCTGGACGCGCTGCTCGGCGGCGCCGCGCAGGCCGAGCTGGTGGTCCAGCGGATGGCGCCGCGCGGCGTGGACACCGTGATCGCCGCCACGGTGGACCCGGCGGTCGGCGCGATCCTCTCCTTCGGCCTGGCCGGCGCCCCGGCCGAACTGCTGGGCGACACCGCGCACCGACTGGTTCCGGCCACCGACCAGGACGTCGCCGGGCTGATCCGGGAGGTGCGGGCGGCGCCGCTGCTGTTCGGCTGGCGCGGCGCCGAGTCGGTGGACACCGACGCACTGGAGGAACTGCTGCTACGGGTGTCGCAGCTGGTGGACGACGTGCCGGAGATCGCCTCGGTGGATCTCGAACCGGTGGTCGTGGCCCCGCACGGACTGGCGATCCTGGGGGCGCGGGTGCGGGTGGCGCCGCTGCCGGTCCGCAGCGATCTGGGCCCGCGCGCGATGAGCACGCTGTAACCTTCCTTGGTTGCGCCCTGCCCGGGCGCTGTTGTCCGAAGCTCGGCGCCGTGCCGCCCGCTTCGTCGGCGGACCATGCCAGGATGGAGATATGGCGAAGACCGGTACCACCACCACTCAGGACCTGCGCTCGGCTATCGAGCGCAGCGGCTACTACCCGGCCCTGGTGTCCGAGGCGGTCGAGTCCGCGGTGGGCCCGGAGCCGATCAGCTCCTACCTGGTGCACCAGGAGACGACCTTCGACGCCAACGAGGTGCGCCGGCACGTCACGGTGCTGGTCCTCACCCCGACCCGGTTCGTGGTGAGCCACACGGACGAGCAGTCCGGGGCCGAGGGCAGCCCGGCGGTGCCGTTCGCGACGACCTCGACGGAGAGCGTCCGGCTGGACCGGATCGGTTCGGTGGTGGTGAGCCGGATGGTGGCGAACCCGGAGACGTACACCCCGGGCACCCTGCCGCGCGAGGTGGTGCTGACGATCGGCTGGGGCGCGGTGCAGCGCCTGGACCTGGAGCCGGCCGGCTGTTCGGACCCGAACTGCGAGGCCGACCACGGCTACACCGGCTCGGCCACGGCCGACGACCTCTCCCTGCGGGTGAGCGAGGCCGGCGACGGCCCGGAGACGGTGTCCCAGGCGCTGGTGTTCGCCCGGGCGCTGTCCGACGCGACGATCAGCACCGGCCCGCGGGTCTGAGTTCCGCCGCTTCCGACCGACCGCACCGCTACGAATCCGGTTCCATGTCCTTCGTTCCTGCCGACGGCTACGACGCCTTCGAGATCCTTGACCCGGCCACGGCCCCCGCGCCCCCGTACGGCAGTGGTTCGCTGTGCGACCTGCTGCCCTCGGTGGCGGCGGGGCTGGGCGTCCCCGGGTTCACCGCGACGCTCCCGATCGCCCCGGCGGACCGGGTGGTGGTGTTCCTGGTGGACGGCCTGGGCTGGGAGCTGCTGCTGCGCCACCCCGAGTACGCGCCGTTCCTGTCCTCGCTGGCCGGGAGCTCGATGGGGGGCAGCGGCCGTCCGCTGACCGCGGGCTTCCCGTCCACCACGGCGACCTCGCTGGCCTCGGTCGGCACCGGTACGCCGCCGGGCCTGCACGGCCTGGCCGGGTACACGGTGGCGGTGCCGGGCGCCGGCTACCTGATGAACCAGCTGCGCTGGCAGCCGCCGACCGAGCCGCACGCCTGGCAGCCGTACCCGACGGTCTTCGAGCGCACCCACCAGGCCGGGGTGGCGACCGCGCAGGTCTCCTCCCCGCTGTTCGCCCAGACCCCGCTGACCAGGGTGGCGCTGTCCGGCGGCACCTTCCTCGGCCGCACCACGGGCGAGGAGCGGATGGACCTGGCGGCCTCCTGGCTGGCCGAGCACGACCGGGCGCTGGTGTACACGTACGTCAGCGAGCTGGACGGCGCGGGCCACCGCTTCGGCGTGGACTCGGACGAGTGGCGGATGACGCTGGACGCGGTGGACCGGCTGGCCCGCCGGCTGGCCGCGCAGCTGCCGCCGCGTTCGGCGATGTACGTGACGGCCGACCACGGCATGATCGACATCGCCCCGGAGGACCGGATCGACTTCGACGAGGACTGGGAGCTGGGCGCCGGCGTCGCCCTGCTCGGCGGCGAGGGCCGGGCCCGGCACGTGTACGCGGTGCCGGGGGCCGCGGCCGACGTGCACGCGGTCTGGAGCGAGGTGCTGGGCGACCGGATGTGGGTGGCCACCCGGGACCAGGCGATCGCGGCGGGCTGGTTCGGCCCGGCCGTGGACGAGCGGGTGTACGCGCGGATCGGCGACGTGGTCGCCGCGGCGCGCGACGACATCGCGATCACCGCCTCCCGCAACGAGCCCGGCGAGTCCGCGATGATCGGTCTGCACGGTTCGATGACCCCGGTCGAGCAGTTCGTGCCGCTGCTCGAAGTCCGCGGCTGAGCCGCTCGATCGACTCTTCTGCGCCCGAATTCCCTTGATGTGAAAGGCCCTTGCTCCACCCATGGCTGAACTGGTGTTCTTCTCGGGCACGATGGACTGCGGCAAGTCGACGCTGGCGCTGCAGATGGACCACAACCACACCGCGCGCGGCCGGCAGGGCGTGATCCTCACCCGCAACGACCGGGCGGGCGCGGCGACGATCTCCAGCCGGCTGGGCCTGCGCGCCGACGCGGTCGAGGTGACGGACGACTTCGACTTCCACGCGCACGTGGTGCACCGGCTGTCGGCCGGCGGCCGGGTGGACTACCTGATCTGCGACGAGGCCCAGTTCTTCGCCGCCGAGCAGGTCGACCAGCTGGCCCGGGTGGTGGACGAACTGGACATCGACGTCTACACCTTCGGGATCACCACCGACTTCCGCACCCGGCTGTTCCCGGGCTCGCAGCGGCTGATCGAGCTGGCCGACCGGGTGGAGGTGCTCCAGGTCGAGGCGCTCTGCTGGTGCGGTGCGCGGGCCACCCACAACGCCCGGACGGTCGGCGGGGTGATGGTCGTCGAGGGCGCCCAGGTGGTGATCGGCGACATCTCGGTGGACCGGGACGAGGTCGGCTACGAGGTGCTGTGCCGCCGCCACCACCGCCGCCGGCTGACCGCCGCGACGGCGCACGCCTCGGTGCTCTCCCCGGACGTGCTGCCCTTCGAGGAGCAGCAGGCCTGAGAGCCGGGGCCCTAGGGAAGCACCTCCAGGACGGAGAAGTGCCCGCCCTGCGGGTCGGCCAGCCGGGCGGCGCGGCCGCGGGCGGTGTCGTGCGGTTCGACCAGGACCCGGCCGCCGAGTCCGAGGGTGTGCCGGGCGGTCAGCTCGGCGTCGCGGACCACGAAGTGGGTGCGCCAGCGCGGCGGGTGGCCGCGCAGCTCGGCGCGGTGCCGGATGCCGGCGACCGGCCGGCCGTCCACCAGCAGCGCGGTCTCCTCCGGGCCGGAGCGGACCGGGCGGTCGAGGACGGTGGAGTAGAAGCCGGCGGCGCCCTCCGCGTCGGGGGTGAGCAGTTCGGCCCAGGCCGGGGCGCCCGGTTCGCGGCCGGCCTCCCGGCCGAGGTGCTCCTCGCCCTGCCAGAGGCCGAAGACCGCCCCGGAGACGTCGGCGGCGATGGCCATCCGCCCGGCGCGCTCGGCCTGGAGCGGCCCGACGGCGACGGTTCCGCCGCACTCGCGGACCAGTTGGGCGGTGCGGTCGGCGTCGTCCACGGCGAAGTAGGTGGTCCACTGCACCGGGAAGCCGGTGGCGGTGGAGACGCCGAGGCCGGCCACCGGCGCCCCGTCGAGCTCGGCCCGGACGTAGTCGCCGAGCTGGCCGGGCCCGGGCGTGTACGTCCAGCCGAGCAGGGCGCCGTAGAAGGCGCGGGCGCCGGGCAGGTCGTCGGTCAGCAGGCTGACCCAGCAGGGCGTGCCCTGGGCCAGTCGGAGTTCCACCGCGGGCAATGCGGGCCTCCTCGTGGGTGGTTGGCGCACGGAAATCCTCGCGCGCGAGGGTGATGCTTCCACCCTGGCGGGCGCCCAACCCTCGGGCCGCGCGGAAAGTCCGGCAAAGACCCCACAAAGAGCGACGGGTCGGGCGTGTCCCGCGGTTTCCCGCCGGATTCGCGTCGGATTCCGTCGGGTCCGGGGGCGGCGGGAATCCCGATCACCCGCCGCCGGGGCGGCGCTGCGCGACAATGGCCGCCATGACCACCACCTACAACGACGGTTCCCCGCTGATCTCCGCGGCCGGGCTGCGGGAGGCGCTGGCCTCCGCGCTGCCGCCGGTGCTGCTGGACGTGCGCTACCAGCTGGTCGGTGCCGCGCCGGGCGGCCCGACCGCGGCCGAGGAGTACCGGGTCGGCCACCTGCCCGGCGCCCACTTCGTGGAGCTGGACCGGGACCTGGCGGCCCCGCCCGGCGCCCCCGGCCGGGGCGGGCGCCACCCGCTGCCGGACCCGGAGGAGTTCGGCGCGGCGATGCGCCGCTTCGGGGTGAGCGCGGGGCGCCCGGTCGTGGTGTACGACGGCGCGGCCTCGATGGCCGCGGCCCGGGCCTGGTGGCTGCTGCGCTGGGCCGGGCACCGGGACGTCCGGGTGCTGGACGGCGGCTTCGCGGCCTGGCAGGCGGCCGGGCTGCCGGTGACGGCCGAGCTGCCGGAGCCCGGCGAGGGCGACTTCAAGCCGGTGCCGGGGCAGCTGCCGACGGTGGACGGGGACGGCGCCGCGGCCTGGGCCCGCCGCGGCCTGCTGCTGGACGCCCGGTCCGGGGAGCGCTACCGGGGCGAGACCGAGCCGGTGGACCCGCGGGCCGGGCACATCCCGGGCGCGGTCTCGGCGCCGACGGCCGACAACGTGGGCCCGGACGGCCGCTTCCGGCCGGCCGCCGAGCTGGCCGCCCGGTTCCGTGGGCTGGGTGCGGGGGAGCGGGAGACGGCGGTGTACTGCGGTTCGGGCGTGACGGCGGCGCACCAGGTCCTGGCGCTGGAGGTGGCGGGCCTGCCGGCCGCGCTGTACCCGGGCTCGTGGAGCGAGTGGTCGAGCGACGGGGCGCGTCCGGTGGCGGTCACCGACCAGCCGGGCTGATCTCCCCGGGCATGTCGAAGGGGCGGGAGGCCGGGCCAACCCCCCCATCGGCGTCGCAACACCAGCTTATTTAGCCGGCGTCCCACTAAGAGAAAGTACCAGCAGGGGCCCGTTGCCCCGCGCCCGGGCCGGACGCCGTCCGCCTCGGCCTGCCGGTCGGTGGTGCCGACCAGGCGCTCGCGGTGCGGGGCGACGGCGCGCGGCATCAGGATGTCGGCGTAGGCCGAGCCCGCACCGACCGCCGGGGCGGCGGCCGCCGCGGCCGACTCCTCGGTCTCCTCGGCGACCTCCGCGGGCACCGGCTCGATCGGGGCGGGGGCGCCGACGGCGAGGTCGCCGCGGAAGGCGGGGACCACGTCGAGCAGGCTGGTCAGCGAGTCCCGGGCGTCGGCGGTGGCCTCCCGCGACTCGCGGACCTCGCGGGACGACATGATGCGGTCGGCCGAGGGCCGGTCGATCATCGGGCGGGGCGGCCGGTCCTGGGGGAGCCGGGCGATCCGCGGGATGAACGGGAAGACCGACTCCTCCTCGCGCTCGACGTTCTCGCCGATCAGCGCGCGGGCCTCGTCGTCGTTGGGCTGGACCAGGCGCCGGGGCGGGTCGTACGTCCAGGAGGCGCTGCGGCCCTCGCCGTCGGCCCGGTAGGAGAGGATGACCTCCCAGGTGCCGTCGTCGCGCCGCCAGGAGTCCCAGCGCTCGGTCTCCTTCTCGGCGCCGCGCAGCGCGAGCCGCTCGGCGACGGCCTCGCCGAGCTGCGGGCCGGGGGACTCGCCGTTGCGGCGGATGGCGGTCTTGCGGGCGCGCTCGGCCATGAAGGCGCGCTCGGCGAGCACCGGGCCCTCGAAGCGGCGGACGCGGTCGACGGAGATCCCGGCGGCCTGGGCGACCTCCTCCGCGGAGGCACCGGCTCGTATCCGCGCCTGGATGTCCCGGGGGCGGAGGTGGCTCTCGACCTCGATCTCGATCTGGCCGAGGCGCGGCCGGTCGCCACGGATGGCGGCGCGCAGCCGTTCGTCGATGGGAAGGGTGTACTCCGTGCTGTCGGCAGCCTTGAGCACCAGCCGTGTGCCGTCGTTGCTGACGGCCACAACCCGCAGTTCGGGCACGGTTACCTCCCGGGTGGTGCCTGCCGACGTCACCTGCGTCGCTGCTCCCGTACTGAGTGTGGCCTGCCCACTCGCGACTGGCCACAACCTTGCTGAGTTCCCCGGCGTGTCGGGCTTACGCCCGCGCACGCCGCTGTGGCACGGTTGCCTTTTTGCCACGCCATCGGTTGACGTCGCGCCTGGGTGTCCCGGCCGTCCTCGCACGCGCAGTGAACGCGACGATCCGGGACGGGCGTCGCCGTGCGTGCCCGGTCCGTGTCTCCTTGTCAAGCTGCCGGTGGGGGCGCAGTCGACAAGTCGACCCAAGGCTCGGGCTTTACGAACAGTACTCCATTCGTGGCATCCACAGGGGCGGCTCGCCGCTCAAGTCTCCCGCGATTCACGGGAATCTCAAGAGCGTGCTCCCCCGATGGCGGACCACCGCCGGACGGACGGTGATCATCTTCACACAATCCGGGCGCCGAGAACCGCATTTTCGTCCCTTGTGTCCTTCTTTGGGCAAGATGGAGAGCCTTGTACGAAGAACAGCCGTAGGGACCGAGGGATGTTGATGCCGGAGCGGAGCCCCGCCGAGGAGGGCGGCAAGGCCAAGGAGGAGCGCAGGCGCATCGATCTGAGTGTGGCTCAGGTCGCGGCGAGTGCGCTGGCCACGGTGGTGGGTGCGCTGCTGGCCTCCGAACTGGGGGTGTACGGCACGATCCTGGGCGCCGCCGTGGTGAGCATCGGGGCCACCACCGGCGGCGCGGTGTTCCAGCACATCTTCAAGCGGACCGGCGAGCAGCTGCGCGAGGCGGTGGACCGGGGGCCGAACCAGGCCGCCAACACCCTGCGCCAGGTGCCGGTCGAGTCCGAGCTGCCGGAGACGCGGGTGCAGCCGCCGGTGATCACCTCGGAGTGGAACGAGCCGCAGGTGGTCCGGGCGCGTCGCCGGTGGGGCTGGAAGACGTACGCGGCGGTGTCCGGGCTGGTCTTCGTGCTGGCGATGACGCCGATCGTGGTGTTCGAACTGGCCACCGGGCAGCCGGTGTCGGCGACGGTCAAGGGCGAGTCCGGCAACGGCACGTCCTTCGGCGGCTCGGTAGCGCCCAAGCCCTCCCGGCAACAGGACGCCCCGCCGGAGCGGCCGTCCCAGGGCGGGAACGGGAAGCAGGGGCAGGACAACGCGCCCTCCGGCGGCGCCTCCGCCCCGTCGACCACCCGGCCGGGCCGGGAGCCGGTCGACACGCCGAGCACCGGCGCGGGAACGGGCTCGCCCTCGGCCGGCCCGAGCGCGACCCCGTCGGCCGGCGCCTCCCCGTCGGCGGGCGGCGGGAAGCCCACCGGCGGAGCGACCCCGCAGCCGACGGCGCCGAACAGCGCCCCGGCGAACGAACCGGTGAAGGCGCCGGTGGCCCCGCCGCCGGCCGACGGGAACAACGCGGCGACGCCCTAGTCGCCCAGCACCCGGCGCAGGTAGTCGTTGCCGAACAGCCGCCGCGGGTCGACCTCGTCGCGCAGTGCGGTGAAGTCGCCGAAGTGCGGGTAGACGCCGGCCAGGTACGCGGCGTCGCGGGTGTGCAGCTTGCCCCAGTGGGGCCGTCCCTGATGGGCGGTCATCAGCTGTTCCACGCCGGTGAAGTAGCCCTGGTCGGCGGTGCCCCGGTAGAGGTGGACGGCGATGTAGGCGCTGTCCCGGCCGGAGGCGGTGGAGAGCCAGAGGTCGTCGGCGGGGGCGAAGCGCACCTCGACCGGGAAGCCGACCTTCCAGTCGGAGCGCTCGACCAGGGACTTCAGCTCGCGCAGCACCTCGCCGACGGCCGCGCGCGGCACCGCGTACTCCATCTCCACGAAGCGGACCTTGCGCGGGCTGGTGAACACCTTGTACGCGGTGTCGGTGAAGCTGCGCTCGGACCAGGCCCGGCTGGCCAGCGAGGCGATCGAGGGGATCGAGCCGGGGAAGCGCCGGCCGACCCGGCAGGCCCCCTCCCAGACGGTGTTGGAGAGGAAGTCGTCCTCCAGCCACTCCTTGAACCGGGGCAGCGGGGCGGCCGGCCCCTGGCTGCGGTTGTTGCGCTTGGTGGAGCAGCGGTCGGTGTGCGGGAACCAGTAGAACTCGAAGTGCTCGTTGACGGCGGTGAGGTCGTCCAGGCGCTCCAGCACCTCGTCGAAGCCCATCGGCTGCTCGTGCGCGGTGAGCAGGAAGGCCGGTTCGACGCCGAAGGTGAGCGCGGTGATCACGCCGAGGGCGCCGAGGCCGAGCCGGGCGCCCTGGAAGAGCCGGGGGTTCTCGGTGGGGGAGCAGTGCCGGACGGTGCCGTCGGCGAGGACGATCTCCAGCGCGCGGATCTGGGCGGCCAGCGAGCCGGAGTCGCGGCCGGTGCCGTGGGTGCCGGTGCTGGTGGCGCCGGCCACGGTCTGGACCTCGATGTCGCCCATGTTGGTCAGCGAGAGGCCCTCGGTGGCGAGGACGCGGTTGAGCCGGTGCAGCGGGAGGCCGGATTCGACGGTGATGGTGCCGGCCTCGCGGTCGATCTCGCGGACGGCGGTGAGCGCGTGCGGGCGGATCTGGACGCCGTCGTCGGCGGAGGCGATCGAGGTGAAGGAGTGGCCGGATCCGACGGCCTTGACGGTGCGGCCCTGTTCGGCGGCCCGCCGGATCTCCCTGGCCAGTTCCTCCACGGTGCCGGGGGCGGCGGCCCGGGCGGGCCGGGCGCTCTGGTTGCCGGCCCAGTTGGTCCACCGGGTGGGGGTCGCGGTACTGGCCTGGGGCATTGCGCTGCCTCCTGCTCCGTGGCCGAACGGGTTCGGCGCGGTCCGGGGCGGCGCAGCCGCCCTACCCATGGGTAGCCCCGTGGGTAGGGCGAGGCTAGTCAGTTCACCGTTCGGCGTCTACGGTCCGTCCGGCCCCTTCGGCGGCCGTCCCGGCGCCGGCTTCGGCGGTCAGGCCGGCGCGCAGCCGGCCGAGGCCGGCGAGGGCGGCGACCACTCCGAGCAGGCCGGCGGCCAGCGGCACCCAGTAGCCCGCGGCGGCGCCGGAGGCGTCGATCACCCAGCCGCCGGCCGAGGAGCCGGCCGCGACGCCGAGGGCCAGGCCGGTGGTGGTCCAGGTCATGCCCTCGGTCAGCTGGGCGGCCGGGACGAGCCGCTCGACCAGGGCCATCGCGGTGATCAGGGTGGGGGAGATGGCGATGCCGGCGACCAGCAGCGCGGCTCCGACCACGACCAGCCCGCCGATGCCGTGCACCGCGTGGGCGACCAGCAGCAGCGGCACCATGCTGACGGCCATGAACAGGACGCCGACGAGGAAGCGGACCGCCATCGAGCCGGTGAGCTTGAGGGTGCCGAAGACGACCCCGGCCAGGCAGGACCCGAGCGCCCAGAGGGCGAGGATCACGCTGGAGATCGACTTGTGGCCCTGGGCCTCGGCGTAGGCGACGGTGACCACCTCGACCGAGCCGAAGATCGCGCCGGTGGCGACGAAGGTCAGGATCAGCGTCTGGAGGCCGCGGTTGAGGATGACCGAGCCGCCCTCCTGCCGGGCGGCCGGATGGACCGGCGGCTCGGTGGAGCGCTGCCCGGCGAACAGCAGGACGCCGACGGCGAGGAAGATCCCGGCGAGCAGCACGCCGGCCTCGGGGAAGACGGAGGTGGCCAGGCCGATGGAGAGGATCGGGCCGACGATGAAGCAGACCTCGTCGACCACGGCCTCGAAGGAGTAGGCGGTGTGCAGCTTGCCGGTGTCCTCGCGGTAGAGGTGGGCCCAGCGGGCGCGGACCATCGCGCCGGTGCTCGGCATCACGCCCATGCCGGCGGCGAAGACGAACAGCGTCCAGTCCGGGGCCTCCAGCCGGGCGCAGAGCAGCAGGCCGGTGACGGCGACGATGGTGAGCGCCATGGCGGGGACGATGATCCTGCGCTGGCCGTGCCGGTCCACCAGCCGGGAGACCTGCGGTCCGAGGATCGCGGCGGAGACCGCGAGGCAGGCCGAGACCAGGCCGGCGACCCCGTAGGAGCCCCGGAGCTGGGACAGCATGGTCACGATGCCGATCCCGGTCATGGAGATCGGCAGTCGGGAGACGAAGCCGGTGGTGGAGAAGGCCAGAGTGCCGGGGGAGGCGAATATCTGGCGGTAGCTGGACAGCACGGGAGCTCCGGGCGGGGGAGTAAGGAACAAGGCTGGCAAACACAGCTTACGTACGTTGGCAAACGGTATTTTCCGGGCACTCGCGCGGCCCCGGCGACGGTGCCCGGTCCCTCAGTGGCAGGATCGGTTCCATGTCCGACGCGCGCAAACCCTCCCCGTCCGGCGCCGCCCCGGCAGCGCCGCAGCCGTATGACGCCTTGCTGCTGCTGTCCTTCGGCGGGCCCGAGGGCCCCGAGGACGTCGTCCCGTTCCTGGAGAACGTCACCCGCGGCCGCGGCATCCCCAAGGAGCGGCTGAAGGAGGTGGGCAAGCACTACTTCATGTTCGGCGGGGTCAGCCCGATCAACGGGCAGAACCGCGAGCTGCTCGCCGCGCTGCGCGAGGACTTCGCCGAGCACGGGCTGGACCTCCCGGTCTACTGGGGCAACCGGAACTGGGCGCCCTACCTGGTCGACACCCTGCGGGAGCTGGCCGCCGACGGGCACCGCCGGATCGCCGTGCTCGCCACCAGCGCGTACGCCGGTTACTCGGGCTGCCGCCAGTACCGGGAGAACCTGGCCGACGCGCTGGCCGCGCTCGCCGAGGAGGGCGGGCCCGCCCTGCGGGTCGACAAGCTGCGGCACTTCTACAACCACCCGGGCTTCGTCGAGCCGATGGTCGACGCCGCCCTGGCCGCCCTGGACGAGCTGCCCGAGGCCGTCCGCGCCGGCGCCCGGCTGGCGTTCACCACCCACTCCATCCCGCACTCCATGGCCGAGTCCTCCGGCGCCCCGGACGACCCGGCCCGCGGCGAGCCCGGCGGCGCGTACGTCGCCCAGCACCTGGACGTGGCCCGGCTGATCGCCGCCGCGCTGGCCGAGCGCACCGGCGTGGCCGATCGGCCGTGGGAGCTGGTCTACCAGAGCCGCAGCGGGGCCCCGCACATCCCGTGGCTGGAACCCGACATCTGCGACCACCTGGAGGCCCAGCACGCCGACGGCGCGCCCGCCGTGGTGATGGTCCCGATCGGCTTCGTCTCCGACCACATGGAGGTCAAGTACGACCTCGACACCGAGGCCGTCGCCAAGGCCGCGGAGATCGGCCTGCCGGTCTCCCGCGCCGCCACCGTCGGCGCCGACCCCCGGTTCACCGCCGCCGTGCGCGAGCTCGTCCTGGAGCGCGCCGCCACCGAGCGCGGCGAGCCGGTGACCCGCTGCGCCCTGGGCGCCCTCGGCCCCAGCCACGACGTGTGCGCGGTGGCCTGCTGCCCCAACCCGCGGGCCCCGCGTCCGGCCGTCGCCGAGCGCTGACCGCCCGTCCCGCCCGCTCCACCCGTCCCGCCAGTCCTGCCCGTCCCGCTCGTCCCGTCGCCCCGGAGGAGAACCCCCGTGCCCACCCCCGCCCTGCCCGACGACGGCCTCCTCGACGACCTGCTGGAGGTCGCCCTGGACGCGGCCCGGCAGGCCGGCGCCCTGCTGCGCGACGGCCGCCCGGCCGACCTCGGCGTGGCCGGTACCAAGAGCAGTCCGGTCGACGTGGTCACCGAGATGGACCTCGCCTCCGAGAAGCTCGTCCTGGAGCTGATCACCGACCGCCGCCCCGAGGACGGCTACCTGGGCGAGGAGGGTGCCGAGCGGCCGGGCACCAGCGGGGTCCGCTGGGTCGTGGACCCGCTCGACGGAACGGTCAACTACCTTTACGGGCTGCCCTCCTGGGCGGTCAGCGTGGCCGCCGAGGTGGACGGCCGGGCGGTCGTCGGCGTGGTGTACGCGCCGGCCCGCGGCGAGCTGTTCCACGCCGTCCTGGGCCGCGGCGCCCGCCTCGACGGCCGCCCGCTCTCGGCTCGCCCGGCCCCGCCCTGGGGCCAGGCGCTGATCGCCACCGGCTTCAACTACGTCCAGCCGGTGCGGGTCCGGCAGGCCGAGGTGCTGCTGGCGCTGATGCCGGAGGTGCGGGACATCCGCCGGGGCGGGGCGGCCGCGGTGGACCTGTGCGACGTCGCCGCCGGGCGGCTGGACGGCTACTACGAGCGCGGCCTGGCCCCCTGGGACCGGGCGGCCGGCTGCCTGATCGCCACCGAGGCCGGCGCCCTGGTCGGCGGCCGGCCCGGGCACGGGCCGGACGGCGAGCTGACCGTGGCCGCCGCTCCGGGCGTGTACCAGCCGCTCCAGGAGCGGCTGGCCGCGCTGCGCGCCTGGGCGGACTGACCGGTTCCGCCGGGCCCCCCCCCGGAACCCCGCCGCGGGGCGGGCCCGCCCGGGGGCCGGGCCCGGGGGGGAGGCCCCCCCGCCAGCGAAGAGACCCCACAAAAAGGGGGTGGCCCGGGCCGGGGTTGTCACCGCCCCCC